>JAFTMD010000095.1 GCA_017452585.1 Clostridia bacterium
GAATCGTTGTGGTGAGGAGGAAGTATGATTCGTACAATTGTGAGTATTTTTATAACGCTGGGCCTGCTGATTGGAATTTCCTTTTTCGAACTGCATTACGTTCAAACGACCTTTCAGCATTTTGAAACGTCCCTTCGAAGCTTGAAAGACAAGACAGAGAACGGCGAGGCGACCTATGAGGACGGGCTGGTTGTGCGCCAATTATGGGACGAAAAAAAGCAAGTGATGCACATTTGGATTCCGCACAGTGTCCTGTATGAAATTGATTATCAACTCGACGAGGCCATCGGCTTTTTATACGTGGAAGAATACACCGACGCCCTGCCTAAAATTGAGGTTTTGATTGGACTTTCCGAAAACGTACCCGACGGCTACACCTTCAATTTAGGAAATATTTTTTAATGCACAATTCCACAATTAAAGGTACCCATGGTTGAGATGAGTGCCTTTTTTCGTCTTAATCAATCAATCCGTATCTCTTCAAAATCGTGATGTCTGCAGCGAGAATATTTTCCAAACAATCGAGCACAACTGCCGATTGTTTCTTTGTCCATTTTCCCTGTTTTACACGGTTTGTCAAGGTAACCAACTGGTCGAAGTTTGTGTAGATAATCTGCGCTTCCACTTCGATCCCCTGATAGAAATTCTCTTTATTCCCCTTTTGAATACGACAAAATTCTTCCACCGTGTCGTTCATCTCGTAAAGGGTACTCAAATCGCCAGTTTTCAACATATCCATGGTTTGACGGTTGATGTCGGCAAGCAATTCGATAAAACGCTCTAACGTCTTTTCCGCCTGCACCAAGTTTTCACTTGCGCCTTCCGTCTTTTCTACCTGTTCCACTTCCAATTCTTTCTTTTCTTCTTTCACTTCGTTGCTCATTATAATTTCACTCCATTTTGTTTTAACAATTCCCGCGCGGACTCGACACTGTCCACACCCGTTTTATTTTTGATGGGAGCAAACTCGCGTTCGCGCACCACTTCAAAGGGCAAAACGGTGCCCATTGGTTTGATCAGATCAACGGCGAGCGTTTCAAACTTTCTGCCGTTTTCCTTCTCCGGTTTTCTCGTTACGCCGTCTTCATCCACACACTCGATTTTCTTCTCGACGATATGTACGGGGATTTTGTTTCCGACAATCTCTTCTAGCTTGCTCAAACGGAAAAGATAATTCAAAATAACGCCGTAAATATACGCCAAATCTCCTTTCTCATCCCGTTCGTTCGCCATTTCCTCGGTGAGTTCGTAATATTCAATGATATCGGGCATATCGCCGTCCATACACAACACGCCAACACGTTCGTGAGGATCGTTCTTGCAGACGACTTTCGCGCCACAATTTACTCCACTTAAAATGGTTGCGCCCACGAAAATGGGATCGGTAATCCGTTGCAATACATTATCCACCGCATAGATATTCAGCCATTCTATGCCACGCGCGTGCAGATCTTCTGTGAGCCCTGCCCGTTGCATGGACGAGAACCAACCGCCGTTTCCGTTGGGGGAAAGCGCCGGCATATCCTTGCTCTCCAATAAAATTTTACCTTGATAATCCACCGCAGGCGCCATATCCTGTTGGAAAAAATAAATTTCCGATTCGGGATAGCCAAAAAAGGCATGTTCCTTCCAAAAGGCAACCGTCTGTGCATGATTTTTATCGCTGGTCATGATATAGAGAGGAACGGTTGCTTGCGCGCGGTCGGTAACCTCCTTCAAATTGCGCATCTGCTGTTCAAAGATGTAGAGCGGACGAGTAATCCCAATATCATACGCCCCCTTTGGGCCGTCCACGCCCAAACGCGTACCCATTCCGCCTGCAAGCAGAACAGCGCCTACCTTCCCTTTTCGAATGGCTTCTAAACCCACTTGCTCAAATTCCTGCGCGCGCTTTTCAATCTCCGCGCGGCGAAGCCCTTCGATGGGATGAATTTGACGGCCCTTGCCACTCATATCGGCCGGATGCGCCAAATCCTCTTCAAAACTCCAATCAATGGAGGCTATTCCTGCCAAAAGCTTGGCTTTTCCTTCCTCCGTTAATTCGTCATAGTATGCAAGCAATTGCATCTGATCTTTTTCCTTCAGCAATTCTTGAATTTTTTCTAACGTCATTCCATTTTCTCCTTTTTTCATACAGGCAAGAAGGTTTACAGTTCTCTTCTCGTCTTCCTATATTATAGCAAATCGTGATACAAATTGCAACCTTATTCTGAAAAAAATAAAAATTTTTTATCAACATGCGTAAATATTTCCATTTTTACACAAACTATACGGTATGACACAGAATGCAACCCGACAAAAACTTTCCTTTGTTTGCAAATGTCTCACCGTGCTGACCGCCTTGGGCGGTGTGTTGATAAGCCTTCCGGAATCCAACGCGCACGGTTATTCCCATTGGAGCAAACGTTTTCTCTACTTCACTGCCCAATCCAACCTCTGGATTGGCGGAATTATGTTGCTCTTTTTGGTTTATTTTTTCCTCGACGCAACACCACCAAAAGCATTGTACTTATGCAAATACGTCTTCACCGTCTCCATCACGATGACGGGACTTATCTTCTGCGGACTGCTGGGGCCTTTCGGTGATCCCAGCTATCATCTTTGGGCCTTTTCAGGGTGGTTAACCCACATCTTTTCCCCTGCTTTCGCCATTGCTGACCTATTCTTGGACGAGGGGCAAATCCTCATTCGAGGGGGGCAGGTATGGCTCTGCGTACTTCCGCCACTCGCTTACGCCTTTTTTACTATCCTATTAGAGGCGGTTGGAACGGACTTCGGGAGAGGGCTTCCCTACCCCTATTTTTTCATGTATTATCGCTCCCCAGTGGGGTTGTTTGGGTTCTCCAACCAAATCCCCTTCTTTATCGGCACGTTTTATTGGCTTGTTCTGTTCTTTCTGCTGGTCATGGGAATTGGCTTTTTCTACCGCAACGCACTCAATCACGCCTTGCTGATGCGAACAGCCGACAAAGAGGCGCAAACAATATCCCTACCGTAACCGCCACGCATATGACGTGTGGCACAAGCGTCGTGAAAGAGGCGTAAAAATACACTTTCGCCGCCTCCATGCTATACCCATACCAAAAAGGCGTAAGCACGTTATCTAGCAACGTAAAGCAGACCGTACAGAGGGAAGCCACCAAAACGAGTATCCCTCGCCGATACCCTCCACGATGTCCAAGCAGACCAAAAACAAGCGCTAAAAAGGAAAAATACACCAGATACAAGCACAATACGTTGGGGAAAACGCCAAATATAAATTGACGGAGCAAAGAAAACAGCAGAGCCGTCAAAACACCTCGCCTGACGCCAAAACAATAGGCGAAACTAGCCAAAAGCACGGTGACCAATTCCACCCCCGAAAGGGCAGAAAGCGTAACCTGCGCCACAATGAGCAAGGTAACCATCACCCCAATCAACGCACAATCTTTGGCTGTCCAATTTCGCTGACTTTTATTCGTCACCTCAACCATGGTAGCCTCCTTTTAAAAAGTTTGATAACTCCATACATAATATTCTCCCGCCTTGATCGGCAAACTTTCCGCACCGACAATGGCGCTGCCCAACGTCATGTCTTCCAAGGGATAACTCCCCCAAGCGGTATTGGAAAATGCCACATCCGACGTGTAAAGCATCCACACCTGACTCCAATCAGCGGTGTTCTTTTTGCCATTCAACTCCGTTAGCATGCCATTTTGCATTTGGAAGCTGATTTTCCCTTCCTCTTGCAAGGTATACATGGCATCTAAAAGAACGCTGTTGGCTTCTGCATTTTCCACATACAACACAACCGACGTATCCGTCTGCGAATAGACATGCAGGGTGACGGCTTTATCTTCGGTTACCTCAAAGAAGCCTTTCACGTAGGCGCAACCGCCACTTACAGCCATGAGAAGTGTGCTCAATAAGCACATTGTAAATCTTTGGAACTGTTTTTTCATTGATCTATCCTCCATAAAAAAATCCGAATCTCCTCTACGAAAATTCGGAAAAGTAAAACAATGCCACACAAGTAGGTTAAACTTCGTAGAGAAAAGCCACTTTTGTGCAGTGAATGCCTTAAAACACCGTTTGCAACAACGGTGTTTTCCCCTTTTTCGTCCTTCCGCAAAAAACAGGTTTCAAAAACGTGGCAGGTCTCCCGGCTTACAATACGTTGTATGCGCTCAACGCATACCTGCCCCCCTCCTTCCCAATCTAAAAGACAGTGCAAAGGGACAACGTGTTCTTAGCCAGACAAGAATACTACAAGCCTGATTTTGAATGACAGATTTTGTCTGATACTACGTTAAAATCCTCGGTCAACCGTTAAGGTTGCCCTGCGGTTTTGCCTTGTCTGATCCAAAATCCGCCTACCCAAAATTGCTTCGCACCTCAAAGAGTGGGTTTTTTCGATAGATTTTGGAAAAGGCGAGCGCAGTCGTATTGAACATACGACAAGAGCGCATTGATCAAAAGATACGGAAAGGACGCCTTTGAGGCTGGTTTGTATTATTCTTGTCTGGCTACGGTTGCGGTGACAGCGGGGCAAAACATGTTTAGATGCGCTCCCTCTTCCCTATTAAACCTTTCTCCATACCAGAGAGGAATAAGAAAAGTACCACGATTTCTTATAGTGTCACGTCCATTATACACGCAAAATTCAAAAATGTCAATAATTTTGACAAAAAAGTTTACATAACTGCCCATTTACTATGGTAAAACGCTTGAAAAATACGAAAAAAAAAGGTATAATAGTATTGTTGCATTATAATATGTCACATCGCGTGCGCATACGCGTTAGAGGACAAATACAAAAATATCATATGGGGAATATACAAATGACAAAACGTGACTATTTCAACTTAAAAAATGGTTCTGATATACGTGGGATTGCCACGGAGGGCGTGGAAGGACAATTCGTCAACCTTACGGAAGAAGCGGTGGAAAATATCGCAAAATCCTTCTGCGTTTGGTTGATTTCACACACCGGGAAAACGACGGTTCGCGTGGCTGTTGGATACGATTCGCGCATTTCCTCGCCCGCACTTTGCGAAGCGGCTGTCAGAGGGATCACCTCCACAGGGCATCACGCCCTCGTTACGGGGCTTTCCACCACGCCTTCGATGTTTATGCTCTTGCAGAATAAAAATATGCAAGAGGAAAATCCTTGTCATGGCTCTATCATGATCACGGCAAGCCATCTCCCCTCCAACCGCAACGGGATGAAGTTTTTCTTCCACAACGGCGGATTGGAAAGCGTGCATATTGATGAAATTTTAACGTGGGCGCCCGGCTATCGTTTTGCCGAACCCGGCACCCCCGGCAACCGCGAAGAAATGTCGTATTTGGAAACGTATGCCAACGACCTCGTTCAAATCGTCCGTGATGCGACGGGCGAAGAAACCCCTCTGGCTGGCAAGAAAATTATCGTCGACGCAGGCAACGGCGCCGGTGGATTCTATGCGCATAAGGTGCTTGCTCCTTTGGGTGCGAACACTGCAGGTTCGCAGTTCTTAGATCCCGATGGAACATTCCCCAATCATATCCCCAACCCCGAAAATAAGGAAGCCATGCAATCCGTCTGCAACGCTGTAAAAGCCACCAAAGCGGATTTTGGTATTATTTTTGATACCGACGTAGATAGAGCCGGCGCAGTAGATTGCGACGGAACGGAGATCAATCGCAACCGCTTGATTGCCTTGATTGCCGCTATTTTGTTGGAAGAAAAACCCGGTACCATCGTAACCGACTCGGTAACCTCCAACGGGCTTACAAAATTCATCACGCAAAGAGGTGGCAGACATCACCGCTTTAAGCGTGGGTATAAAAACGTCATCAACGAAGCCATTCGTTTGAACAACAAGGGCGAATACACCCCTCTTGCCATAGAAACAAGTGGCCACGCTGCTTTAAAGGAAAACTATTTCTTGGACGACGGCGCCTTTTTGATGACGCGTATTTTAATTGCGCTTGCAAAATGTTCTAAAGAAGGGAAAAAGTTAACCGACTTGATTGCCGATTTAGAAATGCCGAAGGAAGAAAAGGAAGTTCGTTTGCGTTTTGTTGACGGATGCGACTTCAAGAAAATGGGCGCAAAAATCTTAAAAGATTACGAACAGCACGTTAAAGACATGCACTATATCGAAGCAGCTCCCGATAATTATGAAGGTTGTCGCGCAAACTACGATTGGAAACACGGCGACGGTTGGACGCTTGTACGCATGAGCTTGCACGAACCCATTCTTCCCATCAACATGGAAAGTGACTCCTTCTTTGGTGTCTTGAAGATGTTGAAGGATTTGTATTATTTCTTGAAGGACTACTCCTGCCTGGACGTAACTCCTTTGCGTGAGGCAATTGAAAGCGAACGCGAACGTCTTATCAACCTCATCAAAACGCGCTATCGCGCAAACCCTCAATGGTTGTATTTCTTGTTTTACTAAGTTAACAACCATTATAACATAGCTATTTTAGGCAGAATTTTTCTGCCTTTATACTTTTTATTAAAAAATCATTAGGAGAAATTAATTATGGATGTACAGAAAACTACTATCAACGCAATCAGAATGTTGGCTGCTGAAACCGTTGAAAAAGCAAAATCCGGCCACCCTGGTTTGCCCATGGGTTGCGCGCCGATCGGCTATACCCTCTTTCAATATTTCTTAAAATTTAATCCGGAAAATTTAAAATGGGATAACCGTGATAGATTTATTCTCTCTGCTGGACACGGTTCCGCCTTGGACTACGTCCTTTTCCATCTCTACGGCATGGGTATCACCATGGACGATTTGAAGGAATTCCGTCAGTTTGGTTCTAAAACGCCCGGTCATCCCGAATACGGCCACACGGCTGGCGTGGAAACGACCACAGGGCCTTTGGGACAAGGTATTGCCAACGCTGTTGGTATGGCGATTGCAGAAGCGCACCTCGCAGCAAAATATAACCGTCCTGGCTACAAAGTAGTTGACCACTACACCTACGCGCTCTGTGGCGACGGCTGTTTGGAAGAAGGTATCTCCTACGAAGCTTGCTCGTTGGCTGGCACCCTTGGCCTTGGTAAACTCATTCTCTTCTATGACGACAACGAAATCTCTATCGAAGGGAACACGGACATTGCCTTTAAAGAAAACGTTGGCGCACGCTTTGCGGCACAAAATTGGCAGGTGCTTCACGTCAACTTGACCGGCAATTCCAACAGCGATATCGTTGCCCTTTCCAAGGCAATCGAATCCGCGAAAGAACGTACGGATAAACCCTCCGTCATCATCTGCAAGACGAATATCGGTTTCGGCTCCCCCTTGCAGGATACAGCAAGCTGCCATGGTTCCCCCTTGGGCGCTGAAAACCTTAAAAAGACCAAGGAAAAGCTCGGCTGGAATTATCCCGCATTCGAATGTCCTGAAGAAGTATACGAACATTGTAAAGATGCTGGCTTGACAGGCGCGCGCGCAGAACTCCAGTGGAATCAACTCTTCTTGGAATATGAATTTACCTATCCCGAACTCGCCGCTGAATATAAGGCAGTGATGGAAGGCAAACTTCCCAATTTTGATGAAATTGAAGGATTGTATGAATTTGCAAAACCCATGGCTACCCGTCAGACTTCCGCGCAAGTATTGAATAAGTTGGCGGCTCATATTCCCCAACTCATTGGCGGATCGGCTGACCTTGCCCCTTCCAACTTATCGGATATGAAAGATACGGACAAGACCACTTTCGGACATTTCTCGGCTGAAAATTATGCAGGCAGAAATATGCATTTCGGTATTCGTGAACACGCGATGGCAGCCATTGTCAACGGTATGCAACTCCACGGCGGTTTGCAGACCTACTGCGCAACCTTCTTCGTATTCTCCGATTATTGCAAACCCGCAATGCGTCTCTCTGCTCTTATGGGATTGCCCGTTGTCTATATTATGACGCACGACTCCATCGGCGTTGGCGAAGACGGCCCCACCCATCAACCCATCGAACAGTTAATCATGCTTCGTTCGCTTCCCAATATGAAGGTCTATCGTCCCGCAGACGGCAAGGAAACGGCCGCGGCTTGGGTTTCCGCATTGAAGGGAAATCAGCCTACAACGTTGGTGCTCACCCGCCAAGCGCTTCCCCAGTATAAGAACAGTGGCAGAGCAGCGCTTAAGGGTGGTTATATCCTCGAAGACTGCGAAGGCGAACCCGACGTATTGTTGATTGGTTCGGGTTCGGAAGTGGAACTTTTGGTGAAAGCGAAAGAAGCGCTTGCTGAAAAGGAAGTGAAGGCGCGCGTCATCTCTATGCCTTGCGTAGAAGAATTTGAAAAGCAGCCTCCTCAGTATAAGGAAAAAGTATTGCCCGCAACCCTCAAAGCAAGAGTTTGCGTAGAAGCAGGTTCTCCGTACAGCTGGTACAAATATGCAGGCGACTGCGGTGAAATCATTGCCATGGAAGGCTTTGGCGCTTCCGACCCTGCAAACAAACTCTTCGCACACTTTGTCTTCACCGTTGAAAACGTAGTGGCTAAGGCGCTTGCCTCCATTGAAAAAACGAAATAAGCAAGACCTATCCCACCCCTCAAAGGCGAATGCTTTTGAGGGGATTTTTTTATTTCAACGCGTACATGGTACCTCCTTTCGCTTTTTTGAGTGTTTTTTTACGTTTGCTCATCTGTGCATATATGCACTTTTTCATATACGCATTTCTCCATATTTAGCTGATTCTTCATTTTTCAACGGATTTTCACAATTTCTTTACTCCGTTTACGTAATTATCCTTTATACTACTTACATAGGGCTTCTATGTTCTATAACCTCCTAATAACCCTTTGAGAATCACTCCAAAACGAATTTTGTGGAGTGATTTCTTCATTCAACGCAGACATGGGTGCCTCTCTCTAGAAAAATAAGCCTCCCTGCCCTTTTTACCATACGCGCGTTTACTTCATGTACACATCTGCCCTTTGTCCACCCACACGCAAAGTCTCCCTCGCCTCTCCCAACGTCATAATCTCCCCCCCTTTTTTTCCTGACTTTTATATAAATAATTCCCTCCTCTCCCGATCTCCTCCAAAAAAATCAACTTTCAGGCATTTTTTCAAAAAAAATATCATTTTCTAAAGAAAAAATGGAAATTTTTTCGCTGTATGTATTGACAACCGCGAATAAAAGTGATATAATATTGTAAACGAATATTGGTATACTCCATTTTTGTCGGTTTTTCCGCAAAAAAGGGTTACTTAAACAAAAATAATTTCAGGAGATTTTGTTATGAGCACAAAGAATCAACCTGTGGTAGCGAACAGAGCCCCCACAACAAACAGAGCGGCTAGCCCTGCAACCCGTTCGACCCAACCCAAAAAGCAAGAACCGAAAATCATCACGCATGAAAAACCCGTGGCTTGCCGTCTTTTCGCTTTGCTCTTCTTGGTGGCAGGCGTCCTTGGTTTGGCCGTTCTTCCTTTCGGTATCCTTTCGAAAGCAGAAGGCATGCCCCTCTATCAAGCCATTATGGAATTGGTTAAGGCTGAAGGCTTTACCTTCGCCGTAACGGAAGGCGTATTGAACAGCGTTTACAGCGCATCCATCTATGTATTTGCGCTTTGCCTTGCTGTTGCAGCCCTCCTCTCTCTTATCGGTCTTTTCACCGCAAAGAGACTTGTACTTAAAGTAATGCTTGCATTCCTCAACGTTGGCGCTGTTCTCTACACCGCTGTATATGCAATTGTAAGAGCAGTTGCTTCCCTCGAAGCAGCTCCCGTTGAACTTTACTCCCTCCTCTTCGCTGTGGCAGTTCTCGTTGCAACCATCGTTTGCGTACTTGTTACTAAACCCACAACGGAAGTTATCGAACCCGAAGTTGTAAAAGAAGAAGATGACGGTTTCGAATTGGAAGAATATGCAGAAGCATATCCCTATGAAGGCGGCCCCGTTGCAGGTGTCGTTATGGCAGAAGAAGTGAACCCTTCCTTCCTTCGTCACGAACCCCACGTTCAAACGGCTGGTTACGATTTCTACAACTCCAAATCGTTCGATCCCTTCATTGCAACCCTTACTGAAGAAGAAAGAAATCAGTTCACCGAACTTTTCATCTTGAGATTCAGTGGCTCTATGCCTGACATCCCCGACTATAAAGTAGGCGGTGACAATGCAGAATTCTTCCGTAGAATATTCATCTATCTTGGCCAGTACAGAGATAGAATCCCCGGCGAATTGCTCGCTAAAATTTATCAGTATTCTTTGAAACTCAACTAAGAAGAATACGAACTCTCTTGATTAGTTAAGAGCCGACGTTATTCCGTCGGCTCTTTTGTCATACTTTAAAAACACGCAAATAACAAGCAAAAACCAGGCAAACTTCTTTGCCTGGTTTATTTTTTTTCTATCTTGATTCGCACACGAATGCCGTCTTTTTCCGATTCAATCGCTCCCGCGCAGAGTTGCTCCACCAAAAACAATCCTCTGCCATGTTCGGCGTTCAAATCGGAACAGGTGATTTTTTCAGGCACTTTAAAGAAGGCCTCAGAAAGAATTTTCAGCTCGATATGCCCGTCTGCCACCTGACTGATCAGCCCCGTTTCACTGTCAGTGTGCCGCAGCACGTTGCTCAACAGTTCGCACGCCACCAGCTTGCTGTCGAAGATATTTTCCTCAGACAGCCCCTCCTGTTCGAGGGTGCTGGCAAGCTGTTGCAAGGCCTTTTGGAGAGCTTCTATGTTTTGAATTTTAATCACCATATCCCCACCTCCTTACATGGAATCCTGCAAACTCTCTTTGAGTTTGGCAAGAAGTTTACGTTCCATTCGGGAAACGAACATCTGAGAAACGCCCAGGCGCTTCGCCGTCTCCGTTTGGGAGAGTTCCTCCTCAAAACGATAGCGAATGAGCGCGCGTTCGGTGTCGGAAAAGTTTTTCATGGCAACACGCAAGGTTTCCTTCATCTCCACCTTTTCATAGCTGTCATCATGGTCGGGAATGATTTCGTGCAAAGATTCTCTTTCCTCCCCGTCCCCAGCCATTGCGGTATCGAAGGAAATAGGATTGCCTACTTCAAGGGCGTGCACCACGTCTTCTTCCGAATAGGAAAGGGCTTCGGCAATCGTCTTGACATTGGGTTTCGCGCCGTGGGTTGCTTCGTATTCCAAGGTGAAATTCTTCACCGCCGCCGTTATTTCACCCAATCGGCGAGGGAGCTTCACCATACGCGATTTATCACGGAAATAATTTTTGATTTCCCCGGCAATGGTGGGCGTGATGAAGGTGGTAAACTGCATTCCCAAATCGGGATCAAATCGTTCAATACCACGCAAAAGCGCGAGGGATGCGACCTGTTTCAAATCGTCAAACTCCACCCCTCTTCCCACGAATTTCTTCGCGATGATATCGGCTATGTAGAGATATTTCTCGGCAATTTCGTTGCGAATACGAATATCACCCGTCTCTTTGTACTGCTTGAGCAGTGTATTTACTCTATCGTCCGCCATATCTTACCCTTCAAAGTGAATGCCACGCACTTCTCCATTTTCCGTCTTGTCAAACTGTACGTCGCCAAGGAGCGCCGAAAGCAAAGCGAGGGAAATCTCATCCTCAACGCGGTCTTCCTGTGGCGTACCCAAATCCTGCCCGATAACGTGGCAAGCGAGCGCCTCACCCACGATAAAATCAATATTTGCGCGGGCATAGCCGTTGCGTTTTAAAAGAAGCAAACTTTCGGTAACGCACACTTTAAAATCCTCTGCGCTATCCACGTCAAAACCAGCAAGAGCGCAAAGCCCCCCTGTTGTCAAGCGCACGGTTGTCAAATATTCCCCGGTCAGGGGTAATGTAATCGAAAACGTCTGTTTATCCATGGTTATCTCCCTCAATCGAGCTGGATAATTTGATCCAACGAGCAGATGGTGAAGAGTTTTTTAATCTTCGGTTGCAAACGCGTCAAACGGACGGTATGTCCGTTCATTTTCACCTTTTTCAAAATTTTCACGAACGTGCCGAGCGTCGTGCTGTCGATAAAATTAAGTTGTTCGCAATCAAATGCGATATCGGCAGGTGTTTCTTCGTAGCTTTGGGCCACTTCGTTATAAAAATTTTCCGCATTTCCAAGGTCGATATCCCCGGAAAGTTGGATATTTAAATAGTTGGCGTCTTTGCCAATAATGGTTACTTCTTTCATGACGTACCTCCATACAGAATTGAAATTCTGTTCTCATTATATATATACCGCAAAATTGTATCCTTTTAAACAACTTTGCGGTAGTTTTTGTTTTTTCTATTTTTTTCGATCACTATGCTTACGCCATCAACGGCCAAACGTTCAACAAGATGCCAACGAAGATGGAAACGAGATACACAATCCCGATTAAAGACAAATTTCGTTTCCATTGATGAGTATTTTTAAGCAGAACGACAAACCCCATGCCCGCATTCGCGCACAAGCCTGCCGCACACGAACCGAAGGTGATTCCTCCTGCCAAAAAGGCTTCCGTAATGACCACGCTGGACGCGCAATTGGGAATCAACCCAATCAAACAGGTCAACAAAGGCTGTACAAAACGATTTTGATTCATGAAGGAGATGAACGCGTCTTCCCCAACCGAATGGATCACCGCCGTCAAAATAAAGTTGACGAGGAAGATAAACGCGCCCACTTTCAGCGTATGCCAAAGGGGATACAGCGCGTATTTTTTCCAAACGGAATCTTCTTCATGCGAACGGCCACAGGCGCATTTTACGTCCACATCCTTGTCTTGCAGATAGGAACGAATGAAAATTTCATGCACCGTTTTCGGCGTTTCATCGTAGTCGGAAGGTATCTCAACGCATACCTGCCCCCGTCCTAACAATTTTAACAGCCCGTCAATGGCATATCCGACACCGACGGCAACAACCAATTTTACCGCCAACATGGGCAACAGCCACACGCTGCCTTCCCCAGAAGAAAGCATGATGATGAATGCCTCATCACTCGTCGCAAGGAAGATGGCAAGCAACGTTCCCACCGTGATATACTTCTGTTCGAACAATTTCGCCGCCATGATGGAAAACCCGCATTGGGGAATCAACCCCGTCGCAGAACCTACCAATGGCCCGATTTTTCCGCCAAATTGATTGATTTTACGAAGATCTGCCTTGCTCTCTAACAGTTCAATCAAAATGTAAAACAACAAGATCCAAGGCAATAACGGCCACGTATCCTTCCATGCGTGGAGGAAAAACTCCAAAAGATGCTCCATCAGTTTTCCTCCTTCGCCTTTGCCGCGCGGCTTTGTACCGTCTCCAAGGTAGCAGCCAACGGAATGGACGCCTTTGCCGTCAACGTCATGTCTGCAAAATTGCCCAATTTATACTGCACCAAGCCCTCTGAAGCAATCATTGCCGCATTGTCCGTACAGTAGCGTTTTTCGGGCAAAATCAACTTCAATCCACGCGCTTTGCAAGCCTGTTGCAAACTCTCTCGAAGGTAGCCGTTTGCCGCAACGCCACCCCCTGCCGTAACAATTTTAACCCCTTTTTCAAGGGCCGCGCTGATCGTTTTTTCCACCAACACGTCCACCGCCGCCGCTTGGAAGGAACAAGCAACGTCCGCCTTATTAACTTCCTCTCCACGCTGCTGTTTGGTGTGGCAATAGTTGATAACCGCCGTTTTCAAACCGCTGTATGAGAAATTGTATCCACCGCCACCTTTCAACATCTTCGGCATGGGAATAATCGGCTTCCCTTCCTTTGCCGTCCGTTCAATATGCGGCCCACCGGGATATTTTAACCCCAAAACGCGGGCAACCTTGTCAAAAGCTTCCCCCGCCGCATCGTCCAACGTCGCGCCAAGAATTTCAAATTCCCCTTCCGATTTGGCGTATAAAATTGCCGTATGGCCACCACTTGCCAACAACGTAACAAAGGGCGTTTCCAAGTTGGGTTCGTCCAAATACGCCGCCGCCAAATGTCCGCGAATATGATTGACCGCAATGAGTGGTTTGTTGAGCGCATAGGCAAACGCCTTCGCAAAGGAAACCCCTACCAGCAGAGCGCCCAAAAGTCCTGCGCCATACGTCACCGCCACCGCATCAATGTCTTGATAGGTGATGCCTGCCTTTTGAATGGCCCTATCCACCACCTTTGCAATCTCATCCGTATGCGCGCGGGAGGCAATTTCAGGCACTACTCCACCAAACTCCGCTTGAATACTCGCCGACGAAGCAATTTCATCAGACAGAATTTTTCTTCCACGAATGACTGCCGCCGCCGTTTCGTCGCAAGAGGATTCAATCCCTAAAATAATCGGTTCTGCTTTGTGGATATTTACTTTTTCTAAACAATCGTACATAAATACCTCAAAAAGGCGGCAAATGCCGCCCTTGATTTTTTGTTAAGATTTCTTTAAATAGTCGATAACGAACCCATGAATTTCGCCGTCCATAACCGCTTGGATATCACCTTTTTCATACCCGGTTCTGTGATCTTTGGCAAGGGTGTAGGGGCAGAATACGTACGAACGGATCTGCGCGCCCCATTCGATTTTCTTGACGTCCCCTTTCATGGCTGCTGCTTCCTGCTGACGTTGTTCAATCTTCTTTTCCAAAAGCTTTGAACGAAGCATTGCAAAACACATTGCTTTGTTTTGAAGCTGAGAACGTTCGTTTTGACACTGCACCACGATCCCCGTCGGGAAGTGGGTAATACGCACCGCAGAAGCAACCTTATTGACGTTTTGTCCACCTGCGCCACCGGAATGGTAGATGTCGATACGAATATCGTCGTCGTTGATTTCCACTTCGTTGTCGTCCTCTACCTCAGGCATAACTTCCAGAGAGCAGAAGGAGGTCTGTCTACGCTTGTTGGCGTCGAAGGGAGAAATACGCACCAAACGATGCACACCCATCTCCGCTTTTAAATATCCGTAAGCATTTTCGCCTTCTACACGGAAGTCTACACTCTTATACCCTGCGCCGTCGCCTGCTTCACGATCGAGCTCAAACACCTTGAACCCCATCTTTTCGCAATAGCGACAATACATACGATAGAGCATGGAACACCAATCGCAAGCCTCTGTTCCGCCTGCGCCTGCGTGCAAGCTGAGCATTGCGTTGTGATTGTCATACGGCCCTTTCAAAATGGCGCGGATACGCATATCTTCAATGTCTTTTTCCGCGGTGGACAGCATTTCGTCCAATTCGGCAATCAAGCTTTCATCTTCCGTTTCTTCAATAAGATCAATGACGTCGCTGGCATCGGAAAGCGCCGTTGCGCCCTTCTCGTACGAAGAAATTTTGTTGCGAATGGCGGAAATTTCACGACCAATTTTGGTGGAACGCTCTAAATCTTGCCAAACTTCGGGGGATTCCTGTTCCTTTTCCAGCTCTGCTAAACGAGGACGCAAGTGCTCAATATCCAGCGCGTATTCCGCTTCTTTAAGCACTTCGCGCATCCCCTGTATTTTCAATCTGTAATCGTCAGCTTTGAACATAGTATTCCTTATTCTTTATTTTCAGTCTTTTCTTCTTTCTTTCCCTGCGCTTCCTTGTACGAAGACATGTTGAAAAGCGCGGTAGGCATTTGACGACGGAAAGGACGAGCTGCAGGCTTTGCCTGAGGCGCTTGCGCTTGTGCAGGCGTTGCTTGAGGAGCTGCAGGTTTTACCTGAGGCGCCGCTTGCGGTGCTGCCTGTACGGGCATAGGAGCAGGACGAGCCTCTACCTTTACCTTCAAAAGCGTACTGATGACCGTTCTTTGGATACGCGCGATCATTTCATCGAACATATCATAGCCTTCCTTCTTGTACGCGATAACGGGGTCAACCTGGCCATACCCACGAAGGGAAATACCCTTTCTCAACTGATCCATTGCGTCAATGTGATCAATCCAGTTTCTATCTACTGTCATCAAGAGAACACGACGTTCCACTTGACCAAAGTCAATGCCAAGTTCCTTGAGCTCTGCAATTTTTCTTTCGTATTCCTTTTCAACCTTCTTGGAAATTTTCTTGAGGGCAAGCTCATAATCCCACTTCATCAAACGTTCGCGGGTTACGTAATTCGTCCCTTCGGGAAGCACTTTTGCTTCCAATGCCTCATTGAGTTCCACTTCATTCCACTGTTCGGGCATGGATTCAATATTCACCGCCGAAGAGAGAACTTCTGCAACGTAATCAGGAATATATTTCAACACTTGTTCGTGCACGTCAGCACCACGAAGGACGTTCATACGTTCTTCGTACATAACCAAACGCTGTTTGTTCATGACGTCGTCGTATTGAAGGACGTTTTTACGAATACCAAAGTTTCTGCCTTCAATATTCCCCTGCGCGTTTTCAATACCGCCCGAAAGCATTCTCGATTCTAAACAAGTATCTTCATCAATCTTGAAGGCGTTGTACAAATTCTTCATTCTTTCCCCACCGAAACGCATAACCAAATCGTCTTCCAAGGAAAGGTAGAAGATGGACATACCGATGTCCCCTTGACGGCCGGAACGGCCACGGAGCTGGTTATCGATACGACGGGATTCATGACGTTCGGTGCCGATGATGCAAAGACCACCCGCCTTGATTACCTGTTCTTTTTCTTCATCCGTCTGCTTTTTATAATATTCGTAAACTTTCTTATATCTCTCACGAAGAACGGCAATTTCTTCAGGAATTTCGGTGATATACATACTGGTTGCCAGTTCGATATCCGCGTGTTCTGCCCCTTCTTCGCGCAAACGCTTCTTCGCCAAGTATTCCGCATTACCACCGAGCAAAATGTCAGTACCACGACCTGCCATGTTCGTGGAGATCGTAACTGCACCCAAACGGCCTGCCTGCGCAACAATTTCAGCTTCACGTTCGTGGTTCTTTGCGTTCAAAATGTTGTGCTTCACGCCAACCTTTCTCAAAAGACGGGAAATTTCTTCCGATTTATCAACGGAGGAAGTACCCACAAGGATGGGCTGACCGCTTTCATGGCGTTCCATGATTTCATTGACGATGGCGCGCTTTTTGCCGTCTACCGTGGAATATACTTTATCGGGCAAGTCCACACGCTTGATGGGACGGTTGGTGGGAATTTCCACTACGTCAAGGGAATAAATCGTTCTGAATTCCGCTTCTTCGGTCTTTGCCGTACCCGTCATGCCCGACAATTTCTTGTAAAGACGGAAATAGTTCTGGAAGGTAACGGTTGCCCACGTCTTGTTTTCGCTGCGAATTTCCACCCCTTCCTTTGCTTCAATTGCCTGATGCAAACCGTCGGAGTATCTTCTACCGTCCATAAGACGCCCTGTGAATTCGTCAACGATGACAACTTCCATGCCCTTATCCGTTTCTTTTACAATGTAATCTTCGTCCAATTTGAAAAGCTTGTGCGCTTTCAACGCCTGCTGAATATGATGGTTCAAATCAGCATGTTCAAGCTCTGCAATGTTGTCGATACGGAAGAAACGTTCTGCCTTTCTTGCGCCGCTATCGGTGAGTTCCACCGTCTTATCTTTACGATTGATGATATAGTCCCAATCCTTTTCCGCCGCCAACATCTTTCTGCCGGTAGGCGCAGCTGCCAAAGCGGCCTTTCTCTTTTCTTCAAGTTCCGCTTCGTAGTTCGCCTGTTCTTCCAAGGTCATCTTGGTATAGTCTACATAATCGTCATCATCCTCTTCATCATCGACGACTTTCTTCTTCTTTTTATTCTTTTTATCTTTGCGCAACAATTCTTCCGTTACTTCTTTCTGTTCTTCCAATTCATCATCAAAGCCACCAGAAAGGGTGCGGACAAGCTTGTCAACCTGCGCATACAAATCGGAGGATTTTTCCCCTTGACCGGAGATGATGAGGGGAGTTCTCGCTTCGTCGATCAAAATGGAGTCGACTTCGTCGACGATGGCAAACGTCAAATCGCGCTGTACCATTTTCGCAATATCCGTCTTAAGATTGTCACGAAGATAGTCGAACCCGAATTCGTTGTTCGTACCATAAACGATATCGCATTTGTAGGCTTCGCGCTTGATGTCGTCGTGCATACCGGGCACAACAACGCCAACGGTGAGGCCCATGAACTTATGCACTTTCCCCATCCATTCTGCGTCACGCTTTGCGAGGTAATCGTTTACCGTAACAATGTGAACGCTCTTGCCGGTCAAAGCATTGAGGTAGGCAGGGAGTGTGGAAACGAGGGTTTTACCTTCACCTGTACGCATTTCTGCAATACGTCCCTGATGCAAACAGATACCGCCGATAATCTGCACGCGGAAATGGCGCATCCCAAGGACACGCTTACTTGCTTCACGAAGCGCAGCAAACGCATCGTAAAGAATATCATCCATTGTTTCGCCCTTAGCAAGACGGTCTTTAAAAACCTGCGTCTGCGCCTTAAGGGTGGCATCGTCCATAGCCTGATATTTCGGTTCAAGTGCCTCCACTTGATCAGCCATTTTGTTCAGCTTTTTCAAGTTTCGTCTTGCGTCACCGCTCATCAAATATTTGATTAATCCCATTAGAAAAACTCCGTATAGATAATTATTTTTTTCGTATTCTCGTGCGGAAACCCGCACCATAGCCAGACAAGAATAATACGAACCAGCCTCAAAGGTGTCTTTTCCGTATCTTAGCCATACAGAGATAATGTAAACCAGCCTCAAAGGTGGCTTTTCCGTATCTTTTGGCAAATGTGTTCTTGTCGTATGTTCAATACGCCTGCGTCCACCTTCGTCAAAATCTATCGAAAAATCCTCTCTTTGAGGTGCAAAGCAATTTTGGGTAGGCAGATTTTGGATTAGACAAGGCAAAACCACAGGGCAACCTTAATGGTTGGCCGAGGATTTTAACGCAGTATCAGACAAAATCTGCCATTCAAAATCAGGCTTACATTATTTCTGCATGGCTACGCCAAATGTGTTCTTGC
>JAFTMD010000096.1 GCA_017452585.1 Clostridia bacterium
AAACGTGATGCGGTCGCTGACAGCTTTTTCCTCACCGAGATGGCCTTCCACCTCTAAAACGGCAAAGCCTGCCGTTTCTAAAGCCTCGCAAATTTCTTCCTCCGAATAGGCGTATTGACGATGCGTTTCATCTAAACGTTGAAATCTTCCATCCTCCTCTTTGATAAAGAGGGTAACCTCCATCGTTACGCCGTCCACCTCTTTCTTGTTAAAACTCAAGTAGGTAACGTCATCCCGATCGTCTGCAAAGACAGTATTTGCAATTTTCTCGTTGAATTTGCGTAGCGAGCTGATATCAAAAAGGAAAATCCCTCCTTTTTTGAGGGAAGAACGCACGTTTTTGAAGGCAGACAGCAATTTATTTTTAGGAATATAATTAAAACAATCGTTGATTGCCGTAACAAAATCAAAGCGCGCGGGAAGCTTCATCTTGGTGATATCACCCAAAACGTACGTGCTGCGCACTCCTTGTTTCAACGCCGTTTCTTGCGCGAAATCTAACATCTCCGCCGAAGCGTCCATGCCCGTCATCATAAAACCGTTGCGCTGAAAGGCTCTAGTGAACCAACCGCCACCACAGCCCACGTCTAATCCTTCACGTAATGAATAAGGGGAAAGTTTCCCCATCAAATAGGAAAACCATCCCTCATATCCACAGTCGTCATTGAGATATTCAAACCATTTTGCAAGATGCGCATACGCCGCATTTTTCTTATTCATCAAATACCTGCCTACCTCGTTTTAAAAAAATCACTTAAATTTCTCAACCATTTTTCTTGGATTTTTTCTTTTTCTTTTTATCGCTTTCTTGTTCCTTCAAAGCAAGCTCTCTCGCCACAAATTGCGTTTCATATTCCGTATAACGAGCGTCATTTTTATGCGCCTCTACATAGGCGTCTACGCCTTCCTGCAACATGGCGCGATTTTCCGAAAGCGTCTTTAAATGCGAACGCGTATAATTTTTAGGCAAATGATACACATTTACACCGTCTGCCAAAGGCGCCATGGGATGACTCATCAAATGCGAACGCCCCATGGCGATAATGCTACGTTGATACGCAAGCACCGATTCACTGTCGTCACCTGTGAGCTGTGGCGTACCTTCCTTATTATAAACAGTTTTATCCCCTTCCGTACGCTTACCCGTTGTTTTGGGATTGATATAGCGGTCAAATACCCACTGCGCGTAATCCAACCATACCAACAGCGCGAACGAGAAAGAGAAGAAAATCAAACAACCCAACCCAATAGAGAAGAAAATTTCACTAAATTGCGCCAAGAAGAAAAGGGCAAACGGAATTAACGAAACGATTGCAAACAAAACCGTCTGCGGAAGAGTGCCTGCTCCAATAAGGAAGGAGTTTTTCAACAGTGCGCCAAATTTCATCTTATAATTGACGCCCAAGGCAATCATCCAAAAACTCATCAACGCGCTCACAACGATCATAATATAACTAAGAACCTGCGAGATACGCAAGAAGATGAGTTCCCCTTTTTCTACCCCCATGGCAATATTAAAATTGCTCACATTGATGGCGCAAAGGGAGAGGGTGAAAACAACGCAGAAAAAGAGCGCCGCTTGTAAAGCGTTTTTATAATTCAACTTGACGCCACGCCAAAAATCTTTGATCACGAAGACGCCTTCCGTCCAAATAATGTTTCTGATCGCATACATGCCCCCCGCCAAACCAACGGAAGCCACCAAAGAAGTAACCAAAATCCAGATAGACATCGTCGCGCCCGTCTGCAACGTGATCAACTCCGCCGTGCCTTGTAAATCGGGAACTGCAGGATAGCCGATCCCTAAATTCGAGCCAAAGGGATAGAGAATCCCGTTGCTCATGGCGGAAATATAACTGCTAAACACTACCAAAAGCAAGGGAAGGAAAAAGAGAAGCATGAGAAGATTAACCTTCACCAACACCCCAAAATGTCCTGTAAAGATGTCTTTAAACAATTGATAACGACTGCTGGGGAGGGCGTTTCTCGCCGTATCTCCACCACGTTCATTCCCCTCTAACATTTGGGTGATCAAATTCTTTGTTTGCATCATTGAAAACACTCCTATATGGCTTGACGTTCTTCAAATACACCCTTTCACGCGCAAGGATACTTAAAAAACCTCAGTTTACATTATACAATAAAATTGTGTTAATTTCAAGGAATTTTCAGGAAAAATTTAAATTATTTCCGATAATTCTTCAATTTCTCTACCCTGAGTTCAAAAAAGAGGTAAAAACCCTTTGACATTTCTCTACCATTATGATAAAATAAGGGTGAATAGAGGAGCGGTAGAACATGAGTAACCGAACGATCTTGGCCTTGGGCAAGGCCTATATCAACGCGTTCTTGGGAAAGGGTATCTCCGCCGAAGCGTAGATTGCCCCCCTTACGCTGGGCATACGGGAGAATACCTGTATGACTGTCACTGTCCGTGAAGAGCTATTTCGTGTCCCTTATCGAATAAGGAAAATCACAACACTTTTGCTTTTCAAGACGGACATGGTACCGTCTTTTTTCATTGCTTACGTATTTTACACCACCAAAATACGTAGAATGAAAGACAAAACATCTAGCGGAATACCCCGCAATTATCCTATTCTATGGCGCATTTTTAAAAATGCCATGGACACAAAATTTGATCATAAGGAGAAAAGAAAATAATGAAACAATATAATGTTGGCGTCATTGGCGCAACGGGTATGGTTGGGCAACGTTTTATGTTGCTTCTTGCCGACCACCCTTGGTTTAAAGTAACCGCTTTGGCAGCCTCGGAAAATTCAGCAGGGAAAACCTATGAAGAAGCCGTTGGCGATAGATGGGCATTTGATACACCCATCCCCGAACAATTTAAGGAAATGGTTATCTGGAATGCAGAAGAAGACATGGCAGAAATTGGAAAGCTGGTTGATTTTGTCTTCTGCGCAGTCAATATGGAAAAATCGCAGCTTCGCGCATTGGAACAGACGTATGCAAAAATGGAAATCCCCGTGGTTTCCAACAACTCTGCCCACCGCTTCACCAAAGACGTCCCTATGATTATTCCCGAAGTCAATCCGGAACATTTGGACATCATTCCTGCGCAGAAAAAACGTCTTGGCACAAAGCGTGGGTTTATCGCAGTGAAATCGAACTGCTCGTTGCAATCCTACGTTCCCCTCTTGCATCCCTTGCAGAAATTTGGGTTGGAAGACGTAGTCGTTTGCACCTACCAAGCCATTTCCGGCGCAGGCAAAACCTTTGCAACCATGCCGGAAATTTTAGACAACATCATTCCCTATATTGGTGGTGAAGAAGAAAAGAGTGAAAACGAACCCCTCAAAATTTGGGGCACTGTGGAAGGCGAAGAAATTATTTCGGCAACCGCCCCTCGCATTTCTGCGCAATGTCTGCGCGTTCCCGTCACCGACGGACACACGGCAGCTGTTTTCGTGCGCTTCACCAATCCCCCCACAAAGGAAGAAATTTTGGAAGCTTGGGCAACCTATCAAGGCGTTCCTCAAGAGTTGGAACTCCCCTCTGCGCCTGCGCAATTTTTAAAATATTTCAAAGACGAAAATCGTCCACAGGCAAAGCTTGACCGCATGGAAGGCAACGGCATGACCGTTAGCGCTGGCCGTCTTCGCAAGGGAACGCAGTACGATTATCAATTTATCGGCCTTTCCCACAACACGTTACGTGGCGCTGCAGGCGGCGCTGTCCTTCTCGCTGAACTTTTGGCGGCGAAAGGATACTTTGACTAATAATTAGAACGAAAAGATATAGTAGGAGAATAAACTATCAGTATGAAAGGATTTTTTACAGGTAGCGCAACCGCGCTCATCACTCCCTTTGATGAAAATGGAGTCAATTATCAAACGCTCGGTCAATTGATCGAATTCCAAATTGAAAACGGCACTGACGCCATCGTTTTCCTTGGCACCACCGGTGAACCTTCCACAATGTCCTTGGAAGAAGAATACGCAGTGATGGACTATGCCGTCAAGAAGGTGAATAAGCGCGCAAAGGTGATTATCGGGTGCGGAAGCAACAACACCGCCGACGCCATTGTTGCTGCAAAGACGGCGGAAAGCTATGGGGCAGACGGCTTACTTGCCGTTACCCCCTACTACAATAAATGCACGCAAAATGGGTTGGTGGCTTACTACAAAGCCATTTGCGAAGCGGTGTCTATTCCCGTGATCGCCTATAACGTACCTGGACGTACGGGCTTGGAAATTCAGCCTGCAACGATGGCGAAGATTGCAGAAATTCCCAACATGGCAGGCATGAAGGATGCGGGCGGAAACATGAGCAAAACTATGGAAACCTTGCGTTTGACGCGCGATAAGTGTGATTTATATTCGGGTGAAGACGCGCTCAATTTGCCCATTCTCGCGGCGGGTGGCGTTGGGGTTATTTCCGTGCTTTCCAACATTGCCCCCAAGGAAGTGAAAGCGCTTTGCGACCTTGTTTTGACAGAAAAACTTACAGAAGCCATTGCCCTCAACGACAAGATGCTTCCCTTGGCAAATGCTTGCTTTATCGAGGTCAACCCTATCCCTGTAAAAGAAGCTGTAAACTTGCTTGGTTTTAACGCAGGCACTCCTCGCGCGCCGTTGACGGTTATTGAAGACGCGAACCGCGCGAAATTGATTGCCGCCATGCAGGCCTTTGGTATGGAGTGTAAAGCATAATGGCTGGGACGAGAATTATTCTTTGTGGTGCGTGTGGCAAAATGGGCGGAAACGTCCTCTCTCTGCTGGCTGAAGAACAAAACGCAACGGCCGTTTGTGGCGTCGATTTATATCCAAAAGAAATTGGCATTCCCGTATACACCAGCTTTGCCGACATTCAGGAAGAAGCTGATGTGATCATTGATTTCTCCTCGCCGATTGGGCTTTCCGAACGTTTGGAGTACGCCAAAACTCATCACTTAGGGATCGTGCTCGCCTCCACCGGTTTCACCAAGGAGGATTTGGCCATGATTGACGCTTACGCCAAAGAAGTGGCTATTTTCCGTACGGCAAATCTCTCGTTGGGCGTCAATTTAATGCAGGCGCTCTGCAAAGCTGCCGCGCAAGTGTTGGGCGAAAATTTTGACATTGAAATTATTGAAAAACACCATAATTTAAAAAAGGATGCGCCGAGTGGCACTGCGCTCATGTTGGCAAACTCCATCAACGAAGTCTTTGACGGACAAAAACAATACGTAGGTGGCAGAGAAGGCATCGTAGGCGCGCGCAATAAGAATGAGATTGGTATTCATGCCGTTCGTGGTGGCACGATCGTCGGTGAGCATGAAGTTATTTTTGCCGGAGAAGATGAAATTATTACCATCTCTCACAGCGCTAGTTCTAAACGTGTTTTTGCCGTTGGAGCGATCCGCGCCGCTAAGTTCTTAACGGGAAAGGTGGCAGGCATGTATGAGATGAAACATCTTTTAGCCGAAGAAAACGCTTAAAATCAAAATTAAAATTCTACTTAAAATTGTATACCCCCACCAAAAGTTAGACAAACTTTTGGTGGGGTATTTTAAAATAATACAAAATGTTACCCAATAAATACCCAATGTGAAATTAATCTCCAAATTTAAACGAAAAGACGCGCAAGCCAAGCTTGCGCGTCAATATTTCACGTCAATATTTTAATTAATTTTTCGCTTCTTCCAAAAGCGCATTTACAGCGGCCTTCATTTCGACAAGTTTTTCATTTGCCGCCGCCTCGTCTTTCGCCTTCAAGGAATAATAAATCTTAAGCTTAGGTTCCGTTCCGGAAGGACGAACACATACAAACGAACCGCCTTCCAATTCGTAGTAAACGCAATTGCACTTAGGAATATCCATTTCTTCCACAGCGCCCGTTGCCAAAATGGTACGTTTTGCCGCGCTGTAATCACGGATCCCTTCCACCTTCAAGCCTGCAAATTCGCTGGGTTGCATCTTCTTCAAATTATTGACTACCCCATTCATTTCCTTCATGGCGTTCAAGCCGGAATATTGGATAGAGATATTCAAGTCGAGCACGTAGCCATACTTCGCATAGATTTCCTGCAATCTCGTATAGACGCTCTTACCGATATAGGTGTAGTAGCAAACCATTTCTGCGCAGAGCATAGAAGCCACGACAGCGTCCTTATCTCTTGCGTGCGTACCACGCAAATAGCCACAGGATTCTTCAAACCCAAAGATATAGGTATGCTTGTTATCGCGTTCCCACTGCTTAATCTTTTCGCCAATGAATTTGAAACCAACGGGCGTTTCATATAACGTTACGCCGTAATC
>JAFTMD010000097.1 GCA_017452585.1 Clostridia bacterium
AGCTTTCTTTTCTTTGGTTTCACGTTCAAACTCATTGCGTAATTTTAAATCCTGTTCCTTCGCTTCCAAAAGCGCTTCTTTCAGTGCTCTCTTGCTTTCTTCCTTGCTTTCTAACCTGCTCTGCTCTCTAATTCGCTCCGCTTCCGCCCTTGCGTCTTCTTCCATTTTACGTACGCGTTCGGTAGCTGATCCAATCTTCTTCTCGGTGTCGAGCTTATACAAATAAAATGCCACGCCACCAACAGCTAAACATACAACTGCAAGTACCACACCCAACCAAATGGGCATGCCTGCTGCGAGAAACAGGACGCTCAAATTAACATTGTTCATTTTTGTGCCTCCTGTATTAAAATTAAATTGAAAAAACCATATTTCAACGAATTTTCAAAGAAAACCCGATTGTAATTTTTTCTATTATATTTATTGTACTACATTTTTATCAAAATGTCAATTGTTTGAGAAAAAATTATTACCAAGATTTGTAACTTTTTTTACATTTTCTTAAAAAAACGGAGCAGCAAATTGCCACTCCGTTTGAAAATTATTCTTCTTCCACAATTTCTTCAACTTTTCCCTTAGCTGCATCACGAATTTTCTGTTCGATTTCCGCTTTCACTTCGGGGTTTTCCTTCAAATAAATACGCGCCTTTTCTCTACCTTGCGCAATTTTCACGCCATTATAATTAAAGAACGAGCCACTCTTACCAATAATATCATACTGGACGCCCATATCCAAGATACAACCTTCCTGCGATATACCTTCTCCAAAGACGATATCAAACTCTGCCTGACGGAAGGGAGGCGCAAGCTTATTCTTCACTACCTTTGCCTTCGTACGATTCCCCATCGCCCCATCAGAATCCTTCAAGGTGTCCGTTTTACGGATATCCAAACGCATACTTGCGTAGAATTTCAATGCCTTACCACCGGGCGTCGTTTCGGGGTTACCGAACATAATACCCACCTTTTCACGCAACTGATTGATGAAGATAACGCAAGTTTTCGATTTGTTGACGATAGCCGTCAATTTTCTCAAGGCCTGCGACATCAAACGCGCCTGCAAACCTACGTGCGTATCCCCCATATCCCCTTCAATTTCTGCCTTGGGTGTCAACGCTGCAACCGAGTCGATAACGATAATATCCACTGCGGAGCTTCTGACCAACGCATCTGTAATATCGAGCGCCTGTTCCCCCGTATCCGGTTGAGAAACGTAAAGTTCGTCCAAATTTACCCCCAATTTTTTTGCGTAAATGGGATCGAGCGCGTGTTCTGCGTCGATAAATGCCGCTACGCCACCCATCTTTTGCGCTTCTGCAATTGCATGAAGGGCAACCGTCGTTTTACCGGAAGATTCAGGCCCGTAAATTTCAATAATTCTCCCACGGGGAAAGCCGCCAATCCCAAGTGCCAAATCCAATGTCAAACAACCGCTGGGGATCACTTCAATTTCCGTACTGCCCGCATCGTCACCAAGACGCATGATCGAACCTTTACCGTACTGTTTTTCAATCTGTACGAGCACCGCATCCAGCGCCTTCATTTTCTCTGTGTTTTTTTCTGTAGCCATATATTTTCTCCTAATTATTTTTTACTAAGTAATTTATACATTTTTCAATTGTTTATACGCCAAAAATAGAGCGTAATTAATTGCTTTTTCCGAAATTTCTTCCCTTGTGCCATCAAAGCGATATTGATACACGCAGATGCGTTCCTTCGTGCCTACTGCAATACAACAATAGCCTACGGGCAACATGTTTTTATCCGATTTAGGCCCTGCAAGCCCTGTCGTTGCAATGGCAATATCACAATCTCCTGTATTCAAAAGACCAAGCGCCATTTCATACGCCGTCTTTTCTGATACGGCGCCCATCGTGCCTAACGTATAGGGAGAAACGCCCAACCGCTTGATTTTTGACTCTTCGTTATACGCATTGATTCCTTCCCAATAGACTTCACTTGCCCCTGAGACGGATACAAGACGTTTTGCAATACCGCCCCCTGTGAAGGATTCCGCTACACTGATTTTCTTTCCACGCAATTTTAGAAGGGAAATGAGTTGTTGTTCCAAGGAGACATTCTCCAATGCATACAGCGTATCTCCCAACCCCTCCACAAACATTCTAAGCAAATCATCCGCCAACATTTTAGGCGTGTTGTTGTTATATAAAAGCTCGATAATATCCTCGTCGAACTTCCGTTCGTGATAATAGGAAAGCGCGTTACCAGCAAGCCGTTTCCCTTCCGCCAACATCTGATCAATGCGAGCGTGATTTGCGCCTACTGCGCGCAAAACGATCTTATCAAAACGCAGGCCATAACGTTGTTGCAAATAGGGAATACACGCTGTTTTTACGTATTGTACCCCCGTTTCCGAACCATCGTTAGACAATAAAAATACAGAAGATTTCCCCTCTTCAGAAATCATTGCGCCTGCAAATTCCGCCTTATTTTTCGCATTAGCAGCACAAGTTTCTATATACTTTTTTGCAATGGGTAACGCCGTCTTATCCGCCAAAATAAATACATTATCAAAGTCCGCTTTTAAGGCTTGTATGCCCTTTATCACTTGTTCTTCTTCCATTTGAGGGAGCCAGCGCACCTCTTCCAATTGATATCCTGCCAGAAAAAGCTCGTTGAGAACAGCATGAATTCCACTACTAATTGTAGTGTTGACATTTTTCCTCAATACAATACAAGCGTTTCTCATGCCCTTCACTCCTGCAACTTCTTATGCGTCCTTCAAAACCTGTTTATTGTTGATAATGTAGGCAATCCCCGACCAAACGGTCAAAATCGTTGCCACTGCAAACAATACAAGCGCGAATGCCATTAAATAGGTATGCCACTGCATCCATGTTTCATATAAACTGACGATGCCCGCAAAGAAGAAAATGGCAAAAAGCGCAATATCTTGGAAAATAGTTTTAACCTTCCCAAGTTTATCTGCCGCCATAATTACGCCATTTGCCGCTGCAATCTGACGAAAAGCGCTGATGATCAATTCTCTTGCCATAATCAAACAGATACTTACTGCAAGCGCAATATACACCCATTCACCAAGGTGAGCGAAAATGCTTTCCTGTAAAGTCAATACCAAAAGCATTGCCGTAGAAACAAGCACTTTATCTGCAATTGGATCTAAAAATTTCCCTAAATTGGTAACCAGCCCTCTCGAACGAGCGATATACCCATCAATAAAATCGGTAAAAGCCGCAACGGCAAAAAGGATGGCTGCAATGCCATGCGCAAACGGCAAAACGCCGTCCAAAAAGAAAATAAGCACAAATACGGGAATCATACAAATCCGCGCAATCGTTATTTTATTGGGTAAGTTCATAATTCCAATTCTCCTTCATAATCTTGGGTGTGCCCATACAAATCGTAACAATCCGCACGGTCTATATAAACCCTATAGCGTTTTCCCTGCATTCCTTCAGCGGTATAGAAATATACCTTTCCATCAATGTCGGGAGCGCTGAAATACGCTCTGCCCACAAAGCAACCTTTTTCATAATCTATCCCGTCGCAAAGTACCTCCACTTCCTTGCCAACGAAGGCGGAAAGAAGCTCTTTAGAGATATTCGCCTGCTCCTCATACAAGGAACGAACGCGACGCTTTTTCGTTGCGTGATGAATTTGTGGTTGCATCCGATAAGCGCCCGTATCGGGTTCTCTCGAATAGGCAAAGAAACCGCAATTAATCAGTTTTGCCTCTTTGAGAAAGGCTTTCATTCCTTCAAATTCCGCTTCCGTTTCCGTCGGGAATCCAGAAATAAACGTAGAACGAATGGCTATTTCAGGAATGCGTTCCCGTAACTTTTTAAAGAGCGCTAAATACCCTTCTCTTTTCCCCTTTCGGTTCATGAGCTTTAATACGCGATCTTCCGAATGTTGCAAGGGAATATCCATATATTTGACGATTTTATCGTTTTGAGCAATCTCCTCAATGAGGGCATCGGTAATTACGTCCGGATAGCAGTACAAAAGACGGATGGATTGGATATTTTCCAATGCAGAAAGCTTTTGCAACAGTTCGACGAACACATTTTTACCATATAAATCTTCCCCGTAACGCGTTGTATCTTGCGCTACGATAATAAGTTCCGCCGTTTCTCCCAAGTCCTCTGCTTCCTTTAAAAGCTCTTCCATGGGATAGGAACGATATTTCCCTCGAATTTTCGGGATTAAACAATAAGTACAGTGGTTATAACAGCCATCGGCAATCTTCAAATACGCCACATGCTCGTCCGTTGTCAAAACACGGTCGTGGATATAACCATCCTTTCCCTTTCCAACGTAATTTTGTCGCGCGTCGTTGGCATAGGAGTTTTCAAGCGCTTCAAAAATCTTCTCATAATCATTGATACCCATAAAGACGTCCACTTCGCTCAATGGCGTATAGAGTTCGTCAATGAATTTTTGAGGCAAGCACCCCGTAACAACGAGTTTTTCAAGATTGCCATCCTTATAACTTGCGCATTCTAAAATCGTTTCGATAGCTTCCTCTCTGGCTGACTGCAAAAAGGCGCACGTATTGACAATGACAATCTGCGCTTTGGAAAGATCGTCCGTTAAGGTACATCCACGCGCTTTCAACAGCCCCAACAACTTTTCCGAATCGACACGATTTTTATCACATCCGAGAGAAATCACGCCGAATTGTTTGTTTTTTAACATGTATTTTTTCCTTCTTAAACTTTTATACTTTGCCCTCAAACAAAGCCGTAAAAGCATTTACATTCTTTTTGTTAAGGATATCTTGGAGGGAGAAGCGTATCCACCTCTTCCCTCGTTTATCCTCCTATCGCCTTATAAAGGCCCATAAATACTTTCGAAATCTTCCTTAGTAATCAATACTTTTCTTGCTTTTGCGCCATCAAATGCGGAAATATAGCCCATTTCCTCCATCCATTCGATAATTCTACCTGCGCGATTGTATCCAGCCGAACATTTACGCTGAATCATGGAAATGGATGCGCTTCCACTCAAAATAACATGACGCAACGCTTCAATGCACATTGGATCGACGTCTGCTTTGCTTGTAGCGCCAAGACCGTCGTCGTCGCCAGTGCGCGTATTATTGATGAACGCAGTTGCTTCTTCGTCGTAGTAGGCCTCGTTATTGGCTTTGATGAAATTGACCACCTTCTGCGAATCTTCCGGGGAAATGAATGCGCTTTGCACACGGACGGGCGTATTTATCCCGGGCATCGTGTAAAGCATATCCCCTTTACCAAGCAACTTCTGCGCCCCCGATTGATCGAGAATAACGCGCGAGTCAACGTCGGATGCAACGTAGAAAGCAATTCTGGTGGCAAGGTTGCTCTTGATGACGCCTGTGATAACATCAGTAGAGGGACGTTGCGTCGCTACGATTAAGTGAATACCTGCAGCACGCGCTTTTTGCGTAAGATTTTGGATACGATCTTCCATCTCCTTCTTCGCGGCAAGCATCAAATCGGCAAGCTCGTCAATGATGATGACAATCTTGGGCAAACGCTGGTTTTTCTCAAGTTTAGAGTTGTATTCGTCCAAGTTAACCACATATTGCCCCGCACGACTCATCTGTTCAAATAAATCATATCTATGATTCATCTCCCCGATTGCCCAATTCAACGTTTGAATGGTTTTATTGACGTCCGTGATGATTTCGTTGATCATCAAATGGGGTAAATCGTTATACAAAACGAATTCCGTTTTCTTGGGGTCAATCAAAATAAGACGAAGCTCTTCAGGGGAATATTTATAAATCAAACTGATGATCAACGAGCCTAAGAATACACTCTTACCCGACCCGGACGAGCCTGCAACGAGCATATGGATCATCTTGGAAATATCCCCGTATATCTTTGTGTTCGCAACGTTTTTCCCCATCGTAAACATCAAAGAAGACGAAGGTGCGTTGACAAATGTATTTCCAGACAACATACAACCAATTTTGACGAATTGTCTTTCCTTATTCGGCACTTCGATGCTGACAACCCCATCTTCATAGTTGGGATAAATATTTACCCCACTTGAATGCAAATTGATGGCGATGGATTGATCGAGCGCCATGATCTTTCTAGGGGAAACGCTTCTCGGGAGCGCCACGTTGTATCTCGTAACGGTTGGCCCAAAGGTTACCGAAGCAATCGTTGCGCCTGTCACCTTAAAATCTTCCAAGGTTGCAATGATGGTTTCCTTGGTTTCTTCCACTTCCTCTTCGTTTTGCGCAGGTTCGTTGTCGCGACAATCAAAATCGTCCAAAGGAACGCGTTTATACGGTTTGATTACACGAGGTTTGGGAGGTTCGACCTTTTTAGGTTCTTCATGTTTTACAGGTTCCACCACTCTTTCCGGTTCACGCGTAATCGGGGTTTCCCGTTCACGTTCCGCCATCCAAGCAGGCTTCACAATCTCTTCTTCTCGACCTCTATCCTCGTTCTCCGTATTGCGTCTACCAAAATCCATGCGGTCGTTATAATCGGAACGAAGGCTGTAAGGATCGTCTTGCGGTTAATCAAAAATATGTAATCCATCCCTTCTCGTTTCTTCTTCCTCTTCTTCGGAAGGTTCTAAGAAACTGCGACGTTCGTCTGGCTCATCCAAGAAACTACGACGTTCGTTGGGTTCGTCCAAGAAACTATGACGTTCACTGGGTTCATCCAAGAAACTGCGACGTTCGTTGGACTCGTCTAAGAAACCGCGCATGGTGGGTTCTTCATTTTCTTGTTCAAACAATCGAGGATTGGAAGGCGAGAAAAGATCCATAAAATCATGTCTTCTATATCCTTCTTCCTCTTTCTTTTCAGGTGTTTCTTCCTTTTGCCAATCAAAGGGGTTATACGTATCCTCCGGTTTTTCCTCCGCTTTCATTCTATCAAAAATGGGCGCGGGCGGTTCATCGAAAGCAGGAGAAGAAATGGGATCTAACGGCTCGGGTTTTTCCTCTGCCAAGTACTCCATTTGAGAAAGAGAAGGTTCTTCTTCCCAAGCAGGTTTTTTCGGCTCCGTATAATCGTTGACGATCATGACAGGACGTTCCTTTTCAGGTTCTTCGTTGAGTGTTTCCTGATAGGCCTGCGTATACGAAGGCGTAAAATTCGATGCCATATTCATCGGTTCTACGGGAGGACGTTTGTTGACGCTTGCATTCGGATCGAAAATTAAATTGGTTTTATAATTTTCTGCCGGTGAAGTAGCGTGCAACAAATCACGACCGTTGCCATAAATAGGCGGTTCGGGCTGTTTGGGAGGCTCTTGCTCTACGATATTCGGCGCAGCAAAAGGAGAAAAGGCGTTCGGATTAACGTATGTCTGCATAGGCTGTTGCATAACGGGAGCTTGGCCCTTTACGTCACGACTATCCTGTAAACGTACACCAGGTCTCTGTGCCATCTCGGGCGTAGGAATATATCCTTGATAGGATTCGTAGGAAGTTTGTCCCATGGGAGGCGTCTGTTTGGATACCGTTTCTTTCTTACTGGGTTTAGCGGTTTTTTTCGCCTGTTGCATAGGTCTTTCACGCTTTTCCGTTCCGGGTTTCACGAAAGAAATCAAGCATAAATATCCCAAGAACAACGTCATTCCTGCAAAGAACAAAATTGCCCCAAGATCGGACAACAGCGAGAAAACTGCCATGATGATCACACCGCCGAAAAAGCCAGTTACTGTTGCGTTAGGGAAATTTTCACCTGCATGGAAACAAGCCATTAGATAACCTTCTCTCTCCCAAGATAAGGTCAATATGGTATGCGCCAATAACGCTACGCAAAGAATGACCATAGCAACGAGAAATCCCAAACGTCTATTCGTCACCAAACGTTTTCCTAAAAGCGACATGAGTGAAAGGTATAATAAACCAAAAACTATGGGGAACGCCAAATACCCAAACGCTCCCGTCAAGAAACTATGTACAGCGAAACCAAGATCGCCAAACATAAAGGAACGTGTGCAAAGTATCAAAAATGCAATACCGAAAAACAGGACGCCTGCTGACGACAAAGTCTCTTTCGAGATGAGCAAACTCTCCTTTTTATTTCCGGTTTTTGTTTTATTATTATGGTTCTTTTTTTCCAAGAATCTTTCCTCCTACTATCCGTATTTTTGCAACGGATATACTATGCTCTTCTATTATA
>JAFTMD010000098.1 GCA_017452585.1 Clostridia bacterium
GCCTTTTTTTAATTATTTTATCTCTTTTAAGAGATATTTTGCAATATGATAGATATCTCCTGCACCCAAAAAGAGTACCACGTCCCCTTCCCGCACCGTCGTTTTTAACCAAGTTTTTAAGACGTATACATTCTCAGAATACAGACAACCAACCCCTTCTGCCAATACGCTTGCCGAACCTTCCTCGTCATATTTTTCTCTTGCCGGATAGGTTTTATAAATCATCAAATTATTCAACGGCCGTAAAACTTCTACAAATTCCCTATACAATAGCTTTGTTCGAGAATAGGTATGCGGTTGAAAGACTACGTACAATTTTCCACGACAAACCCCTTCCGCCGTTGCAATTGTCGAACGAATTTCCTTGGGGTGATGCGCATAATCACAGATAAAACTCGCTCCACGATAAACGCCTATCTTTTCAAATCGGCGTTTTACCGCACGGAACTCTTCCAATCCACGCGCAATTTGTGTTTCTGCAAACCCAAACGACCGCGCCGCCGCAAAAGCAGCCAGAGCATTGTAAACGTTGCATCTGCCAATCGCATTTAAACGAATACGACACAGAGGCTTGCCATACTCCTCAACAGTAAAGGCATATTTCTCCCCATTTGCGCGCAAATCTATCCCACGATAATCCGCAAAAGCATTTTCGATGCCGAAGCTTGGGAAATCGCCCAACGCGCGACAATTGGGATCGTCCGCGCAGACAAACGCCGTCTTGGCGGACTGTACATACTGGCGAAAACAGTCTTGCAAATCCTGAAAATCCCGATAACATTCCATGTGATCCGCATCTATATTCAATAAGATTGCAACCTCAGATTGCAACTTTAATAAGTTTTTCTTATATTCACAAGCTTCCGTTAGGAAAAATTCGGAACCTGTTGTTGCAAAATTCCCAAAGGTAGAATCCTCTCCTCCGATATGCGCAGTAAACGGCACGGCAAGCGCCTTAAAAATATGCGCGCACATGGAGGTGCAAGTCGTCTTTCCATGGCTTCCCCCCACCGCAACCGTATGCGAAAAATCGCGGGAAATGATCCCCAAGGCTTCCGCGCGGGTAAGGCAAGGCTTATTTTCTTTTTTTGCCCGTAAAAGCTCGGCATTTTCAGGAGAAATTGCATCTGTATAGACAATCAAATCCGCCTCTAAAAGCTCCTTTCTCTCCGCCGTGTTTCCAATAAACACACGCACCCCGTAAAAGGGCAAATTTTCCGTTTGCTCGCTTCGCTGAATATCACTTCCCGATACGGTAAACCCACGTACGCTCAACAGCTTTGCAAGGGCGCTCATACTAATTCCGCCAATCCCAATAAAATAGATTTTCTTTACATCTCTCCAATCATTAAAACGCATATTCTATGTATATTTGATAAAAGGAGCCCGTATTCCTTATATAAGTAATTCTTATATAATTTTTTTGATATTTACCCATTGTTTACTTGCTTTTTTCGATTGGCTGTGATATAATAATTTAAATTATAAATCTTATATGTGTGTTTTATTTAATTTATTATTTTTTTAAGCTTATTCTCATATCTGATTTATTCTTCCTCGAAAGAGCATCTGTATCACACGCAGATGCTCTTTCAATGGAGTATTTGGAAGGGATTACCTTTTAATAATCCATGCAATCAAACGACATAATGAAAACTGCCGAAAGCAAACGCTTTACGGCAGTTTTTTGCATTTATAATTGCTTATTCCTCTTCATTCCTCTTCATTTCTCTTCATGAAATAATCAACGAAGCGAGGACGGTGTTTGCGATCAACCGGTTCTTGCTGAACGGGACGTTCCGGAATGGGATCATCTGGTTCAAAAGGACGAACGGGTTGAGGATGGTTTAAAGAATTGACCTGTTGCGAAGGCATATAGTCTTGAGGTGTCGCATACTGCGGTTGCATGGGTTTCGTATAACGAGGTTGTCTATACCCCTGTTCATACTGAGATTGCGTGGGCTGCGCATACATGGGTTGCGCTTGTTGAGGTACATATCTCTGCGCGTTTACATTCTCAGCCCCCTCTCTGCTATTGTATGAATAATCCAACTTTTGAGTAAGATTGCTTGCTTGGCGCATTGTGGCGCTCTGAGGCTCCATGCCCAACCCATCTTGATTGTTGTTAAAGCCGGTGGCAATGATAACGATTTCCACTTCATCCGTCATATTTTCGTCAATGCAAGCCCCAAAAATGACATTGGCGGAATAGTCAATGACATCTCTTACCAAATTGGCAGCGGTGATAACTTCATCCAACGAAAGGCTCTTTCCGCCAATTACGTTCAAAATGACCGAATTCGCCCCTTCGATTGTGGTATTGAGCAAAGGACTGCATACAGCGCAACGTACGGCGTCATAGATACGTTTTTCCCCTTTTGCTACGCCAATACCCATATGCGCAAGCCCACGGCCCTTCAATGTTGTGCGAACGTCCGCAAAGTCAAGATTGATAAGGGAAGGCTTCACAATGAGTTCCGCAATCCCGCGAATACCTTGACGAAGCACTTCATCTGCAACCTTCAATGCTTCCGGGAAAGGCGTCCCCTTAGGCACTACCTGAGAAATCTTATCGTTGGGAATGGTGATGATGGAGTCTACCGATTTTTTCAA
>JAFTMD010000099.1 GCA_017452585.1 Clostridia bacterium
ATTGCTTTTTCAACTGTTGCCATCGTTTCGGTCGTGAAGTCATACGTTGTTGCGTTGCCTTCATAGTCAACTACCGTTGCGGTGTATTCAACAGCCGTCTCAACCATTGTCCAGGTGGAATCAGCAAGCGTCAATTTAACTTCTCTTGTACCGGTTTCTTTCCATACATACGTATATGCAGCCGTATCTTTGTCAAGAAGTTCATTGATTGCTTCTTCAACTGTTGCCATCGTTTCTACAGTGAACCACTGTTCAGTTTCTTTGCCGTCCAAATCAACAACAGTTGCCTTATAAGGAACAGCAGTCTGAACCATCGTCCATTCGGAGTTAGCAAGCGTCAATTCTACTTCTCTGGTTTTGGTTTCTGCCCACGTATAGGTGTATGCAAGCGTATCATCATCAAGAAGTTCTTCAACTTTTGCTTCTACTGCATCCAACGTTTCAAAAGTGAACGTAAGGATCATCTGCTTGTTATCCAACATGTTAACAGTTGCGGTGTATTCAACAGCCGTCTGAACCATCGTCCAAGTGGAATCTTCAAGCGTCAATTCTACTTCCTCATCCCATGCATAGGTGTATGCATCCGTATTTCCAGGAAGTTTAGATTTGATAACTGCTTCAACGTCTTCCATCGTTTCTACGGTGAAAGCATATTCGCCGATTACAAGGCCTTCATAATCAACAACCGTTGCGGTGTATTCAACTGCCGTGCGTTCAATCGTGAATTCACAATCCTTAAGCGTCAATACGATATCCTTATTCCAGTTATACGTATAATCTGCGTCATCCTTAGGAAGCTTAAGAGCGATCGTCTGTTCAGCATATGCTCTATCTTCAGCATTAAACACAACTTCGTCTGTGCGTCCGCTATCCCAATATTTAATGGTTGCCGTATACTCAGTAAGTTTACGGGTAAGCGTAAATACGTTTGCATTTTCTGCATTGGTATATGCCAATTCAACAGTTTCAAGGGCTACAGCATTCTTCTGCCAGCCGAAAGTATAAACTTCGTTGTTCGTGGGCTTCAATGCGTTGATTTCAGCTTCGATTGCTGCCTTATTGTCAGCGTTGAACGTGTAAGATTTAACTTCCGTGAAGGTGTAAATCGTTGCAACGTAGTCAACAGCCTTCTTAACGATCGTCCATTCGGAATCAGCAAGCGTCAATTCAGCCACTCTCGTACCGTTCTGCCAAGTATAGGTATACTGTTCATTGTCAGCTTCAAGGAGACCGTTGATGTATTCTTCTACGTCTTCCATGGATTCTTTGGTAAACATATGCAACGTAGCGCCACCGTTAGGATAATGAACGATTGCTTTATAGGTTGCCGTCTGCTTAACCATCGTGAACGTGCATTCTTCCCCTGCGCCGAAAGGCAATACGATTTCGGTGTAGAAGTTTACGCCATCCGTCCAAACATATACGTAACCATCTTCTTCGGGAAGAAGGAGATCATTAATCTGATCTTCAACGTCTTCTGCGTTTTCACAAGTATACGTGAAGGTCTGCTGACCGTTCATCGTGTTGATGTGTGCGGTATATTCAACAGGCGTACGGCTGATGGTGTAGAGGCTGTCGCAAAGTTCCAACTTCACTTCCTTATCCCAAGCATACGTGTAGTATTCGTCGTTATCGGGAAGCAATTCCAAAACTTGTTCCTGAGCAGCAGCCAACGTCTTTGCCGTGAACTCAACAACTTCATCTGCCTGCGTGCCATATGCATATTCAACAGTTGCCGTGTATTCGTTAAGCGTAGCCGTCATCTTAAGATCGAAGGTCTTCTTTCCGTTGTTGATCTGCTTGGTCAAGTAGCTTGCAATACTATTTCTATTGCCGGTCGGCGTCCATACATAGCTATAGTATTTGTTGTTTTCGGTAAGAAGTTCGTCAATCTGTGCAGCGACTTCTGTTAAGGTGTCTACGGTGTATTCGAATTCGCCATATTTAACTTCTGTCAATACATCATATTCATTCGTCTTTACATAAACGTTTGCAGTGTATTTAACAGCCTCTTTCTTCATGGTGAAAGTAGAACCCTTCGTCAAATCGATGGTTCTCGTGCCGGTCTCTGCCCAAGTATATGTATACTGCTTGGTATCATCAGGAAGTTTCCCGTTGATCGTATTCTGTACGTTTACAGAGTTAAGATCGCTCGTCTTATCGTCAACATAGTTATAGTTATAGGTCGTTTCTGCACCATTAAGATCGATAACAGTAAGCGTGAAGGGAACAGGGTTACGAGCCATCGTGAATACGAGGTCGCCATATACGCCCATGTTCACATTGAACTGCTTACCAACATATCTGGTGCCAGTTTCCAACCAGTAATACGAACAGATTTCCGAATCTTCAGGAAGCATGTCTTCAACCTGCTGTTTAACAGCATCCAACGTGCTCTTCGTGTATTCGAGAACCTTTTCCTGAGGATGAGGGTTACCATAACCGTGTTTTACAGTAACGTAGTGTACAACTTCTTCTTCAACAACCTGGAAGTACTGCGTCTTGTTAAGGTTAGCAAGATCCAACGTCAATACAACCTTTTCCAAACCGGTTTCTGCTGCAGCAGAACCAACCCACGTTTTCCAAGTGTAGTTGTATGCTTTCTGCGCATCGGTAGGAAGCAACGCATTGATTTCAGCTTCAACCGTCTTGTAGTTGTTTACGTTAATCTTAACGCTCTTAACCTGTGCGTCAGTCTTGTCTCTTACGATTACCTGATAGTTGTTTGTAGTCTTATTAATGGTAAATGCGCAATCAGCGAGTTTCAATTCGGTAGGTGCTTTCACCCAAGCATAGGAATATTCAGCCGTATTTTCGGGAAGCAATGCCTGGATTTCTGCCAATTTCTCTTCCTTATTATTAATATTATAAGAGATCTTCGCCTTGGAACCATTTGCAAGCGTAACCGTTGCCGTGAATTCCTTAATCGTCTCAACTACTTCATATTCGTAGTTCTGAGCTGCGAATTCTGCAGGAATCGCGTCAGCGTTAGCGATAGCGAACGTGTAGCCTTCCGTTTCATAGTCAAATTCTTTTGCCCATTCGGAAACGAGTGCTGCTGCTTCGCTTGCAGTAACGGTAATACCATTTGCTTCGTCTTTCATTACACCGAAGGTGATGGTTGTCATCTTTTCGCCGGCATAATGTTCAGGGTATACGAAAGTTACGGTGTAAGGAACAACTTCCCAAACCGCTGTCAATGTTACGTTTTCAGAAGGCATCGTCTGAGGAAGCGTAGCAGCAGAACCGTCTTCTGCAACGTATCCCTTGAAGATCAAACCTGCGATTTCTGCAGGATCTTCCAACGTAACTACTTCACCTTCTGCGATAGAAAGAGCTTTGTTTTCCTGGCCCTTTGCAAGAGGTGCATAGTTCAAAATTGTAAGCGTGTATGCATTTGCATTTGCGAATTCACCATATTCTTCTCCGCAAAGTTCACATACTGCTTTCTGATTGTAGGTAGCTTCACCGCCAAAGTGGGGTTTAATGTCACTCTTTTCACCACAAGCGCATTCATACCAGTGAACGTCACTGTTGTGTTTCAGCGTGTCGTATACATGAGGCAACGTTTCCCCATATTCAACGCCACAATCCGCACATACTGCTTTTTCTGTGCAGGTTGCGTTACCGCCACGGTGGTCCTCCACCGCTACCTTCTCACCACATTCGCATTCGTACCAATGTTCTTCTTCATTGGACTTCAACTCATTGTGCTGATGTTCGAGAGTCTCGCCATAAGCTTCCCCGCATCCGTCACAGACAGCTTTGTCTGTACAGGTTGCTTCGCCGCCAAAGTGCGGTTCAACTTCCTTTTTCGTGCCGCAATGCGTACATACCGATTGGTGGCCATCTACAGCAACTTGAACGTCCCAGATATGGTTACCCTGCAAACATTCAATACCCTGTTGATAACCGCTTTGAGTTGCTTCAAAACCATCGCAACCAGCAGCCACACCAATCGTTGCACACGTGAGCAACGACAAGCAAAGAATGGAAAGCCTTTTTAATGACTTCTTCATTTCTTTTGTCCTCCTATAGATAATAAAAATTTTTTGTTTTTTCGCCTATCCCAAAATACCGACATGACTACTTTGTCGCCATTTTAGAATATTGGTGTAACTATTATACCACCATTTTCCAAAATCGTCAATAGTTTTTCGTAAAAAAAATGGAATAAAATTTATTTTTTTGAGATTTTATCATAACTTTTTACCACTTTTTTCCTATCAAACGATTTTTTGCATGGTTCAATTGCCATTTTTTGGAAAAATTGATTTTTCTACACGCATTTTTTTCGCCTTATATACTATATAACATTTTTGCCAATTTTACGATTGTTTTTTGTATTTTGTGAAAATGAAAAACGGAGCCGAAAAGCTCCGTTTTGGGGTATATTTTAGGCAATATTTTTTACAAATATTTCTTCAAATCGTCCACTTTGTCCGTGCGCTCCCAAGAGAACCCTTTATAGCCAAAATGTCCGTACGCAGCCGTCTTTTTGAAGACGGGTTTTCGCAGATCCAACGACTTGATAATCGAATAGGGACGAAGGTCAAATTCCTTTCTGACAATCTCTGCCAAACGTTCGTCCGTCACCTTCCCCGTGCCGTGGGAATCTACGAAAATCGAAACGGGATTTGCCACGCCAATCGCATAGGCAACCTGAATTTCCAACTCGTCCGCAAGCCCTGCTGCCACAAGGTTTTTAGCGATATAACGGCAATAATACGCCGCGCGTCTGTCCACCTTTGTAGGGTCTGTCCCGGAGAATGCGCCACCGCCGTGCGCGCATCTGCCGCCATAGGTATCTACGACGATTTTTCTGCCCGTCAAACCGCTGTCCCCTTCGGGGCCGCCAATTTCAAATCTACCCGTGGGATTGACATAGATTTTCGTGTTTTTATCCATGAGTTTATTGGGAATAATTTCGTCGATAACGTACTTTTTAATGTCTTCACGAATCTGTTCCTGAGACACTTCGTCATTGTGCTGTGTAGACACTACCACCGCGTCCACGCGTTTTGCCACGCCGTCACGATATTCCACCGTCACCTGCGTTTTTCCATCGGGACGAAGATAGGGCAAAATTCCCTCCTTTCTCACCGTCGTCAAACGCTTTGCCATACGGTGCGCCAACGACATCGTCAAGGGCATTAATTCCTTGGTTTCTCTGCAAGCATAACCAAACATCATACCCTGATCTCCTGCGCCGAGCTGGTCGGCGTCATCACCGCCTGCCTTGCGCTCTAACGAAGCGTTTACGCCCATCGCAATGTCGGGAGATTGGGTGTGAATTGCCACCAAAATCTTGCATTTATCATAGGAAAACGTGCCAAAATCATAGCCGATATCGCGGATAATTTCTCTTGCTTTCGCTTCGTAATCCACTTCTGCTGTCGTAGTAACTTCCCCCATGATGAGCAACGTATCAAACGCCGCAGCGCACTCAATTGCCGCGCGGGCATTGGGGTCAAGTGTCAAAATAGCGTCCAAAATTCCATCGGAGATGTTGTCGCACACCTTGTCGGGATGTCCTTCTGTTACGCTTTCGCTGGTAAAAAACTTTTTCATGTAAAAAATCCTCTTTTTAACATAGTTCATCGCCTGCCACTGGGATTTGCAGGCAAACTTCCCAAAACAAAAAACCGCAGTTTCCTGTGGGTACTGCCATTATAGAATATTTTTTTATCTTTGTCAACTCTTTTTGATGAATTTTGCCCATGAAAATCTGCTTGCAAATTTTTTCTATACATGCTATAATAGAATGGTTATGGATACCGTATGTTTGGAAAATTGCAAACTTTGCCCCATCGAATGTGGGGTAAATCGCTTGGAAAAACCCGGTGCTTGCGGAACGCAAAGCCTTCGGATTGCCAAATACTACCTCCACCCCTTTGAAGAGCCCTGTATCTCCTTCCGAAACGGAAGCGGAACGATCTTTTTTTCGGGGTGTAATTTGCGTTGCGTCTTTTGCCAAAATTACGAAGTATCTCGCGCTCAGCGCGGAAAGGAGATCACGCCTAAAGAGCTTGCCGACATCTTTAAAGAGCTTGAAAATATGGGCGCAGAAAACATCTCTTTGGTTACTCCTTCACACGTCATCCCATACCTGGTGGCCGCGTTTGAGATTTATCAGCCAAAAATTCCCGTCGTTTACAACACGGGCAGTTATGAAAAAATTGACACGTTGCAACGTATTGATCCCTATGTAGATATCTATCTTCCCGATATGAAATTTTACAATCCAGCCCTTTCCAAACGGTACTTGGGGAAGGAAAATTACTTTGAAATTGCCGAAAAAGCCATTCAATTTATGGCAAACAGCAAACCCCTCCGCATGAACGCGGAGGGAAAGATGCTGTCCGGGTGTATCGTGCGTCATCTCGTTATGCCTCTTTGCACGAGCGACAGCAAAACCCTGTTAAAATGGTTTAATAGCGCCCTGCCCCCCTCCACTTACCTTAGTTTGATGAGCCAATACACCCCTTTCGGGAATATTGAGGGGTATAAAGAACTCTCTCGCCCCATTACGACGAGAGAATATAACGCCGTCTTGCAAACAGCTTTCGATTTGGGATTGGAAAACCGTTTATTTTTCCAAGAACGCGCCTCCAGTGGCGAAAAATACATTCCTAAATGGGATTTTTAATCGGGAGATTTTAGCGCTCATCAAATACATGGGTGCGTCCTTTTACAATTTTTCTCGTCAAACGCTCCGCTTTTTTAGGATCGGCTGACAACAGCTCTATCTCCCATTTTTTTATTTTCAACAGATGATTTATCGAATTGGTCATACCGCCAATTTGTGTAATAAACGAGGTTTTTATGTTACTTTCCGCAGACAATATACAATTTGGTTTCCACGGGGAAATCCTCCTGGATCAAATCACCTTTTCCCTCAACGAAGGGGAACGTATCGGCCTGATCGGTGGCAACGGCGAGGGAAAAACCACCCTCATTCGCCTGTTGTTGGAAGAACTCTCCCCTGAAAGCGGTTCTCACTTTAAAAAGAATGGTATTCGCATCGGCTATTTGGCGCAAAACGGTGGGTACGATTCCTCCAACACCGTCTTTGAGGAAATGCGCGAGATTTTCACCCCCGACATTCGAGCCATCGAATCCTTGCGCGAAATCGGTGAAAAAATCTCTAAAACCAAGGAAGGTTCGGACGAATACCGTATTCTTTCCAGCAAATACGAGTCTTTAAACAAGCAAATCGCCGCGCGGGACAGCTACAATTTTGAGGTGCGTATTCGCACCGTCCTCAACGGTATGGGATTTGAAAATACGTACAATCAACCTATTTCCACGATGTCAGGGGGGGAAAAAACGAGATTAAAACTCTGTCGTCTGCTTTTGGAAGATCCCGAACTGCTGATTTTGGACGAACCAACCAATCACCTCGATATGAAAACCCTCTTTTGGCTGGAAGACTATCTCTCCACCTTTAAAGGCGCCATTTTGACGGTTTCCCACGATCGATATTTCCTCGATAAACTGGTTAACATCATCTACGAGCTTGAAAACAAGAAATTGTCTGTTTTTAAGGGGAATTACAGCAAATATAAGGTGCTGAAGGCGGAAAAAGTTGCCCACCTCACGAAGGAATATGAAAAGCAACAGGAAGAACGCGCGCATATGCAAGAGTACGTCGACCGCAATCTGGTGCGCGCTTCCACAACCAAAATGGCGCAATCACGACGTCTTGCCTTGGAAAAGATGGAACTCATTGAAAAGCCTACGCTCCCCCCGCCTCCCCCTCGCTTTCAATTTACCTATTCGGAAAAGCCTTACGAACGTGTGTTGGAAGTTGCCAATCTGCGCTTGAGCGCAGGAGAGAAGCTCCTTTTAGAAAACGCCAATTTCTCCATGCTCCGTGGGGAAAAATGCGCCATCGTCGGAGACAACGGCACGGGCAAATCCACCCTTGTTAAAGAACTGGCGCGCGGGAAAAACCCTGCCATTCATTGGGGAAGATTTGTCAAACTGGCCTACTATGATCAAGAAAACGTAAACCTTGACCCCAACGCAAGGGTTTTGGATGAACTTTGGGGCCGCCACGCTACATGGGATCAGACGAAAATCCGCAGCATTTTGGCGCAAGCCGGTCTGGTTGCCGAGGATATGGACAAACAAGTGCGTATGCTGTCCGGTGGGGAAAAAGCCAAGCTTGCCCTCGCCGTGCTTGCATGTGAAAACGGGAACTTTTTACTCTTGGACGAACCGACCAACCATTTGGATCTGGCTGCCCGTGAAAGCTTGGAAGCGGCGTTGAAGGAATTTGACGGCACTCTTTTATTTGTATCGCACGATCGCTATTTCATTCGCGCTCTGGCAGGAAAAATTTTAGAATTAGAGGACGGAAAAGCAACTTATTTTTCGGGAAATTACGACGAATACACCACCCAAAAACAACTGTCAAAATCCAACGAAAAAATTGGTAATCTCAACCCTGCCCCCCTCGTTTCCAAAAAATCGGAGAAGGCAGACGGCTATTATCGAAGCAAAGAAGAACGCGCAGCGGACGCGCGCAGACGCACGAGAATTAAGAAAATTGAAGAGGAAATTTCAGAGCTGGAAGCAGAGGACGCGCAATGTAATGAAGCTTTATCCAACCCCGAAGTTACCTCCGATTTTGCTCAACTCACCCAAATCTGCAATCGCATTGAGGAAATTAAAACCACACTCGATAACCTGTACACTGAATATGAAACGCTCCTTGACTGAGGAGCGTTTTCTTTAACTTTAAAAAATTTTACGAAAATCCCTTGACATAGTGAAATGATTGTGATATAATTATGATATCAAATCATTCAGGAGGTTAAGAAATAGTATGAATGAAATCATTTTAGCAAACAAAAAGAATGGAATGCAAGTTTTGCTTCTCACCATTCTTACAGAGCTTCTCTCTCTCGCCGGGATTATTGTCGGTGCGATTTTTTGGGAACAAGCTGAACTGGCCGGTCAGCCCTTTGTTTGGCAGGCAATCCTTTGCATCACGTCCATCGTCGTATGTTGCATTGCTTGGATCCCCGCCGTTGGTTTGAAAATTTTGAAACCGCAGGAAGCCCTTGTCTTAACGTTGTTCGGGAAATACATAGGCACATTGAAAGGGGAAGGTTTCTACGCCGTCAATCCCTTCTGTGTTGCCGTCAACCCCGCAGCTTCCACAAAGCTGAAACAAAGCGGTGACGTCAATCATTCCAACAATCCTTTATCAGCGGACGCAACGTTAGAGAATGCTCTGGCAACCATTGATAAGAAAATTTCCTTGAAAATTATGACGCTCAATAACAACCGTCAAAAAGTCAACGACTGTTTGGGGAACCCTGTCGAAATCGGCATTGCCGTCATGTGGCGAGTTGTCGACACAGCCAAAGCGGTGTTCAACGTGGATAATTATAAGGAATACCTCTCCCTTCAATGCGACAGCGCCCTCCGTAACGTCGTGCGTATCTATCCTTACGATATCGCGCCCGGCGTAGATACTACGGGTGACGGTGTTGCAGATGACGGTAGCTTACGTGGTTCGAGTGAAGTGGTTGTCTCCCGTATCCGTGATGAAATTCAAAAACGCGTTGATGATGCGGGCATTGAGATTATCGAGGCGCGCATCACCTACCTTGCCTACGCAACGGAAATTGCAGCGGTCATGCTTCAACGTCAACAGGCTTCCGCTATCGTAGACGCAAGAAAGATGATCGTCGACGGTGCTGTTGGCATGGTGGAAATGGCACTCGAACGCTTGAACCAAGGGGGCATGGTAGAGCTTGATGAAGAAAGAAAGGCGGCAATGGTTTCCAATCTCTTGGTGGTACTCTGCGGTAACCACGACGCCCAACCTGTTGTCAATACAGGCACGCTCTATTAAAAGGGTGTCATCATGAACGAAAACGGAAAAAAACAAATCCCCTTGCGCCTTTCCCCTAAACTATACAACGCCATTGCCGCATGGGCGGAAGATGATTTTCGCTCGGTAAACGGACAGATTGAATATTTGCTTTCCGAATGTGTACGACAACGCAAAAAGAACGGAAAGTACGTTTCGGACGAAATCGACGTCCCGCCGGAGTTGGATATTGAATAATCACTTAAGACGAACCAAAAGATGAAAGAAAAACCGCACCGAAGTGTTTTGCCTTCGGTGCGGTCGATTTATACAAGATTACTCTGCAAACTGCTCAGCATACTTATAAGCATAAACGTTATATCCGGTTGTAAACTTACCGAAAATATACTTATTGCAAGCCGATTCGTTCATGATATAAATTTTGCCGTCCAAATATACCAATTCCTCTGCCATGGGGGGCGCTTTCACCGTTTCCACCAAGTTTGTGCTTGCGTTGTCCAAATAGTAAAGAGGCAAACCTTCAAAGGTGAACGTTTCCCCATCCGTAAAGGTGTAATCTCCTTTCTTGGGCAAATTCGTCGTATCGTAGATAAAGAGCTGGGAAGCGGAAAGACCATACGAGGTAGAAAGAACGATTTTGCCGTCGTCCGTAATGCACATACCCTGTACGCATCTCGTCGTAGAAATAAGCGCTTTCGGCGTAGAATCTACCCCAAATTCTTTCGTTTCGTCCAACTTAAACACCGTCATCAACGAATAGTTCTGTTCTCCGTTCGGCGTCATCATGCGTTCATACGCAGGCGTTTCATAATCTTCTTCAATAAAGAAAGAACCCGTAAACAAATATCCGTCGTAGATATAGCAATATGCAGGAACGTTGTAGGTAGGAATCCAACCAATTTTCTTTGTCGTCTCTGCTCCGGCTTCAATGTCGCTGTAAGCAAAAACATCCAAGCCGCCCTCGTCGTTGGTTATGTAGACGTACTCGCCGTTGCGTACGATACCGCCCGTATGTTTGGTGTAGGGTTCGCCCTCTTCCGTCAAAAGCTTGGTCATGGACAATTCAATGCCCCGTCTACAGAGTCTATACACACGGGATTCCGTGCCGTCTGCCATATAGCCCGTCACCAAGAAATCTCTTTCTTCGGGAAGATAGTCAAAGCCCTGCTGTACAAATCCGTCGTTTGCACCGGGGGTAGGGAATGCCACTTCTGCGTTGCTATAGAAATCGTTGTAAGCAATCCAATCGTACATCTTAAAACCGCCAATCGCAAGCCCTAACAACAAAACCAATGCAAGCAAGATACGTAAAAAATGTTTCATGTTTTTCTCCTTTGCGTTTTAATGGAGGAATATCCTCCTGTTTTTATTCTTAACAATATCTTAACATACTTTTTTATAGTACATCTCGAAATAAAACCGCTCCCCTCGTCGATTTTACGGCTTTAAAAACAAAAATGGGCATACCATGTATGCGTTGAGTTATTTTTTTTAACACATCTTCGCAATATCCATAAAAGAAAGTTGACAAAATTTGTCAGGTGTGGTATACTAGAGAAGAATAAAACGAACCTTTGGAGATCATTATGGATAAACTGGAAAACTCCACCGATTGGGCGGAAGCGGAAGCTTTCTATGCCCACAATCGTGAATTGGCGCGCTATATGTTTGGCTATCCTGCCTACTATCGCCCCCTTTCCCCACTGACACAAAAATTGCTTTTACTACACTACACCTCCCCCTTCTCCAACAATTGTGGCGATATTGAGGAGCGTGGCAACTATGCCATGGACACCAAAGACATGGAAAAACGCATCGTCGGGCTCTACGCCGATAAATTTGACATGGGCGAGAATTTTTGGGGCTATATCACGAGTGGTGGCTCGGAAAGCAACAACTGCGGCATTGCCCTCTCCTTTTTAAAAAATCCAAACGGGATTTTATACTACTCCGCAGCCTCCCACTACTCCGTGGAAAAATACGCCGAACGTTATCCTCATCGTGAAATTCAGACGCTTGGAAAAGACGTCATGAACTTGGATATTCTCTTTGAAAAAATCGAAAAGAATTACCACACAAAAGGCGCTCCTGCCAATCTTATTTTGACGCACGGCACTACCAGGTATGGCGCGAGCGATCCAATCGACCAGATCGTCGCCTTCTTGCGCGCGAAAAATATTCCCCATTATATTCACGTAGACGCCGCGCTTTTTGGCGGTATTCAGAACAATCAAGAGGGCGCGCCAAAGCTCACCAACTGCAAGGAACGTGGCATTAATTCCGTCTCGGTAAGTCTGCATAAATACGTAGGCTTCCCCGACGTTAAATCGGTTTTCGTTGCCACGGAAAAGCCTCTGGGCAAAAGTGTTGCCTATATCGGTCAACACGACACAGCGGTGTCCGGATCCCGTTCTATTCCCGCCTACGCCTTATACAATCACGTGCGCGAGCATTTACAAGAACCTCGCACCGACCTCTATCAAACGAATATTCTATTTTTTGAAAAGTTATTGCAGGATGCGCAGATCCCCTATTATCGCGCGGAATGCTCCAACACCTTCGTTATCGACGCCCCCTCGAATGAATTGGCAAAAAAATACCAGCTTTCCTGCTTTGACGATTTAGAAAACGGCGTTTGGAAACAAAAGGCGCACATTCTCATCTTCCCCAGCCATCGGGAACAGGAAATGCGCGCGTTAGCAAACGATTTAAAAATGGAACAATAACCTTTTCCGCAAGCAACCGCTTGCGGATTTTTATTTCAAAAAATGCCTCACTTTTTTTAAAGCGAGGCACCCATGTATGCGTTCATTTAACCAAAATGGCATTCAGCCACTCATTTCCTCTCCCCAATTCATCTTTAGAAATCGTCCATTCCACCACGCGTAAACCAGCGCCTTTTGCCAACGATTTCAACGTATCCTCGCGAATATATTGATAGAACATCTCCCCTTCCATACCCGCCTTTTCTCCATATTTCATGGAAAGATATACATATCCACCCACTTTCAGCACGCGCGCAAGATTGGCAAACGCCAACGGCAAATTGTTCGAATGTAGCAGGGAAGCGCACGCCCAAACGCCGTCAAACTCTGCGACGAAGGGCAAATTATGATAATCCGCCACCTGCGCGCATAAGCCATGCTCCAATGCATGCGCGACAAACTCCTCCACTATATCCACACCCAACGCCGTATAGCCCAACGCCGTGAACCGCGCGAGATCTCGCCCTGAACCAAACCCAACGTCTAAAACGCGAGCGTTTTTCGGCAAATATTTCAAAAACAGAGCATACTGCGCCTGCATATCCACGTCTTTTGTCTGCGCTATGTAGGTATCGTATTTTTTTTGATAAAACGCCTTAATCTGCGCTTGCATAGGTGTCATAGCAATATTCTCCATTTTTTCTTTGCCTCATTATATCATAAATCCGTTTCCCTGTCAACAAATGCTGCAACGTTTACCTCAATGTGATTAAACACTCCTCATTCGTGTAGCGAAAACATTCAAAATAAACCGATACATTAGAAATAAACTCGCTTTATATCACTCTTTTTTCTTCAACAACTTTTGCGCCGAAACGGTGATAACCGCCATGGCTATGAACGCACAGATGATGTAGATGGGGAAAATAAACATTCCTAAGCCTTGCCCCAGCAAACCGCACAACAACGGCCCCACCAAAACCCCGACATAAGCGGCTGCCATTTGCAAGCTGATAACCGATTCGGAAACGTCCTTCCCAAAGCTTTCCGGTGCTAAGTGATTAAAGTTCGGGAACAACGGGCCGTTTCCAAGCCCGATCATAAACAATCCTATTGAGGAAAGCATTGCAGAACCGGGTAGCGCCAACAAGAACACCGCTACGCCGAGCACCAATTCGCCTATCATAATGATTTTCCAACTATGCACTTTGTCTGCAAATACACCTGACAAAAACCTGCCAAGCGCCATACCAACGAAATAGAACAGTATGACACTTGCCGCTTGTTCAGCCGACATATGTTTATATTCGACAAGATAAGTAATCCCCCAACAGCTAAATCTACACTCAATGACACAAGTCAGAAAAAACAGCGCGCACATGGATTTTACACCTGGTATTTTCAAGGTTTCTCGAATGGTGAGATTTTTCACCTCATCAACCTCTGTTGAACTTTCCGTTTTGCCAACCTTATTCCAAACAGATTGTGAAGCAAACAGCAAAATGCTGATAGCAATTTGAATGAAAAACGCGATTTGATAACCATTTCTCCACCCATTCTCTCCACCGATAACCAAAGAGAGCACATAGGGACTAACCGATACGCCAATACCGTAAAAACAATGGAGAAAACTCATCTGCTTCGCGGAATAGTGCAACGCGACATAATTATTTAATGCCACGTCGACAGCCCCCGCGCCGAGGCCAAGAGGAACAGAGAGAAGCATCATCACCCATATATTGTTCGAGAAGGAAAAACCGAGCAAAGCGACTGCCGTAAGCAAAGTGCTGACCGCCACGACCTTATTGGTTCCGAACTTATGAATCAAGCGCGCACTGAAGAGGGTTGATACGATCGTTCCACAAGCCACGATTGAAGTGATAAAGCTGCCGTATGAAATGGGAAGCGCAAAATCCGCATAAATAGCAGGCCAAGCCGTCCCAAACATGGAATCGGGCAAGCCCAACCCTATAAAAGCAATATAAATGATAAACAACAGAAAACTTGCCATTATAAATTACCTCTTTTCATTAAAACTATCTCGCGCATTTATTCTAACCAAGTGATGACTTGAATAAAAAATACTGCAGAAAGCATCCATTTTCCGCAGCACTTTTTTCTGGCGCAGGAAGAGGGATTCGAACCCCCGTGGGCTTTCACCCAAACGGTTTTCAAGACCGCCTCGTTATGACCGCTTCGATATTCCTGCGTATGCTATTAAATTTTCTTTCACCCAAACGGATTTGACTCTCGCTTGCAAAATTACTTCAATTTCCCCCATTTTTTAACTCAACGCATACATGGTATGCCCGTTTGAATAGGATTGCTTTTCTAGGCGCAAGCGCATTTTTTCTACTACCCTACTATTATACCGCATTTTTCCATAAATGTCAATACTTTTTAATAAAAAAATTCGAGAGTTTCTCCCGAATTTTTCTTGCTTAACTTTCTTAATATCCGCGTTTTGCCAAATCCTCCAAAAGCGTATGGTAAAACGCCACAACCTTTTCTTTTTTCTTCTTTTTCGTCATAAAACACACCACTTCGTTGTGCGAAATCGAATCCTCCAAGCAATCCCCTTTATATTCGCCAAAATGCGTGGAATGATTTGCCACCATGCCATCTGAATGGTCATTTTCAAAATGCCTTGAAATTAAAAAGGGAATACTCAATACGAAATCATCGCTCGCCTTATGCATCGTGGAAGAATAACTCTGACAATAAATCTCCTTCGACGTGATCAAAGGCTCCGCCGTGATCTCCACCTTCGATTCAAGCTGTTTGCACGCGGTGATCACGTCGGGTTGCTCGTCCTTCAACAGCTTATAAAACGTGTTGAAACAAAACCCTAAAAACCGCAACATAAAGGAGGGCATATTGATAATTTTCGTCGCAAGTTGCGAGCCTTTATACGGCGTACAAAGACTGGTCAAGGACGCCACTTTCTCCGCCATGCCCAGCTCTTCTATCATATAAACGGAGTCTAATCCGCCCTTGGAGTGGGCGATAATGTTGATTTTATCAACCCCCTCTTTCTCCAAGATTTCCTCGATCTCACGCTTGAGTTGCACGGCGTTGTTCTCAATCGTGCCAACCCCGTCCGTGTGCGCAATATACACTTTATAACCCGCTTCCGTCAATTTCTTCTGCAAATGCACGAAGGCCTTGAACAGCGGAATCTTCATCAAAATGCCATGCACGAAAATAATGGGATATTTCGTTGCCATTGTATCATACTCCTTGCAATTTTTGGGCGTACTTATCCAACAATCTCGCGCAAACCACCCACAGCGCAATCGCTGCCGCAAGAATGACAAGCACCATCACAACCGCCGCCATGAACAAATCCAACGACAAAATCATCGTCAACGTGTCGTTGAAGAAGGAACCCATCGCTTGTTCGGGATTGGGGAAAATAATGAAGTGGAAATTTCTCCAGATCATTGACAGGTAATACTCCAACGGAATCTTATAAATCAACATCTGCCCCAAAGTGAACAGGCAGAAGCCAACCAATAAGCCCACGAACGTGCCGTAGAAAATCAGGGTGTGTTTCATCAATTTTCCACCCTTTCCTTTGCGCGCTTGCAGGATAAAATATGCCACGATCCCTGCGCCAACTACCGCGCAAATAATCGCCACCGTGCCCAACACGCCTAAAAGCCCCTTGACGTCCTCCATATGTACGACGGCAACTTCTCCAAAAATCGAAACGTTGTCCGTTTTCCGTCCGTTCAGCAGAACATCATCCATCACCAATTCAAAACTCTCCATATCCGTGAAAAGATAGGCGATAATGTGATCAATGAGCTCGTTGAGCTGTTCGTCCGTGAATTTTGCACTCTGTTCCGCGTCCCCACCGATATAGCGAATCACCGCGGGTTGCTTTTCGCCATTTTCATCCACCTGCGCATACACGCCCGTTGCTTCAAATTGCCCGTAGTAGTAGGCAGGCGTGGAAGCGATAACAAACACCGAACCAACCGCCACGCTCAAAAGGATACATATATTTAAAATAAACGCCAAAACACCGTTGATGATCTTCATAAAAACTTCCTCCAATAGGTTTCTATCTCCATTATAACAGCCTCGGCAAAAAAAAGCAATCCTTTGATAAAAGTTTTTCTCATTTTTGATAGATTTTTTTCTTGGAATGTGTTATAATGAATGAAAAATATTGTGTAAAAAGATAAGGCTATGTCACAGAGAATGGTTGATTTTAGCTGAAATTTATTTTCAGCAATTTGACGAGAAAAATACAAGAAAGACAAGTGAAATGCGAGGGCGCATACCCTCTGCGGTCTGTAACCGAGCATTTTGCGCCGTATTTCGTAGCATTTTTCCGTCAAAAATCAACCAAGTGATGTGACAAAGCCAAAACAAAAGGAAGCTACCATGTCTCAAACCAACCTCAAAAACTTTGCGCAATCGTTGGGCGCTGACCTCGTTGGATTTTGTCAACTGCCCACCCCGCCCCTTTCGGCGTTTCCGCAGTTGACCTATGCCGTATCAATTGCGGTGAAGCTCTCCGACGGCGTTTTGGCAACGATTGACCAATCCCCCTCTTTTGCCTATTTTCAGCAGTACCGCACGGCCAATGCCCTGCTCGATCAAATCGCCTTTCGCCTCGGGCGAGAAATAGAAAAGCAGGGATTTCACGCCCTGCCCGTGGCCGCCAGCCAAAGCCTGGGGAAAAACAACCCCTATCGTGGCATCGTGGCGCACAAGACCGTGGCAACCCTGTCGGGGTTGGGATTTGTAGGGAAAAGCGGACTTTTTCTCTCCACCGAGTACGGCAGCAAAATTCGCCTTGCCACCATTTTGACGGATATGCCCCTCAAAAGTGAATTGCCCATCATTGAAAATGGTTGCGGAGGGTGTACGCTCTGTCAAAAGGCCTGTCCGGCAGGCGCAATTTACGGCGCAATCCCCACCACCGACGGAGAAAGGAACTTCGACGCGGAAAAGTGCTCCAAATATATGAAGGAGCATTTTCAAGACGTGGGCAGGGGGAGCGTCTGTGGCATTTGCATCAAAGTATGCCCCAAAAATAAACTGTAAAAAATAACTCAACGCATACATGGTATGCCCAAATGAAAAAATAGCCGTTGAAAACGGCTATTTTTTATTACACTAATAACAATGCAATTGTATATGCCACAAATCCTGTATTAAACGCAAAAAACCACGCTGCAGTCAGACACGCAATTATCTGCGCCCCACTTGGACTTCCACGCAAACGTAACCTATCTTCCTTATATACCATTCGAATCGAATACTTCTTTCTTAAAATATCTACATATACAATAAAGAATCCACTTACAATAATACCCGCAAAGAAAATTGCCCATACAGGAACTACAAGCAAATTTTCCATATCGGAAAGTCCATCATTTACACAAGTGACCGCCCCGATAATCATGAATATCAAATTTCCCAATAAAATATGGAAAAATGGTGAGATAAAACGCTTGTGATGTTCAGTGACAGTATCATGATCGTTTAACCATTTGCAATCTTCCTCCAACATCTTTAATCCATGCGGAATCTTAATACACTTCTGCACAATAAAGATAATATTGGCTATATAAGCAGCAAACATAATTATATCAAGAATTATTGTTTTTGCATCCATTTTTTCTACCTTCCTTTTTTATTTTTTGTTCCGATTATTTCAATAGTGGTTTTTAAGACCTATTATCGAATAATCTATTGTTGCCACTTTGAATCCATAGCCAGCTATTCTTGGCTGGCTAACTATTTTTACGCTCCTTTTTTTCTACTAAGTTTTCCTCCTGTTTATTTTTTTTATGCCACTACTATACTATGATGAATAACCCGAACCCAATTTTGCACCTCAAAACGAAGACGTTTCGATAGATTTTCACCAAGGTGCGCGCCGTTGCATTGCAGATACCTACCAGAACGCATTTGACAAAATATACGGAAACACTCGCTTTCAAGCGGAATTCGTTTTATTCCCCTAAAGTATACTATAAGAGAAATAACTAATCCACCAACTTTGGTTTACATTTTGTCAACAACGCTTTACATCGCAAAAAAACTTTTGCAAATTACGGTTTACATGCGTAAAAAAAGAGAATAACCAGCCAAAAAACCGGTTATTCTCCTTCTTCTTTCATGTATTACGCCACCCCTAAATAGGTGCCGTTCGCACTATAAACAAGTGTTTCACTGCTTGCTGTTTCCCAGGATTGATTACCTATTTTATATTTGATAACCCCATGCCAATACTTTTGCTCGCCATTGGTGGAAGCCTCTGCCGTGAGCGTTTCCCCCATATTTAAATCATTAATCGTATTTCTGGCAACCAACTGCATATTGGTATAGGAACTTTGATAGGCGTCCGACGAATATAATTCTACGATAACGATAACCGTAGAAGGAAAAATGGTGAGATCATTTTTGGCTGTTATACAAACCTTCCCCGCCTCACCCTTGATATAAAAGGAAATAGACGTATACAGCCCTTGGGTGGGCGCACCTTTATGAATATTCGATTCAAAATCGGTCGACGTTCCCGCCTTTGCATTTTGCGTCATCATTCCAAAACAGGCAAGGGCGCACAACAGCGCCAATACGCCACTTAAGGCAAGTTTTTTAACTTTTTGTTGGTTTTTCATAATTGCTACACTTTTATTGTTTTTTGTATATCTATAATATCACTTTTTGGAAAATATATCTACCAACTTTTGTTTACATTTTGTAAACAACGCTTTACATTTCTGCATATTTAATAATTTACTGATAAAAAACATCTCTGAAATCGCAAGCATGATACAATAGATAACTGCAAGATAGAAATTCCAAATATTCAAGCCTGAACTATTAAACACTATATCCCCTTTATGATGAGAGGAGGTAATCAATCCAACAAAGACCGCATTCAAAATAAACAATACCAACGCAATCGAATTGATGCCCAGCCAAAGTTCCCATTTTCCTTGCATATTGTTGGTTGCTTTAGGCATTTTTTCTTCCGCAACAGCCACTTCTTCAACCACTTCGACAGGCGTTTCTATCGTAGAGTTTTCAGCGAATTCGGAAGAATCGTTGAAAAAATACCCCACTTCCACCTCGAAAACCTGGCTCAACGTCATCAAATTGTCCATCGAGGGCAATATTCCGTTCGATTCCCATTTGGAAATGGTTTGTCTGGAAACTCCACACTCAAAAGCCAACTGTTCTTGCGACCAGTCTTTCTCTTTGCGCAAACTTTTAATTTTTTCTCCAATCGTTTTCATGTTGTAGGCTATCTCCAAAATCTTACATCGTTTCTTTTAAACGAAGTTTTGCCCCTGTTTCCAAAATAGCATTATCTACAGCCGTTTGATATTCTTCCACAGTCTTGGCGGAGGAAATCGCCTCCCACGCGCGTTCCTTGGCGTAGTTGCCCGCTTCTATCTTTGTCAAAATCGTCTTTGCGCGGTCGATCAATTTCTCCACAGGCGTCTTTTTCCAATAGAAGGCTTCCAAACGATACACTTTGCCGGGAATCAAGGTGAAAACAACCTCTGCCGTCTCCGAAAGGCGGACTTCTGCGTCCTGTTCTACATCATCCACATACAGGCGCACGCGCGCTTGGGGAACATTTTTAAAGCATACCTTCATTTTACGTTTTTTAGGCACTACACTAGCATCTCCTCGCATGGAAATTTGCAGTAGTTGCATACATACCCCGTCCTTTTCCATGTATTGGGATATAAAATCGGTGAGCGCCACGGAATATTTCTTTTCCGCCAAACCGTCTTCGTAGAGCTGGTAATAGCCATTCCCTTCAAACACCCACACTTCCATTTTTTCGGGATTGTTGACGGAATTTTTATTATCCACGGAGAGAGGCAAAATTCCCCCTTCCTTTGCAAATACGGGAATGGAGTTGAGATCGCGGAGCAAGACGAGTTCTTTGCCTTCTTCGCCAACCTCATATTCGTCCAACGTGAAGATATCCGTCCACGTGCCAGCGGGCAACCATGCCTTCACCCTTGCATATCCGTCGGGATAGGCTTTTTGCGTAACCGGCGCAACGAGAAGCTGACTGCCAAAGCGGTATTCTTCTTTATATTCATACGCCTGTTTTTGTTTCCATTCATAATACAACGGCTCGATAAGTGGCGTACATTCTGCGCAATTTCGATAACTAGCGGTATACAAATAAGGCACCAATTTATGTCTAAAACGCAAAAATTCCTCAGCGATAAAGTTTGTGCCGTTTCCATACGCCCAAGGTTCTTTGGTCATGGTTTCGGTGTCGCTGCAATGCAAACGCATAATCGGGCTGAACACCCCATACTGCACATGACGAAGGAACAATTCGTTTTTCTTTTCCCCCATTTGGTGTCCGCCGATGTCGTGGCTCCACCACGTATAGCCAATATTGCTGGACGTTGCCGTGAAATAGGGCAAATACGCCAACGTTTTCCAGGTGATCTCCGTATCCCCTGAAAAACCGATGGGATAACGGTGCGAACCAACCCCTGCATAACGGGAAAGAATCATGGGTTCGTTATGCTTGGACACAGCGTCATAGAAATGATAGTGATTGAGTGACCAAAGCGGATCGTACGTCTGCGTAAGCGGTTCGTGCTGTTGCAACCATTCAGGGCGGGAATCATGCCAAAGAATGGGCTTTTGTTGCCAATCAATCCACCAGAAATCCACCCCCATATCTTCATGAGGGGTATGCGCCAAATTAAAATAGGCGTTGATGAAATGGTCATAGGTGAAATCGAACGCCACGTGTTCGCCCAATTCAGGATTTTTCCCCATGGCAACCGCCATGCCGGCATAACAATCCTCCCAATAGCGGAAACCATCGGCAGGATGCACGTTCAAAGCCACCTTCATGCCACGCTTGTGCAGATGATTTAAAAATTTCTGCGGATCGGGGAAGAGTTGTTTATTCCACGTATACCCTGTCCAACCAAGATCCACTTCGGGATTACCTACGTATTTAGGCGTATTTAAATTGCTGTCCGAAATGGACGCCTGTATGTCAACGTGACGGGAATAATGCCAATCCATATCCAACGTTGCCACACTGAAGGGTACGTTGCGATCCTCAAAACGATTTAACGCACGCAAATATTCCGCCTCCGTATATTCGTGATAGCGGCTCCACCAATTCCCCAACGCATATCTCGGCACGAGAGGTGTTCTGCCCGTGATCATATAGAGGGCTTCCAATGCCCCACGGTAGTCATCCCCGTACGCAAAGACGTATTCGTCCGTGCCGATTGCCTTTTCGCATTTCACCTGGCCGTCCTTGCCCAAGGTATACGAATCGGAGTCGTCAATGACCGCCATGCCCGTTTTCGAGCAAACACCCTGCGAAAGCGCAACTTTTTTAGGTTCGTCCCCCTCCAACCAAGGAGCGAAACGGACGTTCCCGTCGCAGTTATCCAACGTACGACAGGTGCCCAATAAATTGCCGTAATTATCTAAACTACGGCGCATTCCGTTTAACTCAACGCATACCTGTACCCTTGTCTTGTACAAAATGAGTCTGCACGCGTTCGTTTCAATCACGGCGTGATTATCGCTGGTCAACAGGCGGAATTCCTGTTTAGGCATATTTCTATACCACACCGCTTGCGTTGCTTCATCACGGAATTTCCCTTCCGCACTTTGTTCCAAACGGAAGAGACGATCGGAAAGAACCGTCACACGGTAATCTCTCCAGCGCACCATATTATCTTTTTTCGCCTTGGGCGAAGTTTCTACAATCAAACGTTCGTTTAACATATTTTCCTCCGAACTTAATCTCCTATGTACATAAATCTTGGAACTTGTTCTCCGTCTTTATCCACGCATTCCAACCACATGGACAACGGACGAACCCAAACGGTTCCCTCTCCGTAAAGAGCGCGGTAAACCACCAATTCTTCCTCCGTTTCCGAGTGCTTGGCAAGGTGCAAAACTTCATACTCCTTCCCTTTAAAATGTCGATATTTTCCAATTTTAATCTTTTCCATTTTAATAGTATAACATATCCTCGTAAAAAAATCAACTTTTTCCGTAAAAAAATCATCAAAATGCTGTAAAATGAATAGCTTTTCTGCGCGAAAAGTACTATAATAATGCACGGTAATTTTGAAAAGAGAGAATACTGTTATGCAAATTGCGAAAAAACCTATTTCTATCCTGCAACCAATGGGGCTGCACCTTTTTCATTTCATCAAACGCAACCCCGTCTTATCTATCGCCATTCTCGTGGCGTTTATTACGGCGTTGTTCGTTCCGCCCGACGCAACTTATTTGACCTATTTCGATTTTAAAACGCTGACCTGCCTTTTCTGCGTCTTGGCGGTTGTCTGCGCCTTGAAAAACATCGACTTTTTCACCCTTCTTGCCGAACGTATCGTTGCGCTGTTTAAAAATGCGCGCTCGGCGGTGCTGGCGCTCGTCTATATCACCTTCTTAGGTTCGATGCTTATCGCCAACGACATGGCCCTGTTGACCTTCCTGCCTTTGGGGTATTTCGTTCTCAGCTCCACAAAAAAGGACAAATACATGGCTTTCACCTTCATCATGCAAAATATCGCGGCCAATTTAGGCGGTATGTTAACCCCCTTTGGCAATCCGCAAAACTTGTATCTCTATACCAAGTTCAACATCCCCACTGGTGAGTTCACCTTGACCATGCTCCCCCCGTTTTTAATTTCAGTGGCTCTGCTCACCCTCTGCTGTCTTCTCTTTATCAAAAAGGAAACACTGGAAATTACGCATAAATCCATTGAATTGCCACGCAAGCGCGTCATTGTATACGGCCTCTTATTCGTCCTGTCAATCGTCATCGTCTTTCGCGTCATTCCCTTCTGGATCGGGTTGCTTGTCATTCCTACCGTCCTCTTTTTCCTCGACAAAAAAGCTTTACAGGACGTGGATTATGGGCTTCTTTGCACGTTCGTTGCCTTTTTCATCTTCTCGGGAAACATGTCTCGTATCCCCTTCGTGCAGGAAATAATGAGTTCTCTTTTGGAGAAAAACACCTTCCTGGTGGCCATTCTCTCCTGCCAAGTGATCAGCAACGTTCCCTCTGCTATTCTGCTCTCACAGTTTACAAGCAATTACACCCACCTGCTTTTGGGCGTCAATATCGGTGGCGTTGGGACGCTGATTTCCTCGCTGGCAAGCTTGATCACCTTCCGTGAATATATGTCCCATTATCCGGAAAAGATAAAAAATTACCTCCTGCAGTTCTCCGCTTTTAATTTTGGTTTCCTCATTCTTTTGACAGGACTGCAAATGCTGTTTTTATAACTCAACGCATACATACCTCTATCGAATGAACTTCGATGGGGGCTTTTTTTATCCAACGAGTATGCTTTTTTCATTACGCAAAAGACAGCAGCCGCTTTCCGCGCGTAAAATATCCCTGCAAAATCACCTATAATTCTTTTGCATTGCTTGACAACTTGCAAAAATTGGTATATACTATACGTACTATGGAAAATGGATTCTTTGTCAAACATATCGCCTACATCACAACCGATTTTAAGGAAAAGTTCGGCATTCCACGCCAAAGTGGGCGCGCGCCTTCTCTGACCGCTCGCATCGTTTTCACCCCCGAATTTCGCAACAGTGAAGCCCTGCGCGAGCTGGAAGGTTTCTCTCATCTTTGGTTGCTGTTTGATTTTTCCTTGGCGCATAAAAAGGAGTGGTCTCCCACCGTCCGTCCTCCTCGGCTGGGAGGAAATAAACGCGTGGGCGTCTTCGCCTCACGCTCCCCTTTCCGCCCCAATCCCATCGGGCTTTCCTGCGTAAAACTTCTGCGCATTGAAGAGAGTAAAGAGGAGGGTAGCGTACTCATCGTTTCGGGGGCAGATCTCCTCGACGGAACCCCCATTTTGGACGTGAAGCCATACCTGCCCTATGCGGACAGCATTCCCGAGGCAACTTCCGGCTATGCCGGCGCTCATCAATTCGATCATTTATCCGTGCAATTTCCGCCCGAACTTTTAGAGAAAATCCCCGCAGAAAAGCGAGAGGGATTACTCGCTTGCCTTGCCGACGATCCTCGTCCTTCTTATCAGGAAGATTCACGCACGTATGGAATGCGTTTTGCGGAATTTGAAATCAAGTTCAAAGTACTCGACTCTACGCTCGTGGTAGAATCTGTCAATTTTGCTTGACAAAAACAATAGGCCTTGCTATAATTATTTTATGAAAGAAAAAAAGAAATTCAACTTGACCACATGGCAAATTCTTGCCTTAGGTTATTTTACAGTAATCTTATTGGGCACCTTGCTGTTGCTGTTGCCCTTTGCAACCACGGAGGGAGAAAGCACCTCTTTCATCGATGCTTTATTCACCTCCACCTCCGCCGCTTGCGTAACCGGTCTTGTCCCCTATGATACCAACACCCATTGGACATTGTTTGGACAAATTGTCATTCTCTGCTTAATTCAACTTGGCGGATTGGGGTTCATGACCTTCGTTTCCGTCTTCTTTACTCTCATTGGAAAGGATATGGGCGTTTCCGTTAAAAAACTGTTGATGGCCAGCTCCGGAGAAGACAGACGCAACCAACTTTTACGTCTTTTTAAACGAATACTTTTAGGCACACTCCTCTTTGAAGGCGTCGGCGCTCTTCTGCTCTCCATACGATTTATTGGAGATTTTGGCATTGGAAAGGGAATTTATTATGCCATCTTTCATTCCATCTCTGCCTTTTGTAATGCAGGATTTGACTTGATGGGCGGAATGTATGGAGATAGCAAATTTGTTTCCCTCACCCATTATGCAACCGATCCCTTGGTCATTGTGACAATTGCTCTTTTAATCCTCATCGGTGGATTGGGCTTCTGCGTTTGGGATGACCTGCTTGAAAGCAAATTCCAACTCAAAAAGATGCGGTTGCATACCAAAGTCGTCCTTTTAATGACCCTGGCTTTGATCATCCTTCCCACCTTCTCCATTTTGTTTTTTGAATGGAAAAATCCGACATTTATTGACTATTCGTTTGGAGAACGACTACTCATCTCCTTTTTTACAGCCATTTCTCCACGAACCGCCGGATTTAATGCAATTGACTTATGCACGCTTTCGGACAGTAGCTATTTGACCACCATCATCCTCATGTTTATTGGAGGAAGCTCCGGTTCAACCGCAGGGGGAGTCAAAATTACCACTCTCTTTATCATTCTTATGGGAATGTGGTCAGTCTTCCGTGGTAAACAAGACATTGAAGTGGGCAACCGCCGTGTGCATAACGCCCTCCTGCGTCAAGCGCTTGCCGTCTTTGTTTCCTGTCTGTTTATCATTGTCATGGCCAGTTTATGTATTTGTACGTTTGAAACAAGCAACAGTGCTGCCGGACTAAAAGAAGTGTTATTTGAAACCTTCTCTGCCATGGGAACGGTTGGTTTGTCTATGGGACTCACCCCTTCCTTAAGCGTTCCCTCCAAGCTTATACTTATCTGTCTAATGTACGCAGGACGAGCAGGCATTTTAACCCTTGGCCTTGCCTTTGGGGAAAAGACACACACCGCAGAAATTAGAAAACCTGTGGACACTCTTTTAATTGGATAATGAGGTAAAAAAAAATGAAATCTATTTTATTAATCGGCATGGGAAAATTTGGGCAAATCCTTGGTTCCCGCCTGCAATCTATGGGCAATCAAGTAATGATTGTCGACAAAAATGAAGAAAATATCAATCAATTGGCGCAAAAATTTTCTGATGCCATCATCACAGATTGTGTCAATGAAGACAATCTTCGTGCATTGGATATCCCCTCCTTCGATGTCTGCATCGTTGCCATCGGCGACAATTTCCAATCCTCTTTGGAAATTACCTCTATTTTGAAAGAATTGGGGGCAAAATGGGTTATAGCCAAAGCAACAACAGAAATCCAAAAGAAATTTCTCCTTCGAAATGGGGCTGACGAAGTTATCTATCCCGATCGAGATTTAGCAGAAAAGTTGGCAATTAAAATCAACTCCTCCAAGGTGTTCGACTATATCGAACTCAGTGATGATTACTCCATCTTTGAAATCGCCGTACCCCAACATTGGAGTGGCAAAAAATTAAAGGATATTGATCCTCGCAAAAAATATGGACTTAACCTACTGACAATCAAGCGCGGAAAGAGCATATTTGCCGATATTGATGGAGAATATATCTTTACACCCGACGACCATATGCTCGTGTTTGGTATGACGGAAAAAATCTTATATTTCGTCAATAAGTAACCCTTCCTCATACTTCATTCTCACGTATAAATGCGCCCGATCAAAAATCGGACGCATTTCTTTTTATCAAAACCCAATTAATCTCAACGCATACCTGGTATGCCCATTTCCCCTTATCTTTCCTTTCCTTTTGCGAAAATAGCCACTGTGCCTGCACCCGAATGGGTACCAATAACCGCACCGATGTAGTTGACAACAATCTGCACGTTGGGATAACGTTCGTAAATGTATTTTTTCACCAATTCAACGTCCTCCATGCAATCGCCATGGCTGATAAAGATGGGATCATTTTCCCCAATTTCCGCCGTTGCCAATAAATTGTCAACAATCGTATGCAAAGCCTTCTTTCTCCCCATACTCTTGCCAATCACGATGAGTTTCCCGTTATTATCTACGTGCATGACGGGCTTTATTTTCAACACCGAACCAAGCAACGCGGACGTTGCCGATACGCGCCCACCGCGTTTTAAGTGGAACAAATCATCCACCGTGAATTGATGACAAATGTGTAATTTTAAGCTTTCTGCATACTCTTTCATATCTTCTATGGAGACGCCTTCATCTGCCTTTTTGACGATATAATCCAAGAACAACCCCTGCCCCATAGAAGCGCAAAGGGAGTCAACCACCAAAATTTTGCGATCGGGATATTCTTCTTTCAAATCTCTCGCAGCGATAGAGAAACTTCCCGACGTTCCCGAAAGGCCGGACGAGAAGGTCATAATAAATACATCTTCCCCTTTTTGCAAAAGCGGCTCTATATAGAGTTTTGCCTGTTCCGCCGTTACCTGGTAGGTCGTAGGCATTGCTCCGCCACGAAGTCGCGCGTAAAACTCCTGCGGATCAATCGCATTCCCCGATTCCCCTTCATAATTGACATTGTCTAACATAAACCCAAGGGGAACACAAACCACCCCCTGTTCCGTATAATATTCCTTTGGCATATCGCAAGCCGAATCGGTTACAATTGTAAATTGTCTTTTTTTCATAATTTTATTCTCCTGTAAAAATAATTTATCATCTTCGAATGATTGTTTTCATTCGTTTTTATCTTTTTTAATATGCACGAGGCACCCATGTCTGCGTTGAGTTATTTTTTAACTATCGCCTTACTTTAAAACGTTGAATTTTTTAATTCGTTCCGCCTCAAAACTCACTTGAACGAAATAGGTGCCGTTTCGACATGAAATCTCCATACGTGGCAGCCCAATCAAATCGAAATATTCGTTAAACTTTTCGGCGAAATCTTGCAAAACGAGAGCCTTACACCCTTCACTCATCACCGATTTATCCGCTTGTAAAACTCGATTCATGCGCGTAAAATTTTCTGTCATAGCACACCTTTTACAAATTGCGTTTGAGACGACTTAAAACGTTTCCCCAAATTCCTCGATACTTTTTCGTGGCGTCATACAGCTTGGTTTTTCCCGTCAACAACATTTCAGCAAGCTGTTTAAATGCAGGATGGATTTTGTGCAAATCCCCGTTGTAAATTTCATATTCTTCCGGCAATACCCCCGAAATGGGCGTCTTTAACAGCTCGGAAATCTCCCTCGGCGATAGGCACTCCTTCGACAAAAGCAACTCCCCTCGCACTTTATTGAGGACGACGGACAAGCTTTGGAGTTGATAACTTTTCAACAGTGTAATCACTTTATCCGCGTCACGCAAGGCCGAGATGTGGGGCATGGTCACGACGAGCGCTTCATCCGCCGTTGCCACCGCGCGATGAAATCCCTCATCCAGCCCCGCTGGGCAATCAATGAAAATGAAATCGTACTGTGGCGACAGCTTATCGAGTACTATTTTGATCGATTGAGGGGATATATAGCGTTCCGGTGCGGAATGACTGCTGGTCAAAACAAAAAGATTGGGATAAATGGGATGTTTGACGAGCGCTTGTTTCGCCCGACAGCGTCCCTCGATAACGTCAACGAGATCGTATGTAACGAGGTGTTCCACCCCGGCGCAAACGTCGACGTTATTCAGACCAAAATCGGCGTCACAGAGAATGACTCGCTCCCCTTTTTTCGCCAAGTACGCCGCCAAATTGACCGCAACGGTTGTTTTACCAACCCCTCCTTTCCCACTCGTCACCACAATTTTTCTAGCCATGCGCCTATTCTCCTTTGTTTTCGTTAGCCAGACAAGGATAATACGAACCTGATTTTAAATTGCTACGCCCCTCAAAGAGTGGATTTTTCGATAGATTTTGGAAAAGGTGGACGCAGGCGTATTGAACATACGACAAGAACACATTTGTCAAAAGATACGGAAAAGACGCCTTTGAGACTGGTTCGCATTATTCTTGTCTAGCTAAAGAACAGTATAGCAGATTTCCATGCGAAAAAACTGTCGAAGAAAGGAGTATTTTCCGTCTTTTTGTTGAAATCACCCATACAGGTATGCGATGAACGGTTCACCAAGCCCCAAAAGGTTAAAAAATACCTTTTATAACGCACGGCGCTTTCTCTCAATCAAAATTTCTTCCAATTTCCACGGCTAAAAAAATTTTCAATTCATTTGAATAGCCATTATTTTGAAAAAAGAATTTTTCTTCTTTTTAAAAAGTCGTCTTTTTTCTTATAAGACTATTATACCACATACTTCATAAAATGTGGCCTTTTTTCTCTCTACTACCCCTAAAAAACGGCTCTACTGTGAGTAGAAAAAGGACTCTACTGTGAGTAGAGTTCTTTATTTTCAAGGCTTTTAGCGATTTTTTGTTTTTGTAATAAACAATTATGACAAACGAAATCCCTCTTTTTTGCTATAGTACGGACACCCTTTTCTTTGGTTTCCTCCCCTTGAGAGGAAGCTATCACAAACACGTAGCATAGCAAGTTGCGTGACTGATGAGGTGTTCTTATATGTAAGCAATATTCCACCTCATCCGACAGCTTCGCTGCCACCTTTTCCTTTAACGGAGACGTAAACCCCTTTGTCCGCTTTGCGGACATTTCCCCTAGCAGGGGAATCGCCTCAAGGAGAAGGCAAGTTAAAGAGCCACATTAAGCACATCTTAACAAGATACAAGTTTTTCTTCCACCTCTTTTTCTCCTCCACGCGACTATCGCGTGAGTTTTCCTTTATATCAAAAATACGGCGAGTTAAATATAACTCGCCGTATGTCTTCTATGCAGTTTTTATGTAAAGCTGTGTCACAGGGAATGGGACATAGCCCTATGTAAACCTTCTCAACGATTACGTTTGCAAAGCTCTCCGCACACCTCAGAAAGCTTGACATTTTTGGAATTCAAAAGCACCATCACGTGGAACAACAAATCTGCCGCTTCTCCAACGACCAATTTCTTTTCATCACCCTTGGATGCAATGACAAGCTCTACAGCTTCTTCCCCAACTTTCTTTGCAATACGGTCTAAACCGCGAACGAACAGGAAACTGGTGTAATCCCCTTCTTCGGGGTTCTTTTTCGCATTGCCAATGATGCGTTGAAGACGACCAAACATCTCCCCGCCAATCGTGTTGTATTCCCCAACCAACTGCTGAGGGAAGCAGGTGAACGTGCCCTGTTCGGGATCAGCCTTACCTGCCTGGTCTACCTTCAACAAAATGGTATCGGAATCATGGTCTAAGAACATAGCTTTCAGCTTTTGATAGTTCCCCAAAACATCCCCAAACTTATATACATTTTTTCTTGAACGGCTGTAATAATGCGCAAAACCGCTGGAGAGCGTCTTTTGAACAGCCTCCTCATTAGCATACATCAGCATAAGCACTTCGCCGCTTTCATAATCCTGCACAACCACGGGCACCAACCCGTCTTTACCGAATTTGATCTTTTTCATATCAATCGTTACGTTTTTCATGATCTAAATCCCCTTTCAAACTCCGTCGTGACAATAATTCTTTCACAATCGGTTACTTCATCTTCTATTATACAACAGAAATCTCAATTCGTCAAGACCTCTAAGAAAAATTTTTTAAAATTTTTCTATTTTTATGGATATAAATATTAAACAAACTGTTTTGCCTTTTTGTTGCAAAAATTTTTAATTTGGCTCTGTCACATTTAACGTTTGATTAGTAATTTTTACGATTTGACGAGAAAAATACAAGAAAGACAAGTGTTAGCCAAACAAGAATAATAGACATCAGCCGCAAAACATGCCTTTTTCGTATCTTTCGGCAAATGTGTTCTTGCAGTATTTCTATACAACTGCGCACCCCTTCGCCAAAATCTTTCGCAAAATTCACGCTTTGCGGTGCTACGCAATTTTTGATAAACTAATTTTAGACTTAGACAAGGCGAAGCTTGCAGGACAACCAAGCGGTTGTTCAAGAGGTTCAACGCCGTATAAGACAAAATTCGTCATCAAAAATCTGGTGTATATTATTCTTGTTTGGCTACTCAGGCGCAGAATGCAAATATCTGTAACTGAACAAAAAGTACAGTATTTCACAGAATTTTTCCGTCAAAAATCAAATGGGAAGTGTGACGGGGCCTTTAATTCAAAACGACGTCCTTTAAACTGTCGTATTTCTTAATTGCCGCCATACGCAATTTTTCATCCGTGTACAAACTTTCAAAGGCATCATCTGCCAGCCGTTTCGCCGCAAAAATAACCTGCGTGGGATATTTCAAATTTTTAATATCCGACAACATCTTGCCCGATTGTCTTGTCCCGAAGAAATCCCCGCTGCCACGCATCTCCAAATCCTTTTCTGCAATTTTGAAACCGTCCGCATTCTCCTTCAAGGTCAATAATCTCTCCCGAGCCGTTTCCCCGTCTGAACCCATCAACAGGAAGCAATAACTCTTCTCTGCGCCACGCCCCACTCGGCCACGCAACTGGTGCAACTGGGAAAGCCCAAACCGTTCGGCGTTGTAGATGATCATAATCGTCGCATTCGGCACGTCCACACCGACTTCTATGACCGTCGTCGAAACCAAACAATCGTACTCACGCGCCTTAAAGGCGGTCATGATTTCTCCCTTCTCCTTATCCTTCATTCGGCCGTGTAGCAGGGCAAATCGAACGGTCGGCAACTGTGTTTTTAACTCCTCAAAAAGCTCGGTAACGCTCATGATAGAGCCTTCCTCGTCATCGTCAATCTTCGCGCAGACAAAGTAGGCCTGCTTGCCCAAAGCCGTTTCTCGCTTCACATATTGAAGCATATCCGCATACTTGCTTTCGGGAATGATACTCGTCGAAATCTCCTGTCTGGCCTTAGGTTTATCAGAGATGGTCGTAACGTCCAAATCACCATAAAAAATGAGGGAGAGGGTTCGAGGAATGGGGGTTGCACTCATGACGAGCATATCCACGCCCACGCCCTTTTCCGCCAACGCATTTCTCTGCGCTACACCAAAACGGTGTTGTTCGTCGCAAACGATAAAGCTCAAATTGGGAATTTCCACATCTGCCTGAAAGATAGCGTGCGTACCGCATAAAATGTCAATTTCGCCATTTTTCAGCTTGGTTTTCATCTCCCGCTTTTCCTTCGCCGTCATGCCTCCCGCCAAATATCCCACTTTATAATCGGGGAAATATCGCTGTAATACAGCGTAATTTTGCGAGGCAAGCACTTCTGTGGGAGATAAATACGCCGCTGTAAATCCACTCTTTACCGCCATGAAAATGCCGCAGAGCGCCACCGCCGTCTTCCCACTGCCAACGTCCCCTTGCACCAAACGATTCATGCGAGTGGGTGCATACAAATTTTCAAAAATCTCATTTACCGCCATCTTCTGCCCGTCGGTAAACTCAAACCCAAATCGTTTGGAAAACTCCTTCACCTCACTTGCTTTCACTGTATAATTATGCAATCGAACTTCTTCCTTTCCGCCCTTGATAATTTTGAATGCAGAGATGAGAATGAAGTATTCCTCCAAAGCAATCCTTTCGGAAGCATTATCCTTAGATTGTATATCGGTGGGGTTGTGAATTTGGAAATACGCCTGCTCTAAGGGAGGGAGATCATACTTCTGTCTTATTTGCCAAGGAATGACGGAAACGAGGTCGGTTTTTTGCAGAGCCTCCTTCACCGCGTCGCGGACAATTTTCTGGCTCAAACTCCCCTTCAATGGATAAATCGGCACGATCCCTTTGAGACGATAATTCTTATCCAATTCTTCAAAAGTGGGATTAACAAGGGACACTTGACCAAGCTTGTTTTGCACGCGACCGTATAGCAGGTATGAGCCCACCTTTAATTTTTGTGCAATGTACGGTTGATTGAACCACACGACCGTGAAGGGAAATCCGTCCTGCGAACAGAAGGCTTTTACCATCTTTCGCTTGCTTCCATAATTGACGGGCGTCACCCGCACCACTTCGCAAGCAACCAACACCATGTCGTTGTGATAGGCCGTTTTTAAAGAGGTGCGTTCGGTTAAATCGAGATAGGCGCGCGGATAAAAGCGGATGAGATCCTCCGCTTCAAATATCCCCAATTTATTAAAATCCTTCTCTCTTTTTTCGCCAATCGAACGAAGCGCTGACACTTTCATTTTCTCTACCAATCCCTTAAAAAAGCCAAAGTGGGAACGCGCCTCCGCCTTCCCACTTTTGTATAATTATAAATTTTTTCTGAATAATTATTAATTCCTCAATCCCATTATTCCATGGAAATAATGTAATAGTATACCGATTGACCACCGCTATGGAAATCTACGTCACAATCGGGGTACTGTTCGGATACGGCCTCCACGAGGGCTTCCGCTTCCGATTTCTTAACATCTTCGCCATAGTAGAGGGTGATTACCTGATGGGTTTCTTCCTTCATCTTGGCAATCAATTTCAGCACGGTTTCTTCCAAAGACTGCGATTTAGCCAAAATCTTCTTATCGTCCAAGCCAATAATATCCCCTTCCTTGATGGTAAATCCGTTCAACGACGTATTTCTAACCGCATAGGTAACCTGCCCAACCTTAACGTTGTCAAGGGCATGAATCATGTTCGTCTTGTTTTCTTCCGCGCTCGCTTCAGGATCAAATTCCAATGCAGCTGCGAAACCCTGCGGTACGTTCTTCGTAGGAATAACGTGCAGCGTCTTATTTTCCACCAAATTCTTGGCCTGTTCAGCGGCGAGAATGATATTCTTATTGTTGGGGAAGACAAAGACGTGGTCGGCGTTGATTTTTTGTACCGAGCTTGCAATATCGCTTGCGGAAGGGTTCATCGTTTGGCCACCTTCCATAACGCGGTCGACGAGGAGTTCTTTGAAGATTTCCGAAAGTCCTGCGCCCGTACAGATAGCAAGCATACCCATATCCTTTCTTTCTGCTTCCAATTTCGCCTTTACCTGACGATTTTGTTCCAACATATTTTCAATCTTAGGTCTATCCAATTCCCCAAGTTCCAACGCATAGGTGAGCGCTCTACCAGGCTGATTGGTATGCACGTGTACTTTTACGAGATCCAAATCCCCAATACAGATGACGCTGTCACCGATATTCATCAGCTTTTCTCTCAAACGATCAATCGCCGAAAGGGTGGTACTCTTCTTCATATTAATAATGAAGAATTCCGTACAGTAAGCAAACTGAATGTCTGCAATATCCATGTTGAGGATAGCGGAATTGTCGCTGTAATCGCTGTCTTCCGGCGCAACTGCTTCTACCGAACCATAATCGTCATCCACCACTTCTTCGCCCGTAAGCGCGGCGTTAAAACCTTTGATGATGGTCATAAGACCAACCCCACCCGAGTCAACAACCCCTGCCTTTTTAAGAACGGGGAGAAGTTCGGGGGTGAGCGCCAACGCTCTATCCCCTTCTTCAATGACGTCGTGGAGGAATGTTTCCAAATTTTTCTTCTTGCCTGCAATCTTGATGGCAAATTCACTCATCATACGAATGACGGTCAAGATCGTACCTTCCTTAGGTACGGAAACGGCGCTGTACGCCACCTTCGTACCAGCCTCAAATGCCTTTGCAAACGTTTTTACGTCCACTTCCTTTTCGCATTTTTTAATGACGGAACACATCCCCTTCAAAATCTGGGAAAGAATAACACCCGAGTTCCCTCTTGCGCCCTTCAACGCGCCTTTGGAAACGCTGTCACATACTTCGGAGAATGCACTTGATCTGCAAGTGTTCATTTCATTGACGCAAGATTGCATCGTGAGGGACATATTTGTACCGGTATCCCCATCGGGAACGGGGAAAACGTTAAGCGCGTCAACTTTTGCGCGATTTAATTCAAGTTGTTTTGCACCGACAAGAATCATATTTCTAAAATCGGAACTGTTGATTGTTTTATGCATAAAACTACTCCTTCTACTTTTGTTTTTAAACGATGCGTATCGGTTCTACATGGAAGGAAAAAAAGAAAAAACCGTGTACGCTAAAAAGCGCAATGACTTTGTCGAATGCGCTGAATGATTGAATTTAGAGTTTGACGCCAATAATATTGACGTTGACGGTGTCGACGATCATGCCTGTGAATACTTCCACTTTATATTTGATCGCTTCTTTTAAGGATTCTGCAACGGCATTGATAGAAACACCGTATTTCATAATCACATAAACGTCGATATAAATACGATTGCCCGACGTCGTCACTTTAATGCCGCGACCGTTGCCTTCCTTCTTTAAAAGAACAGCAAGGCTGTCGGTGAAACGGCGAGAAACCATTTCCACAATCCCATACGATTCCATGGCCGTATGAGAAGCAACTTTGGCAATTGCCAAATCGGAAATAGATATTTTACCATATGCATTATTTGTTGTTACTGACATAAATAATCTCCAAGTACCCTTACATTGTACACTATTTCTCGTCATTTGGCAAGTACTTTTTCAAAAAAATCCGAAAAAATTTATTTTTTGTTCTTTTTTGGCATGTTTTTAATTGCTTTTTCTTTGAATAAATGGTATATTATTAGTGCTTGTTTTATGCCCACTCGATTTTTAGGCAAAAACCCAAGCGTAAATTTTGAAAAAAATAACCGAAAAACGGAGGTGTTTAATATGTCCAGAGTATGTAATATTTGCGGTAAAGGCCAAGCTAGCGGTAACAACGTCAGCCACTCCAATCGTAAAACGAGAAGAACGTTCAAGGTAAACGTACAGAAAATTTCCTATGTTGAAGATGGCAAGGAAATGAACGGTTACGTTTGCGCAAGATGCATCAGAACTCTTAAAAAAGCGGACGCGGAATAATTTCCCCCTTCCGTTTTTAAACACGATGTATGGAACCGACTGAAACCAGTCGGTTTTTTGCCGTTACAATACCATAAAATTATCCCTCGTTATTCCTTGGAACAACGAGGGATTTATTTATTATCTACCTTTTAATTTTGCAATGATTTCAGCGCGGTTTTCCGCCTTAAATACCGTATTCCCCGCCACGATTACGTTGGCGCCTGCCTCTTTGATTTCCGTCACATTTTCCAGTGTTACGCCACCATCTACTTGCAGGTCGATATCTTGCCCGCTCGCGTCGATAATCGCCCGAATTTCGCGCAATTTATCAAGCGCCGTGGGAATAAACTTCTGCCCGCCAAAGCCGGGATAAACGCTCATAACAAGCACCATATTGCAAAGCAGAATAGCTTCTTTGATTTTCTCTACGGGTGTATCGGGATTGATGACCGCCCCACACTTCACGCCCGCTTTTTTAATCTGTAAAAGCACCTCTTTCAAATTCTCCTGACAGGCCTCGTAATGGACTGTGATGATATCTGCGCCCGCCTTTGCAAAGGCTTCGACGTACTTTTCAGGATGTACAATCATCAAATGACAATCGAGGGGAAGCGTCGTGCATTTCCGCAAATCTTCCACCATTTTAATGCCGAAGGTGATATTGTTGACAAACACCCCATCCATGACGTCACAATGGATGAGATCTGCGCCGCTTTTCTCCAACGATTTCACTTCCTCGCCCATTTTGGCAAAATCTGCCGAAAGAATGGACGGAGCAATTTTGATTGTTTTCATCACTTATTCTCCTTTATTTTCTTCTAGGCTATGTCACAGAGGATGGTTGATTTATAGCAAAAAATTTTTTGCTAGATTGACAAGAAAAATACAAGAAAGACAAGCGTTTTGTGAGGGCGCATACCCTCAGCGGTCTGTAACCAAGCAAAACACGCCGTATTTCGTAGTATTTTTCCGTCAAAAATCAACCAAATGATGTGACAGAGCCTTTTTCTAAATACCCTGCCCGAAGTTGTCCGCAAGCCCCACCGATATCCACGCCGATTTGACGGCGTAACGTGGCGCTTAAGCCACCTTTTTCCAAATATCCCAAAAACCGATAGGCCTCTTTATCACTCGTTGATTTTAAGGAGCGTTCCTTCACTTCATTCAATCGAATGAGATTTACGTGGCAAGGCTTGCCCTTTAAAAGCGTGATCAACGCCCGCGCGTGTTCCTCATCACAATTTTCCCCTTCAATGAGGGTGTATTCAAAATAATACCGCCGCCCCGTCTTTTGGAAGTAATGCTCGCACGCCTTTAAAATTTCCGCTATTTTATACGCCTTGGCAACAGGCATTGTCCGTGCGCGAGATTCGTCGTCCGTTGCGTGCAACGACACCGTGAGGTTTAAGGGAATCCCCTCCTCCGCCAAACGATACATCTTAGGCACGATTCCACACGTGGACAGGGAAATATTCCGCGCGCTAATGCAAACGCCTCCTTCTGCCGTTACGTTTTTGAGGAATTTGACCACTTCGTCATAATTATCCAACGGTTCGCCACTGCCCATCAAAACGACGTTCGTCACCGCCCTTGCTTCCTTGCCACGGCCGAGCATTTCCTCTCTATGCAATCCGTTGACGAGCAGGATTTGACAGAGGATTTCCCCTGCCGTCAAGTTGCGGATCAAGCCCTGCAAGGTGGAGGCGCAAAATTTGCATCCCATGCGACAACCCACCTGCGTAGAAACACATTGGGTGTAGCCATATTTATACTTCATCAACACCCCTTCCACAAGGTTGCCGTCGGCATATTCAAACAGATATTTTTCCGTCCCGTCTGCAGAGAGATATTTTTCCTTGACTTTGATTGGCTCGTTTTCATACGTTTCCAACAGTTTTTCCTTAAAAACTTTGGACAGCGAAGTGATGTCGCTTATCTTCTTTCCTTGCATCAACCCTTCGTAAAGTTGTTTTGCGCGAAATTTCTTTTCTCCCAAAGACAGCACGAGAGCTTCCAATTCCGCATAGGATAAATCTTGTAGAATTTTTTTCATAATCAGCCTTTTTTGACGAGTTTGCAAACGTAAAACCCTGCGCCGTAAGCCTTATCGGGCAAAAATTGCAAACCGTACGTTTTTTTATCGTGCGTAAGAGGGCTGGTGAGTTCTTCCATCTCATATTCCGGATGATTTTTTAAAAATGCCCCAACCACCTTATCATTTTCACAGGCAAAGAGGGAACAGGTGGAATAATACAGAGCGCCCCCCTTCTTGACATACTTAGATACGTTGTCCAAAATGGCAGTCTGCGCCACTTTCAACCCTTCAAAATCCTCACTCTTTCTAAAGAGTTTAATGTCGGGATTTTCACTGATTGTGCCATACCCTGTACAGGGGGCGTCGCACAATACTGCGTCGAATTTTTCGAAAAATGCAGGGTCAAAAACACTGCTGTCCTTTTCATATTCGGTGATATTTGCCACCCCCATACGCTGTTTGTAGGCAGTGATGAGCGCCACCCGATGCGCGTGCAACTCGAAGGAGGTTACTTGCCCGCATTTCTTTGCCAAAAGCACCGATTTTCCACCGGGCGCCGCGCAACAATCGAGCAAGCTTTCACAGGGCGAAACAACGTCGCAAATGGCAATACTTCCCACCGATTGGAAGGTGTATTCTCCCTTATCAAACCCCTCATCACGCACAAAGCTGTCGAAGATATAATTTTTAGAAAAAGGGGTTGCCGTATGTCTTTTATTTAAATATTTATCAACGTTTTTCTCAAAGCGAACGGATACGCCTGCCGACTTCGCTGAAGCAATCGCCTTAGCTCGTTCGCCATATTCCTTGGTCAAAAGCTTATAGGCAAACAGGGGATAGGACAAGGCAATTGCCTCCCCTTCCATGCCTTGGGGCAGGGTTGCGTCCACCTCTTCCCTATTAAAACGTCGCAAAAAGGCGTTGACAAAGCCTGAAACGCCGCTCTTGCCCAATTTTTTACAGAGGCTGACCGCGCAATCGGTGACCATATACCTCTTCTTATCCATAAACAGGAGCATATACAAAGAGATTTTCAATACGATCCGCACGACCAATTTCGGCGCTTTCGGCGCGTAATGCTTGATACAGAAGTCAAAATAGCCGTCATTTTCCAAAACGCCGTAGACGATCTTCACCGTTCTGGCGCGATATTGTTCCTCGATATACGTATCGGTGATTGCCTGTTTTACGTGCGCGCCATCTGAATAGACTCTCGTCAAAATTTGAAAGGGATCATAAACGGGATTGCTCAGCATACGAACACCTGTCCCTTCTTCACCTTTCTGCCGTTGAGGAAATCTCCCCCCGACATTCGTTTTCCGCCCGAGGCTTGCACTTCGGTAAGCTTCACGGCGCCGTCCTGACATTTCACCAACAACCCTCTCTTGGGTTTATCGGTAAGCACCTCGCCATACACCGCTGTCTTACAAATTTCTTCTTCCTCCGCCGTCATTACGGCTCTCTCCGCGCGATAGACGTTGAGGGAATTCCCCTCGCTTACCGCATAGGCAACGGGGGCTGGATTCATGCCACGAATGAGATTGATCACCTCTGCGACGGGTTTGGAAAAATCAATTTTCGCCTGTTCTTTGTTGATTTTACGAACGACGCCCACACCCTCCTCCGATTGAGGGGTCAACGTGTACGTTCCCGACTGCAACAACCCTAACGCCTGTACGATTAAATCTGCCCCAAGATGGGAAAGACGTTCGGACAATTCTCCATACGTTTCCGTTTCCAAAATGGGGATTTCTACCACGCACAAGACGTCTCCGCAATCGAGCCCAAGTTCGGTTTTCATAATCGAAACCCCCGTGGTTTTTTCCCCGTTCAAAATACAGCTTTGAATGGGCGAAGCGCCACGATATTTGGGCAACAACCCTGCATGAATATTCCAAACACCCATGGGAAAGCTGTCCAACACCGCTTGTGTGAGGATTTGCCCATATGCGCATGTGACGAGTAAATCACCGCCGAGCGCCTGCACGTCTTCAACGTGTTCTTTAATTTTTTCGGGCTGTAACACGGGAATCCCCCACGTTTCCGCCGCCTTTTTCACAGGCGGAGGGGTTAAAATTCCCTTTCTACCCTGCGGTTTATCGATCTGCGTAATCACGCCGACGATATCAAATCCACTTTCTTTTATTTTTTGTAAGGGCGCTACCGCAAAATCGGGAGTCCCTGCAAAGACGATTTTCATAGTAAATTCCTTATACTTTCTCTACGTGTGAAGCACGATCGATATACAACACCCCATCAAGATGATCAAGTTCATGACAAATCGCGCGCGCAAAAAATCCCTTTGCCTTTAAAACGAAGGGATTGCCGTTGCGGTCTTGAAAATGCAACGTAACCTTCATCGGACGGGATACGACCCCTTGCTTTCCCTTGACGGAAAGACAGCCTTCCCAGCCGTTTTGTTCGCCACTTTGTTTGGTGATTTTGGGATTGACAAATTCAAAATACCCTTCCTCGACGTCCACGACAACCACGCGGCGCAAAATACCCACTTGGGGAGCTGCCAACCCTGCGCCTTCCTCTTTTTTCACCGTTTCCTTCATATCGTCGAGAAGCAACCAAAGCTTTTCGTCAAACTCCTCTACGGGCGCGCATTTTTGTCTTAAAACGTCGTCACCAACTTGCACAATATTACGTATTGCCATTTTTTCATTCTCCTTATCTTTGAAAATATCCATCGTATCGATTGCGACAAAGTCGCTTATATGCATCAACTGAGATTGGTCGGATTTTCCTCCACGCTCACCAATACGTCCCCCGTTTTTTCTTCTGCGCAAATCGCATAAATATTCGGCAACACCGACGTATCCGAAAGGCGCATCAGAATTTGATAGCGGAACTTATTTTGTATGCGCTTGATGGGCGCGCGCATTTTGTTGAAAAATAAAAACTTGTCCTGATTATCCAAATATAATTGCTCTAAGCCCACGTAGACACCGCGAAGGGCTTCCAGGCATTTCTTATCGTCCTCCCCCGAAACCAACACGCGTACAATCTTGGAAAAGGGAGGAAATGCCATCGCCGCGCGAAGAGAAACTTCATTGTCGTAAAATCCTTCATAATCGTACGCCGTTGCAAAGCGAAGCACTTCATTTTCCGGATCAAAGGTCTGCAACACAACTTTTCCCGGTTCTTCCGCCCGTCCACAACGCCCTGCCACCTGCGTCAACAGCTGGAAGGTGCGTTCACGGCTTCTATAATCGGAAAAATGCAAACTCATGTCCGCATCTAAAATTCCCACGAGGGTAACTTCCGGGAAATCGTGCCCTTTGGCAATCATTTGCGTTCCCACCAAGATATCCGCCTGTTTTTCCGCAAAGGTTTTTAAAATTTTATAATGACCCTCTTTCCCCGTGGTCGTGTCGTTGTCCATACGCAAAATGCGGGCGTGGGGATAGAGTTTTTGCAATTCAGCCTGAATGCGTTGCGTGCCGGTGCCTGCATAAGTGAGTTTCACCCCACCACATTCGGGACACGCCGACAGCATATTGTATTTTTGGCCACAGTAGTGGCATTTTAAGCAACTCTCTTCCCGATGATAGGTGAGGGATACGTCGCAGGCTTCACACTTGGCAACGTACCCACACTCCTTACAGATGACCGTCTGGGAATATCCTCTACGGTTTAAGAAGAGAATGGCCTGTTTATCCTCCAATAGGCATTTTTCCAATTCCTCTTTTAACGCAACGGAAAAGGAGGAATTGTTCCCTCTGCGAACCTCTCTGCGCATATCCGCAATAACAATTTCCGGCAGAGGACGTCTGTTGATACGTTTGTCTAGGCGAATGAGGGAAAACTCCCCTTCCTGCGCCTTTTTATAGGTTTCCACCGAGGGCGTGGCGCTACCTAAAACGAGCTTGCATCCATTTCGTTTGGCCCGCAATAACGCAATATCAAAGGTGTTGTAACGAGGGGCAGATTCGCTGGAATAGCTGGAATCATGCTCTTCATCCACAATGATCACCCCCAAATTCTCCAAGGGAGCAAAAATGGCACTTCTCGCGCCAATGGCGATTTTAGCCTCCCCCGTACGCAAGCGCCACCACTCGTCAAAGCGTTCCCCTGCGGAGAGTCCGCTGTGCAGGATTGCGGCATTTTTGCCAAACCTTGCGCGAAGCTGCGAAAGCATCTGCGGGGTAAGGGAAATTTCCGGCACCAAAAAGATGGAGCTTTTCCCCTTCTCCAAGCATTTTGCAATGAGGGTGAGATAGATCTCCGTTTTACCACTCCCCGTAACGCCGTGCAATAATTGCACCGTCCGTTTATCCCGTTCGATAGTGTCTACGGCGCGCTGCTGATCGGCAGTTAAAATACGTGTCTGCTTGTTCGCCAATACACTCTTGTACGGATCGCGCAAGAGTTTTTCTTGGGTGATTTTGGCATATCCTTTCTTCACAAGGGCGGCTACGCCACCCGGGAAGAGATTGTTGAGATAGGCGCATTCCGTCTTGCCATTCTCCTCCAAATATGCCGCCGCCCCCCATTGATTTTTCGCCGTTTTTAAAAGCTTCATCTCCGAGGTTGGCATCAATAAAGTGGCGTAATTTTTCACCAATTCACGCACTTTGCCCGTCCGCATTTCAGCAGGCAGAAAAAGGCGCAAGGAAAGCGCTTTCGGCACGCGATAACGCGCGGAGATTTTTTCCGCCAACGCTAAACATTCGGGGTTTAAAGCGGGCAGTTCATCTTCGCTAGGAAGGACTTTTTTCAATTTTTCCTGCGGATAGTCGCTGGATTCTTTGATACGCATGACAAAACCGGGCAACGTGCGATTTCCAAAAGGCGCGCGTACCCGACTGCCAACGACAATATCTTCGTCGCAGAGATAATCAAATATTCGATCGGTTTCGCTGGAGGCGATATCGACAATGACTTCTGCAATCATACTTTCTCCCTTCCTGCTGTGGATTGAACTTTTTTTGTTACGTAAAGAAAAAATGCCTCGACCGAACAGACGAGGCGATTTTTTTAGTCTTTTGCGACGATAACTTTCCCCGCAGCAATATCCTTACAAGCGGACAAAAGCTCTTTGTCCTTGCCTGTGGAATCATGTACGCCAAGGTTTCTTTCCGCTTCAATGATCTGGCGCGCGCGCTTAGCTGCAATGGTGCAAAGCGCATAGCGGCTGATAGGTTCTTCTTCCGTACCAAGTTTTCTGATCATTACGTCTACCGAAGGTTCATTAATCATATTTATTTACACTCCTTATTCTGTGTTTTTTTCTTTGTTTTATTATTCTTTAGTATTGTTTTGCGCCTGCTTTTTATAGAGGCTTGAAAACGCTGAAATGCGATATATTCAAGCGTTGAAAACATTTCAAATGCGAGCAGTTCTAGGAAAGGCGAGCACCTTGCAGGGAGCGTACAAAACGTACGTGACCAAGAGGCGCGGAGGCTTGACAACGAAATGCGACGTATTTCAAATGTTTTATCGATCAAGCACGAAACTGTAAAACGCAGAGATGCGAGCAGTTCAAGGCGTGCCGAGTACGCCGACAGGAGCGTACATCAGGTACGTGACTTAGGCGCACGCAGGCACAACGCTGAAATGCGCTGTATATATGCGTTTTACTGGTCGAAAATGCGTTCCACCGCCGCTATAGCCTCCTCCAAATCATCATTGACGATACAGTAGTCATATTTATCCCGTTGTGACAATTCGTAGGCAATTCTGTCCATGCGAATTTTCATGGTTTCTTCATTTTCCGAACCGCGCCCTTCCAAACGGCGCTTAAGTTCTTCCATCGAAGGGGGAAGGATCATGACCAAGACAAGCTCGGGAAATTCCTTCTTCACGTGCAATGCCCCAACCACGTCAATTTCCAAGATGATGGATTTAGATTCCAACGTCTTTTCGACAAAAGAACGAGGGGTCCCGTAATAGTTGCCAAAATGCTCGTCATACTCCAAAAAATCATTCTCTTCAATGCGACGCATAAATTCCTCTTTGGAAAGGAAGAAATAATGTTTTCCATCCACTTCCCCCTTTCTGGGCGTGCGCGTCGTACAGGAAACCGATTCGACAATATCCTCACGACGATCAATAATCGTCTTTACAATGGTGCCTTTTCCAACCC
>JAFTMD010000100.1 GCA_017452585.1 Clostridia bacterium
ATAGGTAGTAAAACGTCTGCCGCAGCCAATACACTCCCTTCTTCGACGAATAGCTTTTTCCTCGTCCGCCGATCTCGAATCCACCACCCTGCTCTCTGTGCAATTACAATATAAACACTTCATCGTATTTTTCCTTTTTATAACTCAACGCATACATGGTATGCCCGTTAATTCTTTTTTCCCTTTCGACCACGAATGGCTTTCACTTCGTTTTCGTAGCCATTTTGACCGGGAATATAATAGATTTTATCCTTCAAGGAATCGGGTAAATATTGCTGTTCGACATATCCGCCATAATTGTGGGGATATTTATACAGCTGGCTGTTCGCCTTATCCTCTTTCGAGCCAAAACTGTTATCTTTTAAATAGGGAGGAACGGAATCGTCCTTCGCCGATTTCGCATCCGCAATCGCCGCATACATCGCCTCGACCACCGAATTACTCTTCTCCGCTTCACACACGTAGATAATCGCTTCCGCAAGGGGAATCCTCGCCTCCGGATAGCCAATTCTCTCCAAGGCATACATTGCAGACGTAGCAATCTGCAACGCTCTGGGATCAGCCATTCCCACGTCCTCTGCCGAATGCACCACCAAACGCCTTGCCACCAACATGGGATCGCACCCCCCTTCAATGAGGCGCATTGCATAGTAGAGCGCCGCGTTGGCGTCACTGCCTCGCAAGGATTTACAAAAGGCGGAAAGAAAATCGTAATAGGAATCTTCATTGTAGGCAAGCGCCTTGCGTTGAATGGATTGTTCCGCATCTGTCAGCGTGATACGCACGTTTCCATTTTCGTCTGGATTGGTGGTGAGCGCCGCCAATTCCAAGGCATTGTATGCCGTTCGCAAATCCCCACCTGCCATGCTGGCAATATGATCAATCGCCTCTTCCTCCGCTTGGATTTTTTGTTTGCCAAGCCCCTTATGCCGATTTTTGAGGGCCTGTAATAACGCTCCTTTAATATCCTCTTTGGTCAGTCTTTTAAATTCAAACACGCGGCATCTCGATACGATAGCCGGCGTCATGGACGCATAGGGATTTTCCGTCGTCGAACCAATGAAAATAATCGTGCCTTGCTCAATCGCGGGCAACAGCGAATCGCTCTGCGTCTTGTTGAAACGATGACATTCATCTAGCAAAAGATAGGTGCGCTTGCCAAACATTTTCAAGTTGTCGCGCGCCTGTTCCACTGCCTTTTTGACGTCTGCAACCCCTGCGTTGACGGCGTTGAGCTTGACAAACTCCCCATTCGTATGAAGGGCAATGATGTTGGCAAGCGTCGTCTTTCCACAGCCGGGAGGGCCCCAAAAAATGCAACTGCCCAAACGGTCGGTGGCAATCGCGCGCCGCAAAAGAGAGCCTTCCGCAACAATGTGCTGTTGACCGATAAACTCCTCCAACGTGTTTGCGCGCATACGCTCCGCCAAGGGTTTTGCCTTTTCTTCGTTATTGTTAAAATCAAATAAATCCATCGTTATTCTTCTTTCTTTTTAATCTCTGACAGCTTTTTGTGGATTCTGCCATTTTTGAGTTTTTCCTTAATCTTCGGCGCATACTCTTTACCAAGCGCGTATCCTTGTTCCATGGCAAAATGCCCATCTTTTAAATTATATTGGCTCATATTGCCAAGGTGAGGATCTAACCAAAAATCAATCTCTTTGCCGTATTTTTCATGATAAGCGCGCGTGTGATGATTGCCCATCAGATCGAACGTGTGCAGTAAAATTCCCATTGTGCCGGGAATTTCTTCCGTCGTACCAACGTCACCCAAGACATCTACGGCAACAATTACGTCAGCGCCCATTTCCTTCACGCGATGGGCAGGGACGCGTTCAAATACCCCACCATCAATCAAACGTTTTCCGTCCTTTTCCATCGGATGGAAGAGGGCAGGAATAGAGGACGACGCGATAATGCCTTCAATCAAATCCCCTTTGGAAAATTCGACAATCTCTTGAGAAAGCATATCTACCGCAATGCAACGGAAGGGGATTTTTAAATTTTCAATCTGTTTTTTCCCAATGAAACGCTCCAGCAATTCTCGCATCTTTTTTGTACCAAATAAACCACCCTTGCTCTTTGCCGGCGTGATTAAATCCACGATGCGGAGATGGGAAACGATATGGCGCATGGTGTTGAGAGATACCCCTGCCGCATAAGCGCCACCAATCACCGAACCCATCGAACAGCCCGTGATAAAATCAGGCTTAATTCCCTCTTCTTCCAACGCTGTCAAAAATCCAACGTGCGCAAGCCCACGCGCACCGCCTGCTCCCAATGCAAGCCCCAATTTTTTCATATTGTTTCCTCCTTTTTAAGACCTTCTTACGGTCTATTTTCTTCATTACGCACCACCCATGTATGCGTTCACGTATTTTTTCTTATGTTGATTACTTTCTTTAAGAGCTTTTCTCTATACCTGTTCAGCGATGTTTAACAACAGACGTTCGGTGTCCTCCCAACCCAGACAAGGATCTGTGATGGATCTTCCAAATATATCGTCATGCTCTTGATTGCCTTCCTCTAAAAAGCTTTCGATCATAAATCCTTTGACAATCTTTTTAAACGCTCCGTCGTATTTACGATTTTGCATAACTTCCTGCGCAATACGAATCTGCTGTTTGAATTTCTTGCCAGAGTTGGAATGATTGCAATCGATCATGACGGCAGGATTTTTTAAATGGCTGTTTTCATACTGTTCCGCCAAATACATGACGGTTTCATAATGATAATTGGGCACGTCTATGCCCGCGCTGTCCACCCTGCCACGCAAAATGGCATGGGCATAGGGATTCCCCTCCGAACGCACCTGATAGTTTCTATATTTAAAAATCTGCGCGCTTTGCGCCGCAAAAATCGAATCGAGTAGAGCCAAAATATTCCCACTCATGGGGTTTTTCATTCCAACAGGTACGTCGATACCACTCGCCACCTGACGATGGAGCTGATCCTCTACACTTCGCGCGCCAACCGTATAATAGGAGAGCAAATCTTCCAAGTACGCCGTATTTTCAGGATAGAGCATTTCGTCTGCAGCGGTGAGCCCCGATTCTTTCATGGCTTCCAAATGCAACGCGCGAATACTGCGAATGCCTCGCACGATATCCGCCCTTCCTTCGGGATCGGGTTGCAAAAACATTCCCTTATACCCCACTCCCTTGGTACGGGGTTTGTTGGTGTAAATTCTCGGCACAAGCATCAACTTGTCCTTCACTTTTTCGTTGAGTTTCGCCAAGCGGGAAATGTATTCCAACGTGGGCGCAGGTTCATGCGCGGAGCAAGGGCCAATGACGATCAACATCTTGTCGCTTCGCCCTGCGATAATATCTTTAATCCCCTCGTCACGCAACTTTTTCATTTCTTGCAAAGCAGGCGTCAGAGGCTGTTCTTCAATAAATTCCTCCGGTTCCGGAATGAAATTTTGTTTTTCCAACATAATCAGTTACCTCTTTTTCTTTCGCTCTCTTCTATATACGCCTTCACTTCCTCGGTCACGTACGAATCAATGGGCGTATGGAAGCGCAGGCTGTTGCGCACCATGGTCGAGCTGACGTGTAACAATTCTTGCGGGCAGGGCAAATATACCGCCTGCAGATGGGGATCTAACTTTTTAGACGCGTAAAAATTGGCGTTTTCAAAATCCAAATCCACAGAATTACGAATACCTCGCAAATACAAATTGGTGTTTTCCGCTTTGAGCAATTCCGCCACCGTTCCTTCCCATTCTATAATGCGAACGCGCTTGGTGTCCACCATCAACGCCAGCATTTCTTTCCGTTCTTCCAACGTAAAATAGGGAGTTTTGGAAGGGTTGACCAACAGCGCCACCACCAACTCGTCAAACATTTCCAAGCCACTGTCAATAAGCGTTTTATGTCCCAAAGTAGGTGGATCAAACGTGCCTGTTAAAATACATTTTTTCATAATTACCTCTTACGCTTCCTCCTGGGACATTCTAAAAAATGTGAGATAGGCCTTTCCATACTTGCGTTCGTCATATTTTTCCAAGCCCGCAATTTCCCCTTCAAAGGGACGATCACGCTCGTACATCACGACGCCCGTTTCTCGTAACAATCCCTTTTCGACGATTTTGGCAAGCGCCTTTTCACCGAACTCCAAATGATAGGGAGGATCGAGAAAAATTAAATCAAACTGTCCGCCGAGTTGCCCCAAACAGGTGAGATAATCCATCGTATACACCTTGGCTTCCTCTCCGTGAACAGGAATTTTCAACATCGTTAAATTTTTCTTCAAAATAGCAACGCTGTCCCTGGAAACGTCGTTAAAAACCACTTCCTTTGCTCCACGGGACAAACTTTCAATGCCAAGCGCGCCACTCCCGGAAAATAAATCCAGCACGCGCGCGCCAAAAATTTTCAAAGACAACATATTAAAGAGCGCCTCTCTTGCCCGATCGGACGTCGGACGAACGTTTTCCCCTTTGAACTCCGCAAGCACTCTGCTTCTGTATTTTCCACCAATAATTCTCATTTTTTCTTCTTCTCCGACGCATCCTTTTTCACGTCTTGTCCATTTGTTTTGGAAGGGATTTGCAAGCTCAACGCATACATACCCCCCTCGTTTTTATTTAAGGCACATAAACAAACGTCGCGCGACGGGTTGCCGCGCATAAAACCTCATAGGGAATGGTTTTCGTCAATTCTGCCACTTTCGCCGCATCAGTCATGATGGGAATCCACTTGCCCTTGGCAAGCTTTCCCCTCCGAATGCAAACGTCCATACAGAGATTGTTGGGCTGTTTTTCAAATTCGTCCATGCCGTTTTGGCGAGTCCGCAGAAATCCATCAGCATAGCCTACGCGGCAGACGGACAATTTCTCTCCCTTTTGCACCTCACCCTTCCCATAGCCAACATTGCCAAAGGAATAGACACGCGAGGTGATTGCCTTTGCATACACCTGCATACCCTTTTTTAAGGGAAATTGGGCATACACTTCCTCCTGTCCTTGCGGAAGATATCCATACAATCCCAACCCAATACGGATCATATCAAAGGCGTACTGTTTTCCAAGCATTGCACCGTAGGTGGCACCCAGGTGTGAGATGAGCGAGGAAAAATACCTCTTCGCAATCCTTTCCATTTGCAAAAAACGTTGCCGTTCTTCCTCGGCCTCCGTAGGTGTGTGCCCACTCAAATGGGCATACATTCCCTCCACCTGCACGTAGGGATCTCCCTGCAAAAATTTACACACTTTTCCAAGCATGCTCCCATTCATGCCATAACGGTTCATGCCTATATTAACTTTTATATGTACCCGCAAGCGCAACCTGTATCGAGCGCAAACGGCCGAAACAAGTTTTGCCGTCGACAGATCGGGTATGGTGGCCAGCAAATGATGGACGGATAATTGATACACTTCCTCCTCATCAAGAGGTGGCGTAAACACCAAAATATCCTCCTTGCAGTTTGCCAACCGAAGGGAAATTCCCTCTTCCAGCAGAGCAACCGCGAACATTTTTGCCGCCCCAGAAAGGGCGGAAACCACTTCCTCTGCGCCGTGCCCATAAGCGTTTGCCTTGACAACTGCGCAGAGTGGCGTTTCTAATCGCGCCGAAAAAAGCTCGGCATTCCGTCGTATATTTCCCAAATAAATTTCCGCTTTTACTTTCTGCACATTGTATTGTATGCAGCCAAGATAGGCGTGGGTTCTTTTACTTTCTGAAAATCAGTCGGTGACAGTTATCGCATTCGATGGTCGCCCCACCCGTCAACTGATTGATTGCGGCAAGGGGAGGTTCCATACTGCAGAAAGGACACCTATTGCCAGCCATTTCTCCCACGACGGGGAAAATTTTCTCCCTGCGTTTTGTTTTATAAACTTCCAACATCTCTTGGGGAACTTCCTTCACGAGCGTTGCAAGCTGTCCTTCAATTTCCTTCTTCTCCCCATCACGAGAAGCCTTCACCGCCTTGTATTTTTCTGCGGCTTCTGCATACTGCTTCTGTGCGGAAATAACCTGTTTTTTCATCTTTTGGAATTCAGCGTCCGTCGATTTGATCGCCGTCATAAGCGTTGCCAAATCAGCCTTGAGTTTTTTGATTTGTTCTGCAATCAACTGCGCCTTCTTTCTGTAAAAAGCAATATCCGCGCCGCCCGTCACCAATTCGTCCAAATTTTCAAAATCTTTAAGCGTTTCTTCCAATTGCGCGTATTTTTTCGCCAATTCTTGCGCTTCCGTCTTGAACGACGTCGCCTTCACTTCCAACGCGTCCAACTTTTCAGGAGCCGTTTCTAAAAATTTCTTCAATTTAACATACTCTTTTCTTTCCTCGCTCCCTGCGATCTCACGCTCTAATTTATAGAGCTTCGTGTCAATTTCCTGATAGTTTAAAATAGCTTGTAACTGTGACATAATATATCTCCTCTCGTCAAAGCAAGCAATCATCCGTGTGATATACACAGGGAATTTGCACCTGCTGACGAATTTTTTCATAATAATTTTTAAATCCGTAATTTTCGGATGCGTAATGCGTCATGACGAGAAGCGCCATGCCCGATTCTACCGCTAACGCAACCACATGGTGCCTGAAATCGGCAGAAACCACCACGTCCGCGCCTTCGCGCTTTGCATACAATACACCCTCTTCATCTCCTCCGGCTCCGCAAAAGCTTGCCACACGCGTCACCTCTTTCGTAACGTCGCCGTAAACAACAATTCTCTGCGTGGAAAATTCCTTCTTCATCTCCTCCGCCAATTCGCCTAAGGAAATGGTGGGAATATCGTAACATCTGCCATATCCGCCTTCCTCGACGGGGGCCTGGATTTTTATATCTGAACGCATACATGCCCCCTTCGTTTTGCTTGCAGAAGCATAAATGCCGTCCATCAAACTCTCGTCGATGCCACCCTTGGCAACGTCTAAATTCAAGTGCATGGAGATAACGGAAATTCCGTTTTTCGCGCAGCGAATGAGCTTTTCGCCAAGCAATTTTTCATCTCCCATGCAGATAGATCCAATCTTCCCATAGATGACGGGATGATGAGTGATGATTAAATTTACATTCCTCTCCAATGCCTCGTCAATGGCGGCGTTTGTCAAATCCAACGTGAACAAAATGCCCTGCACTTCTTCGCAAGCTTCCACCAACAATCCACTGTTGTCGTATGCGCCATACATTTTGCAATAGGTATCGCTCAAACGCTTGGGGGCTATGCTGTCTGCAATTTGATAAATTTCACTTAATTTCACCTTGCAATACTCCTTCTAATCTCTGCTTGCGGGCAAGCAAATTTTCTCTACTTCCCGGCTGTAAGTTGGGTTCTCGTAAGTATTTTTCTATATTCGTAATCAGCTTTTGCATCCGCTTGACAAAAGCCTCAGGGAAGGTGCGTAAATTCTCCCTTCCAAATTCGTACTCCGCTTCCGTATAGGGGCGTTCATCGCATACCTGCCCCCCATCTACGTACTTTCCGCCCGTGATGACTTCGTAAAATTTTCCATCTTCAAACGTAAAATCGCGTTCGATATATCCCCCGTTTTCGAGTATATATCGACGGAGTTTTTCCCCATCGTGCATGGGCTGAAATACGAAGCGTTTGGGCATAAATCCATATTTTTGATCTGACAGAATGGACACCATTTCACTGCCACCCATGCCAGCAATCAACACGAGCCCCACCGTGTTCGGCACGCCATAAAAGCCATCGCCAAGCACCGATTGCGCGCGCCCTTCCTCAATATAAGAGGCGAGCAAAAGCTCCGCTTTTTGCAAACTCCCCTTGCTGATGTCCGACAAAATGGCGCGCTCACAAAGATCATTCTGCAACATAAATTCCGAGCAATATCCGTGATCGCAACCAACGTCGGCAAAGACATCCGTCTTGGTGAGCAATGAACAAAGGGTGTCTATCCGCTTTCCGTAACCCATTATTCCAAGAAATCCTTCAAACGCTTACTGCGGGAAGGATGACGAAGCTTTCTGAGCGCCTTTGCCTCAATCTGACGAATACGCTCCCTCGTAACATTAAACTCCTTGCCCACTTCTTCCAAGGTTCTGGGCTTTCCGTCATCAATACCATAACGAAGGCGAAGCACCTTTTCCTCACGAGGCGTCAACGTATCCAACACACCCAAGAGCTGTTCTTTGAGCATGGTAAACGCCACCGATTCACTGGGCGTGGTCGTCTTTTCGTCTTCTATAAAGTCACCCAAATGGCTGTCTTCTTCCTCGCCGATCGGCGTTTCCAACGATACGGGATCTTGCGCAATCTTCTGGATTTCACGCACTCTTTCCTCGGTAACTCCCATCTTTTCCGCAATTTCTTCGGGGGTAGGTTCGCGGCCGAGTTCCTGCAACAAAAGTCTTTGTACGCGCGTGAGTTTATTGATGGTTTCCACCATATGAACGGGGATACGAATGGTTCTTGCCTGGTCGGCAATGGCGCGGGTGATCGATTGACGAATCCACCACGTTGCGTATGTGGAGAATTTAAATCCTTTCTGATAATCAAATTTTTCCACCGCTTTCATAAGCCCTAAGTTCCCTTCCTGAATTAAATCAAGGAAGAGCATACCACGTCCAACGTAACGTTTTGCAATGGAAACGACCAAACGAAGATTGGCCTCGGAAAGGCGCTTTCTCGCCGCCGCGTCGTCCTCTAACATACGCTTTGCCAAATCCACTTCCTCATCCCCTGTCAAAAGGGGAACGCGGCCGATGTCTTTCAAATACATCTTGACCGGATCGTCCAACCCGATATCGGCAAGCGCCTGTTCGAAGAGTTCGCGATCTCTCTGATCCTCATCGACAATCTGAATCCCTGCGTCGGCAAGCGATTTGTAGACATAGTCGATCTGATTCGGGTTAGTGTCATACTTTTCCATAATGTCGCAAAGCGCGTTGGTGGAAATGCTACCTTTCTTCCCATAGTTGTTGATAATCCCATTCAGGATCTCATTGAGCTTCTGCTCGGATACGTTCATTTTTTATCCTCCGTTTATACTGAAACTGTTTCTGTTTTTTATCGTTTTTAGTCATTCACTACATACATGGGTGCCTTGTACGCCCAAGTTTTTATTTTTTCAACGCGTTGCGCTTCAGCACGCAAGCGCTCAATTTTTTGGCAATTTCTCTACGTTCGTCCTCGGCAATCGTCTTGGCGTAAGCCGCGTTAAGCGCCAAAATTTCCTCTTCAATCTTTTCAGCTTCCAACGTTTTTACGCTGTCCTCAAAGAAGCGTTCTGCCACTTCGCCCGACAATTTATCACCGTAATTTAAGTCGAGAATTGCATTAAACTCCTCACACTTTTCATCCAGCAACTCAAAAAGTTCACTTGGACGAATGCGTTCGTTTTTCTCCTCACGTTCGGCAATATAATTCGCCACAATAATGTGGGTTTCGTCCTTTAAAGGCAAGTCCTGCACGGAAATCTCCTTGGCGTAGGGCGCTGAAAAAAGCTTGGCGGCCAAAATAAATCGTTTTGCCTTTCGTTCCTTATCTGCGCCAGCTTCCGCCTCAGCCAACTTCTCCTTCAACGGTTCGATGGCGGTGGGAAGGCTCTCCTTTTTCACCATCTGTAAATCCCGTTCCAACGCGTAATATGTTACTCCCGATTTATCGCGCAAGCGCTTTAACAGCTCCTCGCGCACGCTTTCGCTATCCGCTTCTTTGACGATTTTTAATCCTTCCGCCACGTATTTTCGCTTTTCTTCAACCTTATTCAGATCGAATTTTCTCTCCAACGTGTGCAGACGATAATCAATGACGGGCATAGCCTTGTCCAAACAATCTTGATAATCCTTCGCGCTACGCTTTGCAACGTCGTCGGGATCAAGCCCATCCGGCATCGGCACGACGCGCACGTCCAAGCCCGCTTCTTTTAAAATTTCCAAACCGCGCAAATCGGCATTTTGACCGGCAAAATCTCCGTCGTAACTGATGAGTACATTGTCGGTGTAACGCTTGATAAGACGTGCCTGTTCTTTAGTGAGCGAGGTACCCATGGTTGCGACGACGTTCTTAAACCCTGCCTGATAGAGGGTGATTGTGTCCATATATCCCTCGACGAAAATCACCTCTTTCACCGTTTGTTCCCGCTTTAGCTTTTTCAAAAGATTGATGTTATACAAGGTTTTACTCTTGTCAAAAAGCATCGTTTCCTTCGTGTTTTTATATTTTCCGACTTTGGTTTTTTCCAACTTTCTCCCCCCAAATCCAATCACCTCGTCAAAGGCGTTGATGATGGGAAAGATGAGCCGTTC
>JAFTMD010000101.1 GCA_017452585.1 Clostridia bacterium
ATCGATTAGATCAGCCAGTAGAAGGGCTTATGGTGTTTGCGAAGAATCAGAAAGCGGCTGCGTCTTTGTCCAAACAGATACAACAGCGCATGCTAGGAAAGTATTACTATGCGATATCGGAGTGCGCGCCAGAGCGGTTAGAAGGTATGTTGGAAAATTATTTGCTGACAGATAAGAAGACAAATGTGACAACTGTTGTAGAAGTATATGAAGAACAGTTAGATAAGGGAATGCAATCCTCGAAAGGGCAGCAAGACCTTTCGGGTGCAGTTAAGAAAGCAAAACTGGAATATCGTGTGATTGCCTCCAATGAAAAGGGTGCATTATTTGATATCAAGCTTCATACTGGCCGCCAGCATCAAATTCGTGTGCAAATGGCAGGCGTATCCCATCCCGTATTCGGTGATATGCGTTACGGCGGACCTTTGGCGCAAAAGGGAAAGCTGGCGCTTTGGGCGTATTCTTTAAGCTTTACGCATCCCGTTTTAAAAGAACGTATGCGGTTTGTGGCGCTCCCCCCCGAAGACGGAGTGCCTTGGAAAAATTTTGATTTTTCCGCTCTTGGAAAGATGAAATAAATTGCGTGAAAAATCTGTAAAATATTAAGATAAGTGAAAAAACTCTATCAAATGCGTTTGACAAATTTTCGGATACATAGTAAAATAGTTTTTGTATCTTTGAAAAAAATACACAATTCCTTTACGGAGTAAGATTAATGAAAACCAAAAAATTACATTTAGCAACATTATTAATAGCATTTGCCGTATTCATTTCCTGTATCGTGGGAATATTCACTACCACTTTATCTGCTTCTGCGGCAACGTATGAGCCTACGGATATTTTCTCTGAAAGTACTTTTAGTGAAATTACTGCGCCAGGCGGTGAAAACGTAAAGTTCTCCTTCACGGGCGATGAAGACAATACCGTTAGCTACAACCGTAGCATGGCGTATAAATGGTATACAAAGGCAGAAGATGACGAAGCTCCCGTTGCAAACTATTTTTCTACAGAGTTTTCGTTTGCAAATTTGGAATTTTCCACGTTTACCGTTACGTTCCAGTCCGCTGAAAACAGCATGAGCGCTGATGAAGTAACGACAAACGAGATCGTATTCTTCAATGATAACGGTAATTATTCCCTTGCATTCCGCAACAACGACAATAAAGATTTGAAGAATTCCGAGCTTGAAAAGCACGAAATGATCGGTCTTTCTACTTCGGATACCGTAAAAATTGCCTTCTCTGCAGGCGAAGCTGCAGGCGAATATAAAGTAACCGTTTCTCGTGGCTATGGCAATATTTCTTTCGTTATTGACGACGTATTCACGAATATCCGTGGCGCTTATACGAAATATTCCGCCGACCACATTGTTCCTTTGTCTTTCTCGGCAGAAGTACCCGAAGGCAAAGAGCTGGAGCTTTCTTTCAAATCCCTCAACGGACAGAGCTTTGAGTTAGACGGTTCGGCTAATATTAAAGATAATGCAGCCCCCGTATTGGTTATCAATGACGATATCAAGACTTTTGTTTTAGGTATTAAGCTTCTCGGCTTTTCTTACGACGTAATCGACGTTTGCGATTCCACGGTTACGAAGGATATTGAATATTATCAATACAACCCCAAAGATTCAGAACAAAAATACGAAGAGCTTACTACCAGCATTAAAATCTTCGATAAATACACTTATGCAAGCGAAGGAAAAGAATACGTTTCCATTAAGTTCAACTTAAAAGACAACGATATGGAAGAAGCTGTTTCCTACCACGTAGCATGGTATGCAGAGGATCGTGAAGGGGACGTAACTACGTTCGGCGATACCGATTATCTGTCCGTTATCCGCGATAACGAATCTCCCGCATACACCTGTGTTGATGAAAACGGCGAAATTGAAGAAAGCAATGAAGCGTATCAGGCGTACGTTGCAGACGTTGCCGCTAACGCAGAAGGCTTGCGCGCAGGTCAGGGATATTCCTTCTACTTGCCTTCGTTGGAAGATTTAATTTCCGATAACGACACCACGTATACCGGGCTCTCTTTCACAATTTATTACAGAACGAACAGTGATGACAGCACTCTTTCCAACAGATCCTTTGACGATTTAGAGATTCCCGTAACCGAAACGGGCGTATATCAGTTTAAGGTTGTTGCCAAAGACAAGCAGGGCAACGCAATGCAGTTCTATCATGAAGATAAATGGGTTACGGTTGACGCCGATAACGTTTGGAGAATTAACGCTATTCCCGCCTTTACTTTCTCGGTAGAAAACAAAGGCTTGGAAGTGGAAGAAGTAGAAGAACTGGAATATGCGTACATCTACAGAAATTATTCCGTTAAAAATTTTGAAATTAAGGGTTTGCCCGGCTACGAAGAAGAGTATGAGCTGTATTATCTAGAGGGCGTTTCCTTTAACGACGTAAGTTATACCGAAATGATTAAATTCGCAAACGAATGTTATCGTGACGGTGTTTCCGAGGCTGAATTTTTACAGCAGCTTGAAGAAAAGACGGGCAAGAACTTTGCGTCCGCGCAGCTGCGCAACATCAAAGCCAAGAACGACAATGGTCCTTCGGATGAAAACGACAAAGGCTGGGAGAGTCACGATAACCGTTACGAATGGAACAACATGCGCTTTACTCCCCAGGAAAACGGCTATTATATCGTTCGTGTAAAATTGGTTGACAGCCAGCTTTGGAGCGAACACGTTTACGCATATCAGATCGTATACGCAGAAAGTGAAGCCGATAAGGGCTACGGTGATGATTTTTGGTTGGAAAACAATATGGTTACGGTAATCTTTGCCGTTATTGCAGCAGTTGCGGCAATCGGTGCGCTGATTCTCTGGATTACCTTACCCTCCAAGGAAACGTTAGAATCTTCAACGAACGAAAATAAATCTGCAAAAAAATCCTCCGACAGAAAAAATAAGGATAAATAATCATTAAATTAACAGAAAA
>JAFTMD010000102.1 GCA_017452585.1 Clostridia bacterium
AAATTGCGATGGGTAAGGCGTTGCGTGGCATAGCCAAGCTTGGGAAGGGGGGTGGAGAAATTCAGATAGATGCCCTCCAGGCTGTCCTCAGGAATATAGCAAGGCAGACATTCCGCGCGAATATTCAAAAAGCGAATGTTCGTAATGCCCTGTTTTCTCACCTCTTCCATTGGCGTCAAGATGACGTTGCTCATCTTTTCTAGAGCCAAATAATTGACGTTGGGGTTGGCCTTGGCAAGCTCGATAATAAACCCGCCCTTTCCGCAACCAATTTCCAACATTACGGGATTGTCGTTGCCAAATGCTTGGGAAAAATCAACCAACGCGCGAAAGTTTTCCGCCGCCTCTTTCATGTTCAAAATTCCATTTGCGCCCTGCGCCAACAGCAAGTCGCCACACGCTTCCATACGCGCTTCAAAATTGCGCTTTTTGCGCATTCTCATTGACATATTTTTGCACCTCTATTTTTATCTCACCTTATACATGGTATGGGCAAATGAAAAAAACGTGTCATTTTTCCCGCACCATTTCTCGCCTATTTACTGCCCGTGCTTCCAAACCCACCAGTCCCTCGAACGGTGTTTGAGAGGGTGTCTTGTTCGTAAAAATCCACCTTTAAAAAGGGAGTTATCACCAACTGCGCGATGCGTTCTCCGGGGGCAACCTTCTGCGGAGAGGTGGAATGATTATGCAAAGCAACCATCACTTCCCCACGATAATCGGCGTCGATAACGCCAACTTTATTGGCAGGCGCAAGACCACGCTTGCTTGCCAAACCACTCCTTGCATAGATCAACCCTGCATACCCCTCGGGGATTTCCATTGAAAGCCCGGTGGGGATCAAACGCGTTTCACTGGGAGAAAGCGTAATTTCCTCGGACAAGAGCGCGTGTAAATCGGCGCCGGCGGCGTATTCTGAGCCATAAATGGGCAAAATTGCCCGTTCGTCCAATTTTTTTACTGCAATCTTCGGCATAAGAACAACCTCTTTATCTTTTTTTGTATTATATCATACACATCCACTAATTGTCAAGCAAGAAAAGGGTTTGTCGACATGATTTACCCCTCGGTTTGGGATTTTTACCAAATCGAGGGGTGTTTTTCAATGGATCTGTCACAATAAACGTTTGATTAGTAATTTTTACGGTTTAACAGGGAAAATACAAGAAAGACAAGTGGTTTGTGCGGGCGCAGAATGCAAATATCTGTAACCAAGCAAAACACGCAGTATTTCACAGGATTTTTTCGTCAAAAATCAAACGAGGATTATGACAGAGACTTTTTACGTATCCAATTCCGCCTGCTGTTTGAAATAGGTGTAGAGTGGGCTGTAACATTCGCCCAAATACCCCTTCGCAAAGCCGTCTGCCTTGAAGGCGGCAAAGCGCTCCGTCGCGCTGGGATAGGTATCCTCGTAATACTGCCGAACGATAGTCAGACGGGTTTCAAAGCTCTGCGCGTAGTTGACTTCGTACGGCGCTTCCGTGATTGGCTCGTTCGACATCGAATACTTCAGGTAGAAGAGCAATTCCTCTCGCAAAAGCTCCACCTGCTTGGCGTATTCCGTTTCCAATTTCTGTTTAATCATCTGATAGAGGCCAGAATTAAAAATACCTTTCTCCACCAAATTATATTTTTCCTTATACAAATTTTCCGACAACTTTCGAGCGAGCGTATCCTTGCTTTTCTGCGCCTTTCGCACTTCCTCCAACTGCTGATTGGTCATCTGCGCGTATTGCTCGTCCGTGTACGTGATAATGTCAATCGTCATTTCTCCTCCTTATTTGCGCAACACTTTGAGATCGGCTTTCATGCTGTCAATGCGCGTGCCGGGTTCCAGCTGAAAATCAAACGAAAAGATCTCCCCACTTTCTGAAAGGTTCAATTCCGCCCAACCGCCGTCCAGGGATACTCGACGCACACAAACACGACCCGACGTACGAATGGTAACAACAAAATTGCCCACCCCCTCAAAACGGAGCTTTGACAATCTCTTTCTGCCCGTAATATCCCAATCGGTTTCGGCGTTGAAAAAGTCACCTTGCGTGCCGTATGCACCCCCTTCGTCAAGTTGACAGATATGTCTGTTTTCGTCCGTGAACAAACACCTGCCCCCCTCCTCCGCTGTCAAGACGGGCAACGCATCCATATAAAATCCATCTTTACCATCCTCGTAAACCGCCAACGTTTTGCAGCCAGTTTCCGTCCAATAACAAAACAGAATTTTACCATGGAAACTTGCAGCATGCGCGGTTGTATTCTCCTCCAACGGACGTTCGACAAAGTCCGCCAAACACTTCGTCACGTCATTTCCACGCAAGCAATACACCCCATCCGTCGCCATGAAATAGATGCCTTGTTCTCCTTTTTGCACGAGATTGCCAAAAATGCGACCGCCCTCGTACGCCAATTCCTTGGCGACGAACTCCTTGGCCTCTCCACCCACGTCCAAACGGAGAATTCCATGTTCAAAAAACAGATAGAGATACTCCTCAAACGGGCAAATCGCCACGATTTTCCCTCCGACGTTTGGAAAGGAAATTTCCGACCCGTCCTCGATGGATTGGGTAAAATCCAACACATTTTCCGCATCGCTGAAGGCTATCTTGGAAGGATTTTTCCCGACGAACATACGGTGTTTGAAGAAACACCCAAAATAGGTTAAATCGGTGATGGCAACCATATCGTAGGTGTCATTTTCCTTCCAAAAAATACAGGAATTTTTCAAAATTAACGCCAGGCAATAGCGGCTATCCGTCCCTGCAAAACGAACCATCCCCGCATTATTAAAGCCTAAACCGATCTTGTCAAACCCCGCATCTATGCTTTCCTGCGTATAAAATGCGCCTGCCTTATCCAGCGCGCAGAAACGCTCCGTATAAGTACCCGTTTGCGCGTTGTACATTTTAATGACGCCCAATCTCTGTACGTTTTGTGGCAGACTCTCTATCGGTGTCCCATTGGATTTTTGCAAAACGTTCCATTTCGGCGCCGTTCGCAATCCACCGCCATGACAGTCGCAATTGAGCGCCATTTTGGGCTTCAACACATACCTGCCCCCCTCCTGCAGAGAAAAATGCATCGTTCTGAAATACGTTCTTTCCCTTCTTAAAACGCTCATATTTACACCCACCTTCTCGATTGCAAACGTTTGCACGTCCTCGTTTTAAACAAACTTTCAATGGCCTGTTTATATTTTTTCTCCCATGCCGTCGCCTCTTCCAAACGCCCTTCCGCGGTGCAAAATTCCGCCAAAATACCATACACGAAGAGGGAATCCGCCGCCAATGCACCAAAATCGCTTTCGTCCTCAATCGTTTTTGCATTGGGCGTGTATGTGTACGTCACCTTACAGCGCCCCGCAGGCACCTTCAAGAATTTAGGATATACTTTATAGGAAACGGCATTTCCATCCGCATCCGTCACCTCGACGATACGCACCGGATTGTTTTTGAGCGCGGAAAACTCCAACCGATTGATCGTCGTCAAGAGTTCATCTTCCGCATAAAGTGGAATATATTCAAGCGCCAATCCACACTCCACCAAGTTAAAACAGGATAAAAGCAGCTCTCCCTCGCGTTCTAAACTCATATCCTCGCCCGCATAATAGGCCTCAACGCCGTCATAGATCCCCAAGCTGCGCGCCGCCGCCAAAACAATATCTTTCACTTTCATATTCCGTCCTCCTTTCTTTAAAAGAACAGCACCCAAGCCGTTCATCTCGTACCTGGGTGCCTCGTTCGTCTGATTTTATGCTTCCGTGATCCCGCTGAGCATCCCTTGACCATTGGGACGTTCGCACATGAGTTCCGCATACTTGACAAGGGTTGCGGTGTAGACGGGTTTACCGGGCACCTGTTTCAAAACCTTCCCATCTTCACTTTCTAACCACTGCCAATCGCAAAGCTGATGAATGGCAAAATCATCCGTATTGAGCAAATACATCGTGCCTTCCGGACAGAAACGATCGGCTACGATGGGAATACCATTGAAACTCATCGCGTTGAAGCCCCCTTCCAATTCCATATTGGGAAGCATCGTCTTAAACTGCTTGAAGTATTCCGCCAATGCGCGTCTTACCCCCCAGGAGCAAACGATAAAATTCACCTTACTGCCAGAATTTTCCTCAATCGTATCGATGGCGGTCTGAATGACGTTTTCGCTGATTTCGCCAACGCCATCCTGCATATAAGGTTGCATTGCCGAATATGTTCTGTCCACGCCGTAGAGCGCATTATTCGAGAAAATTGCACCAAGACCGGTGATTTCGTTGCGCGTCGAACCCTGAATACAGAGACAGGAACCTACGGGCACAATGCTTTCCGTGATGGTAGAACCGGCAATCGTAATCGTCTTATTTTCCTTGTCGATCGTCAAAATTTTACGATTCTGCGCCAATGAAATGGCAGACCCACTCGAGGTGCAGAAGCTGACAATCATGCCTTCCGCAAGCCCCTTCACGGTGTTGAGTTTTACTGCGCCGCTTGCAATCGAAGCGACTTTGGCAATAATCCCATTGCCGTCGCCAAAGAGCATTCTACCAAAGTTGAAAGTTGCGCTCTTGATAAGATTTTCCATTTCATCATTCAAGAGATTGACGAATGCACCTTCGCTGTTTGCGGAAGCGCGAAGCGCCTTATCAGAAATTTCAATCGTGCCGTACAAATTCTTCAAGGTCGTAACAAACTGAGTGTAGTCACTTTCCCCTGCGGTGGGCAAATTACCCGTTTCAGAACCGGCGCCAATACCGCCACTCACACCGATACGAACGGCTTTGCGCACGTCTTTCCCTACGACGTTTGCGCTCGTACGCTTAATTTTCGCAAGCAAAGGGTTGACCTTTAAATTCAACGAATCGCTGACTGCGTCCAAATAAAAAGATTTTAATGCATTATCTGCTGTTTGAAGTGTTACCATATACAAAAATTCTCCTCATAAATTATTATTTTTTGGGCTATATCACAGAGAATGGTTGATTTAAGCTGAAATTTATTTCAGCGATTTGACGAGAAAAATACAAGAAAGACAAGCGAAATGTGAGGGCGCATACCCCCTGTGGTCTGTAACCGAGCATTTTGCGCCGTATTTCGTAGTATTTTTCCGTCAAAAATCAACCAGGTGATGGGATAGAGCCTTTTTTGAAGCAACTTTTAGCGCGCTTCTTACGCCTTCGGCTTTCTGAAATATAACAACGCCATATTTCCTGCGTCCGATATGTCTTTGGCACGTTTGGGAGGGGTGGCCAAAACCCCCACACTCCCGGCCATCAAAGGTACGCTTGGTTTACCAAGGGATGAAAGATATTCACCAATGATTTTCAAACGCACCTCCTCGTTGCGGCTTGCCCGTTCATAGAGAGCTTCAAAACTTTCAGGTTGCCCTTCGCTTGTCACCGTGGACGCCCTTCCATTTTCCCCCGTATTCCACGTGGACGCACCCTCAGTTCTCCCCTCTCCATGCGCTGGCATTTGGCCTTGCTGGTCGTTCATCTCATACATGGTATGCCCATTATCCTTCGATTCTTCCTGCAAAGCCACTTCTACCGAGGGTTGATCCTGCTGCGAAGCGGGTTCTGACGAGGGAGTCTCTTCCTTGATTGTCTGCCCATTTTTTTGCATCGTTTCAGACACAAATTGCGCAAACTGCCTATTTTCTTCCTTATGTTGCAGAGCATTCTTACGGAGTTTTTCCACCCCCGAATCCCCTACATGCGCCTTCTCCCTATCAAAATTTTCCGCCTGCTTCTCGAGCTCCTTCAAGCGTTGGCTACGTCTTGTAAACTCCGCCTGCAAAGAGCTGTACGCCCTCACCAGGGCATCTACGTCCTTAAACTTACGGGGGACTGTCGAGGCTGGTTGTTCGGCCTCCATGTTTTCGCCGTGATTGCTTACCGCTGTGGTTTCCTCCGCCCTCGTGGTGTCGTCGTAAACGTTATCCTGTTCCTTCATATCCTATCCTCCTTTATTCCATGGCGGACTCCTGCTCCGCCAACATTTTTTTATGTTCGTTCATGTGCGCAATAAATTTCGCCTTTGCTTCTTCCTTATTTTTATAACGCTTAAATTCCGCCGAAAGCAAAAACCGAGTATGTTCGTGAATGTGAATTTTATGATCGTCATACACATCAGGCAGAATGTCCTTCTCGCGTATTTCCAAATTCTCCTCACCAGCCTTAGACGCATGCAAGAAAGAAATATCACGCGCGCTTTCATAGCTGCCAAACCCAAACGCCTCCAAAATGCGGTGCTTGTTTTCCGCCGTCAACTTTCCTTCCGAATCGGTCAAAAGCCCTGCGTGATACAAGTTCAAAAGCGTTGCCTTCTTCTCCGCAGGCGTAACGCTTTCCTTTGCCTCAAACTGCAAATCGTTGACGTCCAAGCTTGCCGCATTAAAGTAATACACCTGCGTCTTTTTATCCTCGCCCGTCAACGTCATAAGTCTTGCCGTACCCGCAAACTGACGATAAAGGCGCAAAATCTGTCTGCCGACTTCCTTCAAAGCGCGGTCGATACTCATAATCGTCCCCGTCATTCTCGATTCGTCCTGCGAAAGGAGTAATTGCAACCCGGTGGCGCTCGTTACACGCGCAGGGGTGGAGTTCTGCGACAAATCGCTCACCCCGGAAATCATGGCAAATTCCTTTTCCAGCCATTCTTCCTCGTCTTTAAACTCATTGGGTACGCCACCACAATCGAGCAGTTCAGGCGGTTTTCCTCCCTGTCTGTACACAAGCACTTTCCCAGGCAAAAGCCCTTCTTCGCTGAGCTCGTCCGTGTCGATAGAGCCGTCCTCAACCGTCAAAACCCCCATAGACAATCGGTTTAAAAATTCGTGTTTACGATTGCGCACCGCATTGTAGGCGCGCTGTACGGGAATCAATCTTTCAATGACGCTACAGCCGAAAAAAGCCCCGGGTAAACGCATACAATCCTGCTTTACAAATGGAAATCCGCGCACATTTCTCTCCCCATTCACAAAGGGAAGCACACCGCTAAACAACAGTTTCCCCCCTGCGACAATCTCCAGCTTGCCTTCAGGCGCATCCATCGTTGGACGTGTATATCGTTCAATCAACACCTCTGCATTTTCACAGCTTGTGAAATTCATCCCCGTTTGTTCGTTGGGCAATTTCGCCGTAGTCGACTCGCTATAACTCATGATCCCGGAAATCTCTCTGCCGGGAATGGCAACGCCAAATTTTTCCATGATATAGTCAACGGGTACTACTCTTGCGTGAATCAAACTGCGAATTCCATCAAAATCATCTGCATCCAACCGATCGGGAAAAATCTCAAACGGTGGCACGACGCTCACCTGCACTTCCCCTTCGTACACAGGCCTATTGTCAATGTCTACGCCGACCTGTCTGCCCCCTCTTTCATCCCAGCCGACCTTAAAAAAGGCAGAGCCACACGTCTCCGACCACATGGTCGCGCGAGAGGAAAGTTCGTGAAATCCAATTCGATCTTGCACGTAACGCAAAATCCCCGTCGCTAATTTGGCCGCTTTTAAATCCCCATCCTCGTCGGAAAAAGCGCGCACAGTGAGTTCTGGTTTGCGGTTTTCTAGCTTGGAAATTCTCGAATCAATGGTGGGCGCGATATGATTGAACACCCTGCGTGATTGCCAGTAGAACTGCTCGTCCTCCTCCACCAGACCACCTAAGGGCGACACGTCGCAATATTGATTTCCACACAGGAAATTCATATTCAGCACCCAGCTATTCTCCACGGAGCGTCGCTCCTCACGACGTTTCGCGTAATCCGCTTCAACTTCAGCCGCAATGCGCGCATCCTCCCGTTCCTGTTGCTTCGCCAATGTTTCCTCGTTCAGCCTAACCTCCTCAGTATTCATCCTCTGTTTCCTCCTTATTTTTCTCCTTCATCAAATACATGGGTGCCTCCTTTTTCTTTTTTACCCTCTTTTTGGGGCCTTCCTTTGTTCCCATTTTTTTCGAAGTTTCCTCCAATTCCAACAGGAGTTTTCTCCGTTCCGTTTCCAACTCCTCATCCGTCCAAGCGCTCAACTCCTCCGTCTGTTGCGAAGAGAGCAATAACTGCACCGCCTTGAGATCGGGTGGAATATCCTTTTTCGTCTTCTTTCGCTTGGTGAGCTTCAACTCCCCATCTACTTCTGCATATTCTTCCGTCACTTCTGACACTTGATATCCAAGCGCCACTTTCAAGAGCGCCTCTCCGATTTTTTCGTCCTTTTGCTTACCATTTTTCTTCGTCAAAGTTTCGTTCATCTCATACCTGCCCCCTCCCTATTCCAATTTTTGATATTTGCATTTACATATCAGTGCCCTCCTTTTTTTCTTCGTAGCTGCCTTGCCAATCTGTCTTTATCCTTTTCCAATGGCGTCTTTATGGCTTGCGTCATTTTTTTCGGGCGGGACATCAAGTAGTATCGCATCTCATCCAAGCTGTGATCATCCGCCTTTCTCGGCACATCGCCACTCCCCCAATAATATCCCTTTATCTCCGAAATCAAATGCACACAATTGGAAAAAATGTACAGATTGGGCAAACCATTGTCCTGCTTTAAAAAACTCTTCACCCTGGCTATGCCAGTAAAAAGATCCTTCTCCACATCAGGATTGACCAAAATCTCTCGCTCATAAAAGAGTTCCACCACGCTCTTCACTGAACCCAACGTACGTTGTTTAGCTGCGCTATCAATGAGGGCGCAAATCCGCCCCCGACTGTCCGTATGCCACCCAATTTTTTGACAGATCTCCTTGATACAATTCGCATGGTAATCGATATCCCGCCCCGCTTCGTAATGCTCGTACACCACATAGACATTATCATCAAAATCCACCGCATACCAATGGGCAGACAGCGGATTATTCAACCCGGGATCAATGGAAATGGTATCTTGCCATTCCGGTGGAATGTTAAAGGGCTCGATGACGTGAATTCGTTCGTCAAATTCAGGATAGACGAGCCCTGCGGAAGCCGAAGCAAACCGTCCGTATCGTCTAGATTGCAAAGTTCGCTCGTCCAAACTCTCCGTCAACGCCTCCACTTCCGACGGATCGAGGTAGGGATTATCCTTCCATTCCATAAACTCATACCACACCTCTTTATCCTGCCGTCGATTGAGAAAAATCTCATTGTATACAAACGTCAACCCCTTGAGCGGTGTCATTGTACCAAATAAATCCCCTTTTCGATCCAGCACGCGCATTTTACACTCCGTGTAGATATCCTCCGGCGGTTCTTCATCAAACCAGACAAAATCCAACGACGCGCCCTGAAATTTCTCACGCCCTTGATCGCAGCTCTTAAAACCAATCACAGAGCTCCCACCCAGCACGTTTTTTACTCGGATAAAATCAATAATCCCATGCTCCGGTGAGTCCTTACGTCCACTCAACATCACGATATCCTCAATCCAATCCTTCCGTAAATAATGAAGCACCTTCTTCTGCGCCACATCACGTTGCACCTGTTGAGAAAGGGAAACCACCCATCCGCACACGTCCTTTCGATTGGCTCGATAGGGATGAATCCCCCTTGCCATGTAGACACATTCCACCGCGCCACACTCCGTCTTGCCCGAACGATTGCCACCAAACACCCATCGGTTGCGTTTTGTACATTGATGAAAAGCGAGTTGTTTCTCATGTTTAACCGCGCCCGTATTGTACAATGCCAACGGATGCGCCTTGCGTTTCGTCTGTTCACGCTCAATCGCCCGCAATTTTTCTACAATTTCTCTCATATTCTCCGCCAAACAGTCAAAAACTTCCCTCTCCACTCCTTTATAATGTTATCAGCGAATACATCTTCGCAAATCAATCCATCGAGTTACTTACCATGCTGAAAAAACATTTCTTTCGGACGAGCGCGTCCCTTTTCCTTTGTATATTTATCCTCATGTTGACACTTTCGCCCCACCCTCGCGAACGTGTCTTTCCCGCTATCCCCAGCGCCGTTGCGCAAACGGCAACCCCTCTCCCCGGTGATTATGCCTGTATTCTCGCTGATGACGTCTATCTTTACACTGACGCCAATGGCAAGAAGGGCCTTTTTCTCCTCCCCAAAACCTATTACGTTCGCCTCATTGACTATCAACCCGACTTTTGTCGCGTTGAATACCAACGCAACGAAAGCAACGCCCTGCGTATTGCAGGCTACGTCCGCACAGAACAGCTCACTTTTGTCGATTACGTCCCTCTTCGACCCTACCTCTATTATGTATTCGACGTTACCTACGCCATTGAAAACACCAACCCAGCCGATTCTTCCTTCCTCACGCAAATCACCATTTCCTGTATATATTACGGTGATTACTACGTCGGTTCGGAAACCTATTGCTACGTGCTTCGTGGCGAGGAGTTTGGATATATTCCCAAGCCCGACCATATTCGCTTTGAAAACAACGACGAATACGCCGACTATCTCGCCTCCAAACAACCTGTTTCCTCTGAAAAACCCTCCAACGGATCCCCTGTGGACGTTCCGCCCATGCAAATTGCCCTTCTCGTCGTCATCTGCTTGCTCGTTCCCGTGTTGGCTGCCCTCATCTTAAAGCCACCCAACCTCCCCTCTTACGAACCTGAAGAATGAGCTTTCTTTGCCTGTTCCTCCTTTTTTAATACATATTTAAAACTCTTTC
>JAFTMD010000103.1 GCA_017452585.1 Clostridia bacterium
CAAAAGGGTATGCAATTGCACAATCTGGCGAAAGGATCGGCTCATTTATTGGGAAAAGCCCTCTCTTTGATGACGTTTATGAGCGCCTGTTTAAAGGAGGAAAAGGGGGAAATTTCCCTTTCCTTGAAAGGTGACTACGTAGGGGAAATTGCCGTTTCGGTCAATCGCCAATTGAATATGCGTGGATACATTTTGAATACAACTGCGGAAGATCCTGCCTTAGAAGAGGAACTTTTAGGCGGAAATTCCTATTTGACGATTATTCGTGACGATGGATACAATCGTCCCTTTGTTGGCGCGTGCGGATTGCCTAAGGGGGGCTTGGATGCCGGATTTGAGGAATATTTCCGCATCAGCGAGCAACTTCCCACAAGGCTGTGTAGCATTGTGGAATTTGACGAAACGGGGGTGGCGTTTGCGGGTGTTATAGCGGTGCAACCGTTGCCTTTTGCCGAGCAAGCAACGCTGGATAAAGTGGCGGAACTTCCGCTGTCTGCGATTTTACAAAAAGTAAAAAACGAGGGTACCATGTCTGCGTTCACGGAGTATTTCTCCCAGTCTACGGAAGGGATAGAGGAGAGAAAAGCTGGGTATAAATGCAATTGTTCCCGTCGTTATTTAACGCGTGTTTTGGTGTCGCTTGGCGAGGAACAAATGCGTCAAATTATTCGTGAAGACGGGGCAGTTCGCGTGCATTGTCATTATTGCAACACCGATTATGAATTTACGGACGAAGATGCGGATCATCTGTTTCCAAAGGGTACTTAATGGGTTATGAAAAAAGATAGTAAAGTGAAAAGAATCGATTTCAGCCGAAAGCGTTTGGGCTGGATTGCCGATAAATATTACAACGAAGGAGATTATGTGTCAGCCTTAAAGTTTGCGTATCGTGAATTGGAAATGTACGGCGGCAACGGAGACGTGTTTGCGCGCCTTGCCGACATTTACGAGGGTATGAATTTACAGGGCATGGCAATCAATTATTGGTTTCAGTTTCTGCATATCGCAGACGAGGAGGAATTGCCGGATATTTATGAAGGATTGGCGGTCAATTATTTGGCGCTTGGGCAGGAAATGCAAGCGGCGTTCTACTACAATCGCCTCATTGACGTAGATGATGAAATTCCCGAGGAGACCAAGCTCGATATTGCCGAGGCGTTTTCCGATTCCAAAAAGAATAAGTTTCGTTTTGTTTACCCTCCTCGTCTTGCCGATTACACGGAAGAATTTAATTGGGGCTCTCGCGCCTTAAAGGCTGGCGATTGCAAGCGCGCGGTGGAGTTTTTCTCGAAGATAGAAAAAGGGTCGAAACAGTATTTACAGGGGAAGGAATTGCAGGCAATTGCCTATATGTTAGACGGAAATACCGAGCAGGCAAAGCAGGCGTGTTTAGAAATTTTGGAGGAGGTCCCCAACGACGTGCGCGCGTTGGCAACCCTTTCGGCTGTGTATGGAGAACAGGGTTTGCAGGAGCAAAGTCGCGCAATTGCGGAGCGTTTGGCTGAAATGCATACGGAGGACACGGACGAGTTGTTCAAAATTGCCACCGTATGTTGTGAAAACGGATTGGATCAGGAAGCGTTTAAGCGCTTCGAATTGCTCGATCAAAAGACGCCTTATGATGGCAGAGTGCTCTATTTTAAAGGGGTGTCCGCCTTCAAAAGCGGGTTTACCAAGACGGCGGTGGACGCCTTTGAAAAGCTGATCACCATCTATCCGGATGCGGAGGTAGCGCGGTATTACTGGAAGGCTCTTCGTGAGTATCAGGACGGTGGGCCGATGCCTACGCTCACCTATTTTTATCATTTACCACAGGAAGAAAGGGAAGCGCGTTGCGTCAATTTGATGCATATCAATAAGTGTAATCAACAAGACGCGCAACTTTTTGGTTTTCTGGCGTTACAGGATCGCTATTTCGAGTGGTGCTTTGACGAGATGGACGGAAACGATCAAGATCTGCAATATCTGGGTTTAATTACGGCAGTGCACGTGGGCGCGGATAGCTTTTTACAGGACGTGTTGTTGGATTATGAAGTGGCAGACGTTTTAAAGCTGGAGGTACTTCGAATGCTCTTAGAGCGTAACGAAGAAAATCAATTCGGACTGGTGTTGTATAACATTTATCGAAAAATTTTCCTTCCACGCATTTCCATCGGCAGAAAACGTCGCAAGAAATTCGTACAAGCCTACGCCAAGGTGGCGTCTAAATTTATCATTCTTAAGGAAACGTACGGGGAGGTTATTCGTTTGGCAACGGAAAAACTCTATCGGGCGCTTGAGGGATACAACGCATTGGATTTGGTGGACAGCGTGGACGATTGCGCTTGCGCGATTTTCCTTTTGACGGGGATCAAGGAATTGGGCAACGATCCCAATCGAATCGCGTCGGTGTTTGAGGCAAATCTTGCCAAAGTGCAAGTGCTGTTGACGGAAGCATTGAGCAGTGATTATGGTATGAAGGGATAAAGAACATGAAAGTGATTGATTTTGATGGGCTTTTTGATGAAAAAATTGCCATCTATATGAAACAGAACAAGAAAAAACGCTCGGCGAAAAATTGGGAGGATGCTATTCCCAAATTATATAAGCAGTTTGGCGATACGTATATTGCCAAGATAAAATGTACGCCCAAGCAATATTATGCCAACCTTTCGGATACGGAATTGGTGGACGTTCTTTCCGCACACTTGAAAGAAAAAATTTCCATTCCCGAATTTATGCGCGCAGAATTGGAAAAACGCGCATTGACGGCATTGTTGCTCCCCCTTCTTCGCCAACCCTACGGCAAGGAGGTTTTAGAATTGATCGACGATCACAGCAACGTATTGGACAGCTATTTTGCCTTGTTATTTGAGGAGGACGTGGAAGAATCGGTCAAGAATGGGTTACTGGACATCTTGCGTGAGAATGCGGAGGCCGTCAAGGAGCCCGCTTTAGAGATGCTCGCAAAGGGCAGAGAGAAGGAGTATATGTTAGAACTCCTTGCGCGCACCAAGTTGGGGGATGATCGGGTATATTCCGTGCTGTTACAAGCGTTCTTGCAGGCGGAGGAAGGGCTGTTGCCCAGAAGAGCAAACGCTTTGGCTCGCTATGGCGACGAACGTGCGCTTCCGTATTTGCTGGATAAGATAGAGGACGAATCCTTGGGCTTCGTGGAGTTTCAAGAACTCAAATATGCTATTGAAGCGCTCGGCGGTGAGTATACAGAGGAGCGTGATTTTTCGGCGGATAAAGATTATGTACGCGTAATGGCGGCCAGCGAAAAGGAAAATCATTAAAAATTGACATATTGCAAGAAATCTTCGCATAGAGTAGACCGTAAGGTTTATTTTTGCGGAGATTTTTTTTCGCATGGGAGGTTCATGATGGAAAGTTACAGCGTATATGAGGACTTGGCAAACCGCACAGGTGGCGATATCTATGTGGGTGTGGTAGGGCCCGTTCGAACGGGCAAATCGACCTTCATACGGAAATTTATGCAGACGCTCGTTTTACCGTATGCAGAGGGAAGCGAAAAAGCGGTGATGACAGATGAATTGCCACAGGCGGGAGATGGCAAAACGGTGATGACGACAGAACCGAAATTCGTGCCGGCAAAGGCTGTCCATATATCCTTGACAAGTGGGGCGTCGGTGGCAGTTCGATTGGTCGATTGCGTCGGCTATCCCGTGGAGGGGGCAGGCGGTTTTGAGGAGGACGGCTCGCCACGGCTTGTAAAAACGCCTTGGAAAGAGGAGGCGATTCCCTTTGAGGAAGCGGCTACGCTTGGAACGAAGAAGGTGATTCACGAGCATGCCACCATTGGCGTATTGGTAACGACGGATGGGAGTGTAACAGGCTTGCCTAGGGAGAGTTATGTCCCCGCCGAAGAGCGCGCCGTGCATGAGTTAAAATCACTCGGCAAACCTTTTATCGTGCTTGTAAATTGTCAAAATCCCGAAGCTTGTGAAGAGCTTGTCAAGAGCCTAGAAAAGCGTTACGAGGTACCCATGGTTGCGTTGAACGTTGAAAATATGGGTGAAGTGGAAATTTTAGAGGTCATGAAAAAGGTGTTGTTTGCCTTCCCCGTTTTGCGGATAGATGTGCGTATGCCCAAATGGCTTCAATCCCTGTCTGAGGAAACCCCTGCGGTGGGCAATTTGCTCTCTACCATTCGAAACGTGGCTGGGAGTATTCAAAGGATGCAAGATTGCTTCCTTCTCGAACAGCTCTTTGACGAAGAGAGTGACTATCTCAATCCTGAAGAAATTTTTATGGATCTGGGTCAGGGAAAGGTAACCATCACCGTCGGGGTGAAAGATTCTCTCTTCTATCAAACGCTTAGCGATATTTGCGGGGAGGAGATTGAGGATGATTTAACGTTGTTCCGTTATGCGCGCAATTTGTCGGACACGAAACGCTCGTACGATCGTGTAAAGGATGCCTTGGAAGAGGCGGAAAAGACGGGATATGGAATCGTTTATCCCGGGGAAGAGGAGTTTTCCTTGGAGAAACCGAAACTTGTCAAAAAGAGCGCCGGTTACGGGGTGCAATTCCGCGCAAAGGCACCCAGCTATCACATTGTAAAACTCAACGTGCATGGGCTTGTGCAACCGGTTATCGGAACGAAACAGCAGGGGGAGGATTTCATGGAGGACACCTTGCAGAGTTTTGAAGAGGGAGATGGCGTATGGGAAACGAACATTTTTGGGAAATCCCTTAAGGAGCTTATGGGTGAGGAGTTGGAAGGCAAGAGTGGCAATATGCCCATAGAACTTCGCAAAAAAATGCGTCGTACCATTTCAAAAATTGTCAATGATGGGAAGGGAAATTTGCTTTGCATTCTCTTTTAGGGGGATAAAATGAGAAAAAATGGTCATACTTGTATGGAGGGGGGCGCAAAAGGCTCAACCTCAAGAAAATCCGAATACGGAGGCGTATGTATGAGTAAAATGAACAAAAATCGAAAAGCGAGAGTGCCAAAATTGACTGAGGCGGAATATATTGCTTACGTGGCGTCCTTGCAGGGGCTGGAAACGGAACCTAAAAAGTCCGTGAACGCAGACATGGGTGCCTCGTTTCAAAAAATAACAGAAAAAAAAGAAGAGTAAATCCGCTTTTTTGCTCCGTCAAAGTTCGCTTTGTCGGAGTTTTTTCTTGTAGGAAAAAGGGTGAAAATATGGCGAATGCTGTCGAATTTCGTAAAAAATCCAAAAAAATCTCGTCAAATATACAGTTTTTTTGCGAAAACTATTGACAAAATTGAAGAAAAGATATATAATGAATATATTAAAAGCGCACGAATGGTATGGCGCAGACGAAAACGACAGGAGATTTTGAGGAGATAGATATGCAAATATACGTTATCATCACCTTAATATTGGTCGCATGCTTTCTGTATAGCGTAAAGTTTTTTAAAGAATCTTATGACGCAGGCAAACTTTTGGTTGCCATAGAGAAGGCTGCGAAAAAAGCGCTCCGCATTTCCTTCTTAGGGGGAATTGTGGCAGGGCTTTCTTGTCTTGCGCTGTCGATGATCCCTCTCTTTAGAGCGTTTGGTTTCGACATGTTATCAGTTCGTTTCGTCAACTTTATTCGTTGGCTGTTGCAAACCTGTTTTGCGACAAGGTCCGTCCATTCCGCCTTGCAAATTTTTGCAGGGATTGTGCTTATTATGGTTGAGCTCTGTTTGATCTTCTCCTTCTTTGGGTTCATGATCACAAAAAGGCCGATAGAGCTCCGTTTCACCGACTTACACTCGGTAGAATACGTTGAAGAAAAAAAGGTGTACGTGGAAAGACCTCTTCCGCGCGCCTTCGGGAAGATTTTTCTTCATTTTGCCAATTTAAGAATTTAAGATTTAGCCCGACGGCCAGCGGATCCGTCGGGCAAATGGTGGTTTTGCCACCTGAACGCAAATCATCTGTAGATTGACCGTTTTTCAACGAAGCGACAATGTTTCGTTGGAGAATGACAAGTCAGCATACGCGCGCGAGCGCCCGTCGCAAGCGCACGCAAGGGAGTTTTTACGCTTTCCCATGTTGAATTTTGTCAATCCATGTCGACAGAATGGTTGCGTTTTTTGTTTAAGGCTCTGTCCCATCACCTGGTTGATTTTTGACGGAAAAATGCTGCGAAATACGGCGCAAAATGCTCGGTTACAGACCGCAGCGGGTATGCGCCCTCACATTTCGTTTGTCTTTCTTGTATTTTTCTCGTCAAATCGCTGAAAAAAAATTTCAGCTAAAATCAACTATTCTCTGTGACATAGCCTTGTTTTAAAATCGTAACTCTATTCAAGCAGTCAAAATCATCCCACCAAGAGGGATGTGAGAATAAAAAAATCAAAATCAAAAGAAAAAGAAAAAACAAAAATATGGAGGGCAGCATGGGAATGCTAATCGAAGTAAAAGGTCTTGGTAAGCGTTATTCTGCAAAGGCAGATTATACGATCGAAGACATCAACATTAAAGGCTATGAAGGCGAAATTATCGGGGTATTGGGCCATAACGGCGCCGGTAAATCGACGATGATTAAATGCGTCACGGGGATGCACCCCTACGAAGCAGGTACGATCAAAATCGCAGGACACGATTTGAAGACGGATTCTATTCAAGCGAAAAAGAATTTTGGCTACGTAAGTGACGAACACGTGCTTTTTGAAAAGATGACGGGCTATGAATTTATCAATTTCATG
>JAFTMD010000104.1 GCA_017452585.1 Clostridia bacterium
AATAAATTTTTATAATAACTTTATTGGCTACGCGAATAAAAAAAGTAGAGCGACTGAAATGCTCTACTTTCAAAATAATTATTGGTTTGAGTAACTGAAAGGAATGATTAGAGCGTACGAAGGAGGAGTATTGTGATAAAAATTGCGATTGTCGAAGATGAGAAAAAAATTGCGGATAATCTTGTGAATTTTTTGCATCGTTACGCAAACGAAAATCTTGTAAAACTGCAAGTGAAACATTTTCCTTGCACGACAGATTTTTTAACTCAGTATGATGGATTTGATATTGTGTTTATGGATATCGAATTCAAAAATGATATAAATGGGATAGAGGCTTCGCGCAAACTTCGTAAGTTGGATTCCGTCGTGACGCTCATTTTTGTAACCGCCTTTGAACAGTTTGCCGTAAAGGGATATGAAGTGCTAGCTTTTGATTTTATTGTCAAGCCTATTTTGTATTCAGATTTTTCATTGCGAATGACACGTGTTTTGCAACGTGTTTCGAAAGAGGTTTTGGATACAATTGGCATAAGCGTGAAAGGAAGCGTAAAAATTGTTTCTGTAAAGGATATCAAGTATATTGAAGTCATCAAGCATAAGCTAATTTTCCATACCGTAAATGAAGTTTTTGAAGGAAACGGTTCTTTGAATGACATGGAAAGACAGTTGATTTCCAAAAATTTCGTTCGATGCAACCACTGCTATTTGGTCAACCTTTGGTACGTGAAAGGCGTGGAGGGATTTGCGCTTAACTTAGACGGGGAAGAAATAGCGATATCAAGATCGAAAAAGAAAGAGTTTATGTCCGCGCTTAACCGCTATCTGGCACGATAAAATTATGGGTGAAAAATATGACGCATTTGATAAATATTTTGGTATATTCTTCTAATTTTATATTACAGTTTTTAAATGGAATGACGCAGCTCCAGTTTTACAAATCCTTTTTGTTTATGGCGGAGCTATTGTTTGCGGAAGCATTATTTTTGGTGACATTAAAAAAGCGAAGATATTTTGTTCGAAGATTGTTGGGCACAATCCTCTTATGTTTTCTATTTTCTTTCCTGTTTCCAGTGATTGAAGGCAATCCGTTTTATATGTGTTTTATGTTTATCTGTCTCTTTTTGTTTACGGTGTTGTCGACGAAGTTGTTATTCAAGGAGAGTTGGTTTAAACTGCTATTTTGTTGTGTTGCAGGATATACCGTACAACATCTCACTTATCAAATCCACAATATAATTACTTTGCTTTTGACAAGTGGAACGGGTAATACGGTGATGGGAATGTACGGTTCGTCATTTGCACCTATGTTCAACAATCCTTTTTTTACAATTATATACTTTTTCATTTACATAGTGACGTATACATTTTGTTATTACGTTTTCGCCCGTCAGTTAAATTTTGAAAATTTTGCGTTGCCTAATTTTTTAAGTATGGGCTTGGTAAGCGCGATTCTTGTGGTTGATATCGTGTTAAACGCAATCGTATTGCATTTTATCTATATTCCATTTGGTATCATTATTTCTGGGCTATATAATATTATTTGTTGCTTCTTTGGGCTATTTTTGCAGTGCCAAGTAATATTGAGTTGGGGTTTGCAAACCCGTTTGCAAATGGAACAGATTGCCCGTCGATTTGAGCGTGAGCGATATACAGCGGTAAAAGAGGCAATGGATACCGTTAATATTAAGTGCCATGATCTGAAATATCAGGAGTGGAAAAATAGGGCAGATGAATTAAAAACCAAATCGGACGAAGAGTTGGAAAAGGTGATTGATGAATATAGCAGATTTACCTATACGGGCAATACGGCCTTGGATGTAGTATTAAGTGAAATCAATCAACAATGTTCAAAATATTCCATTCGTACGAGTTATGTGACGGATGGCGCACTGCTTTCTTTTATGGATGACGAAGATGTGTACAGCTTGTTTGGCAATCTTCTGAGCAACGCCGTGGAGGCGGTAAGCAAATGTCCGAAGGATAAAAGAACAATGGGGGTGAGGATAGAAAGCCGTTGTCCAACATTGTTAAGCATTACGGTTTACAACTATTGCGGAGAAGGGGAATTTGTCTTTAAAGACGGCTTACCACAAACGACAAAACGTCATCACGAATTGCACGGCTTTGGGTTGAAGAGCGTTCGTCGCGTATGCGATAAATATGACGCAACATTGGATATTGCTCCCGATAAAGGCTTTTTTAACGTCAACATTTTGATGCCACTTCAAGAAGTGGAGGAATGTATAGAAGAAAAGGTCGATGCAAAGGCAAAAAGAAGACTTAAAAAGAATACCACTAGAAAGTAAAAAAAGGCGAAGAAGTATTATGATAATATGAAAATGAAGAGCGGATTGTCTTATCTGCTCTTTATTTTGTTTAATCTGTTCATTTACTGCCGCTGAAAAGTGGGAGAATTTGACGGGTTGGGCTTCTAAAACGACGGCTTATGCTTTAGGGTATTGCCTTTTTTTGAATGTGTGGTATAATTTGGGGGAAAATCTGGGAAAGGGGAATTGTTTTTCTTTGCGTATGGGTGGTGATGAACGCAAAAAATACAAAAAACCAATCCCGAAAATAAATGAGATAAGGAGATTATCATGAAAAAAAAGAAACTTTGTTCACTGCTTTTGGCGACAGCAATGTTGTCCAGCGTGACGGCGTTTACTTCCTGTGAAGCGTTAGACAGCGTACTTAAAGTTGGCGAAAATGTTTTCGACAACGCATTTGGTGCAGTAGACAGCGTTTTGGGCCCCATCGTTGATCAGTTTGAAGATATGTTCGGCAACGTTGTAGAAACCCCGGACGATTCTAGCACTCCCGACGAACCCTCTACGAAAGTAAGCGTAAAATCCATCGCGATTGATACGACGGAAGCAAAGACAGAATTTAATTTTGCGGAAGAGTTTACAACAGAGGGCGTAAAAGTAACGGCTACCATGAGTGACGGTAGTACGAAAGCGGTAGATCTTAAGGACTGCAGAATTGTAAAACCCGATACAACAAAACCCGGCACAAGAACGGTAACGATCGTATACGGAGGCCAAACGGCGCGTTATGAAATCACCGTAAAGACGAAGGTGATTCCTCAAATTTCTGCAACCTCGCTTTTGGATATTACGGCAGAAAATGAATCCGTGCCTTACCGTGTAGAAGCGGAAAATATCGATATGGTAACGCCCGGCGTTAAGAAGGCGGAAGGCGTCACCGATTTCGTGGCAACGGCTCCCATCGACGCAGACATCACCAGCGGCGATAAATATTTGACAGGTTATAACGTACAGTATAACTATTTTGGTTTCACCTTCACTGCAAATCAGCAATATGAAAGCGTAACTCTCGTTCTCCGTGTTGCGAATTCGACGGCGGCGGATCTCAACGCAGGTGAAATGAAGATGTACTTGAACTTTGCGCAAGATGAAAATGGTAATGCAAGCGGCGAAATCTCGCTTGACGGTTATACGATTGAAGCAAATGGCGCAGGCAAGTGGACGGATATCGTTCTTCGCGGTATTGATATTCCCGAAGGAACGAATACACTTACCTTTGAAGTGCAGGGCAATAAAGCATTCGATCTCGACTATATCGACTTCTATGTAGGTATGCGTTATATCAATTCCATCGTTGAAATCGCAGATACGACGACGATTGTGAAAGACCTTGAAAACTTTGATACGGAAAAAGCTTTCACACGTGCAGACGTAGCGGCGGCGCACGGCTTGAAAGATGGACAGCTCTTCGTTGAACCTACGAAGGATTCCGAAGGTAAGACCACGAACAATGGCACGGCGGTTGGCGCAATCGGTAAAGGTTCACAGATGTCTACGACGCTTCGTCTTGCGCAGAACGCTACCGTTCGCATTAAGATGAAAGCGAGCGCAGTAGGTAAAGGTGCTTACTTCGTAGCAGACAACTGGAGATTCTCGATCGACGGCATCGAATTGAAGATGATAGAACGTATCAACATTGAAGGCGGTAATCCCGGTGCAGGTCTTTGGTGGGATTGGATTTATACCAACGTTGGTGAATATAATCTCCCCGCAGGCGATCATCTCTTCTTGGTAGAAGTAGTTTCCACCGACTGTAACGTAGATACCTTCGAATTCGAAGTAGTATCCTTCGGCGAATATGCTGAAGACGGTACCGATCTTGACAATCAGCACGCATGCGAAAGCGTATGTGAAGTTTGTGGCAAGTGTCTTGACGAAGAATGTATGGAAAGCGCGTGTGCAGAAAAGTGTGAAGGTCATACGGTAGCAGAAGAGGCAGATCTGTCCATCAACGGTCAGGTAGGTTCTACGGCAACGATCAAGGCTCCTAACTTCAATTGGGAAAATTGTGATATCGTTACCCGTCCTGACTTCATTCCTGCGGTAGGCGAAGGCAACTGCGGTAAGAGCTCAGACGCTATCTATGGTTTTGATAACGGTTCTATCTTCCGTATTAAATTAAACGTAGAAGCAGCTTGTACGTTGAATATTTATTTGGAAGGCTTCGGCGGCGCGGCGTTCAGCGAATACAGCTGGAAATTCGGCAACACCGTACTCACGCCCGCAGAAGGTGCGCAACTTGCTGGCTCGTTGAGTAAAGTGCTCGTTGGCACGGTATCCGTAGCGGAAGCAGGCGTTTATACGTTTGAATTTAGCTTTGGCGTAAATTCCGACCTTTACAATGTGCATTTTGAAGCGGTAGATCCTGCGTCGGCTCCTGACGCTCCTTCCGTAGGTCCCGAACAGCCCGAAGTAGAAGTGGATGCAACGCTTGGTTTAGAAGGCACGACGACTGTGGAAGCGGAAACGTTTGACAATAGTGGCGTCGTTACTAGACAAGACTTTGTTGATGCAGGTAGATTGCAGGCAGGTCAGTACGGCACGGAAAGCGGCAACGGCGCAACCTGTATCATGGGTTTCACGACGGGTACCGTATTTACGATCAACGTAAATGCTCCCGAAGCAATGAAGGTTGACGTGGCTATGGTTGGCGCAACGGATGCAGCTGGTTATGATATCAGCACGAATTTCGTTGTTACCTTGAACGGTGAAACGCTCACCCTTCCTTCTGGTAGCTTGTCTGGCTCTGGCGAAACTCCTTATTGGGATTGGCAATCGGCAAGCTTTGGCCAGCTTACTTTCGCGAAAGGGTTGAATACAATTACCATCACCATCAACGGTCACCCTAATCTTGATAAACTCACGTTCACCGTAGTGGAAGTGCTTGAACCCGTTGAACCCGAACAGCCCGAAGTTACCCCTGATGTAACAATTGACGGAGCAGGCGAATACAAGATGGAAGGCGAAAATGTAGATAAGAGCACGTTGGTTCTTCGTCCTGATTTTGCAGCAGCAGGCATTGGTTTCACCGAAAGCTGGAGTAACGATTTTGGCTCTGGTGCGTGCTTGAAGGGGTATACGAATAGTTCCGTTCTCAAATTCACGGTAGATGTGAAGGAAGCAACAACGTTGACATTGACGATGCGTATGTCGCATTATGAAAATGCTGTTTATGATTTCTCCAATATTACGTTCACGTTTGCAGGTCAAACGTTGACGCCCGTAGCGCAAGGTGAATTCGGTCATAGAGAAGCGTCTGACTATTGGAAGTGGGTAGACGTAGCGCTTGGCGAAGTGGAAGTAGAGGCAGGCATTTATACGTTTGAAATGAACATGGTAAGCGGCGGCAATGCAAACATTGACTATTTTATGTTTAAAGTAGAGGGTGAAGCAGAACCCGAACAGCCCGAAGTTACGCCCGACATTACGATTACGGACGAAGCTACTAGCTACAAAGTAGAAGCAGAACTTCTTGATATGACCACGTTGGTTCCTCAGGCAGGCTTTGAAAAACCCGTAGTAGAATCCTTCACAGGCGGTCAGGGTCTTGGCGGTATCGGTGCTGGCGGATATCAGACGTTCACCGTGAAATCTGTAAAAGACGTAAACGTTGCGCTTAAAATTGCTTTTGCAAAGTTTGAAGGCGGCAGTATCCTTAACTTTATCGGCGGCGTTAGCGTAAATGGGGAAAGCCTTACGCTTACGGACGGCGAAGTTGCGCCTGGTACCTCTGAAAATCAGTGGTGGAACGTTTCCAACGTACAGGTTGCAACTCTTAAGCTTACTGCAGACACCGTTTATACCTTCAAGATCATGGTAAATAGCGGTAACCTTGACGGTTATGTTCTCGAAGTATTTGAAAAGACTCCCGAAACGACGAACGTAGCATCTGATATTACGCTTGCAACGACGGGTGTTACCAAATACGAGCTTGAAAATATCGATTATACGAAGAGCAGTATCAATACGCGCGACGATTTCGTTAATGCAGGCGTTTGCGTAGAAGGCGACGTAGGTCGTGGCTCTGGTAGAATTTATGGATTTGACAACGGTTCTACCTTCCGTGTATATGTGACGGTAGAAGCGGCTTGCATATTGAAAATCAGCCTTGCAGGTTTCGGCGGCAATGCATTGAATGCGTACAAGTATAGCTTTGGTGGCGTTGAATTGACACCTGCAGAAGGCGCAGTTCTTGGTAACGGCGCAGTTGCAGAAGGCGTTATCGGTACGGTGACGGTTGCGGAAGCAGGCGTATACTGTTTCGAATTCACCAGCGGTATTAGCGTTGACCTTGACTACGTAGCATTTGAAGTAGTAGAAGCATAAAAACATAAAAACATTTAAGAATCTCCCTCTAATAGTCAACCCCTTTCTCTCCCGATTACGGGAGAAGAGGGGAGGCTATCAGAGAGAAGTTAAAAAAATAAAACGATTGAGATCACCTTATCGCAAATGCGATAATCAAACGTTAAAAAAGTAACTCTAGCATTCAACTTTAAAAAATAATAATAATTAAAGAGAGGAAAACCATGAAAAAAAATCTCAAAAAGAAATCGCCTATCGCGTCGATCCTCATCAGTGTGGTCCTCGCAAGCGCGCTTTTCGTTGGTAACTATGCATGCTATCTCAATTCTGGCTTGATTACCTCTTATCTTTGCGGCTATGGCTTTAACGAAGATAGTGAGCAAGCAATTGCAGCTCGTGAAAGTGGTAAGGCTTTGGCGCAGAAAGTGGAAGAAGAAGGCGCAGTGCTTTTGAAGAATGAAAACAACACCCTTCCTTTGGGTGAAAACGCAAAAGTAAACGTATTCGGTTGGTCTGGTAGCAATAGCGGCTTCATGCCTCAAGGTACAGGTTCCGGTACGGGTTCGAGAAACGATCTTGTTACCTTCCTTGGCGGTTTGAAAGAAGCAGGTATCCAGTACAATGAATCACTCGCAAAAGCGTATGATGATTTAAAGTGGAACCGTGTAGGTGACAGTGGTAACTACGTTATTGAAGCGCACGGCGACGCATATAAGAACTATT
>JAFTMD010000105.1 GCA_017452585.1 Clostridia bacterium
ATGTAAAAACGAATATGTAGACAATCATGAAAATCGGATAAGGCTCTTTTCCGTAAATCGAACTCAAAACGGGCAGTGTGCAGGGATAGTAGGGGGAGATGAAGAACATATTAAAGTCCTGATTGGGATCGCCAAAATGACCGTAGAGAATGTTCATAATCATTGCCAAACCCAGGCAGGTACAGAAGGTGGGCAGCGCTTTCAAAACGGTGGTGTGGGAGAATTTCACACGTCCGGATACGTACATAAATACGCCAATGACGACCATGCCGCCGTGATGGATCATGGTTTGAATATTGATGCCGATCACCCTAATAAAGACATCACCGGGATAAAACATAACGGCTGTGCCCGCAAAAAGCGCGTAAGTTGCCAGGTAGGAACAGAGAGAATCCTTCACTTTTCCATTTTTCAAAAGGGAAGCCAACACCAAAATATACATGGGTGTTGCGCAAAATTGGAAGGGGAAGGCGTACCATTGATATCCCCACGTATCGGTGACGTGGTCGTAGGAATATTGCAGTTGCTTATACAGTTCTAACAACAGCAAAAGCGCGCCGGAAAGCCCTAAAATCAGGTTGAATTGCTTATCGGTGAGCTTTCTTGCCTTGAAATAAACCAAAACGCAAAGGCCGATCGTTACCACAAAACAGAGGATATGATACCATCCGTATAAGGTGGGACGATCCATTTGCGCGCTGAGGAATTTCAGAATCTGTTCAAGGAAATTGACCCCGTTGGTTTTGACTGAAACATAATCAATCGTCGGTTGAAAGTTACCCATAGAGTACCTCCTATACTTTTGTTATTTTTTATTGAAGCATACCATGTATGCGTTGAGCAATGTAAATGCGGAATTTTTTAATATTCTGCGCTCTCGATGACGCCTCCGCCAAGACAGTTGATTCCATCATATAAAACGGCGTATTGTCCTTCGGTGACGGCGCGCTGTTTTTCTGCAAATTCAATGTGCAAACCACCGTCTTGCTTGATGCTGACGTGTACGGGTTGGTCAGGTTGACGATAGCGGAATTTCGCCATGCAATCAAACTCCGTTTGCGTCGGCTTTGCAGGAATCCAGTTAAAACCCGACACTTCGCAGGATTTGGAGTAGAGGGGAGCTTCGTCGCCGTGGGATACGTAGAGGATGTTGTTTTGCAAATCCTTCCTTACGACGAACCATCTGCCGCCATTTTCCTCGCCTTTGACGCCACCCAATTCCAAGCCTTTGCGCTGGCCGAGGGTATAGTACATCAGCCCCATGTGTTCGCCCACTTCTTTGCCGGAAAGGTCTAAAATTTTACCGTGCGTGGCAGGCAGGTATGAGCTGAGGAACTTTCGGAAGTTGCGTTCCCCGATAAAACAAATGCCCGTCGAGTCCTTTTTCTTAGCGGTTGCAAGCCCATAATCAAGGGCAATTTTGCGGATTTCCGGCTTTTCCATGTCCTGCAAGGGGAAGAGGACGTCGGCAAGTTGCCCTTGAGAAAGCTGGTTTAAAAAGTAGGTTTGATCCTTGTTTTGATCTTTGGCTTTCTGCAGGTAGTGTATGCCATTTTCGTGGGCAATTTTGCAATAATGCCCTGTGGCGATATAATCCGCCCCCAGCTTTTTGGCTTCCTGCAAAAAAGGGCCAAATTTAATTTCGCGGTTGCACAACACGTCGGGGTTGGGTGTTCGCCCTGCCTTGTATTCCGCCAAGAAATAGGAAAAAACGCGATCCATATATTCCTTGGCAAAATTCACCGTGTAATAGGGGATATCCAAGACGGAACAAACGCGGCGCACGTCGGTGTAATCATCCTCCGCGGTGCAACATCCGTTTTCGTCGTTTTCCTCCCAGTTGAGCATAAAAAGGCCGATCACGTTGTAGCCTTGTTGTTTGAGAAGCAGAGCCGCCACGGAACTATCCACTCCACCGCTCATGCCAATCACGACAGTTTTCGACATAAAAAATCCTTTGGTTTTGTATTATTTAAAATAAGTATATCATAAATTCACACAAAAAGAAAGCAAAACGCGTATAAAATATTGTCTTTTTGTAAGAATTTTCTCGTTTTTTATAAGGTAAGCGGATGGGGTTTTTCTTCATTTCATAAAATGGGCATACCATGTATGCGTTGAGCGTATATTTTACTCCTTTTTCTCTTTAAAAATGGGTTATTTTTCTGTTTTTAAATAGATTCATAAATAAATAAATTCATAAATGAATTTACGAAAAGAGGACAAATTTGCTTGTTATTCGATAAAAAACATGGTACAATGAAGATAGTAAAATTATTTCCTGCAGAAAGAAGATTGTAAGATTTTTTTGATTAAGCAGTCTTATAAATGATGTGTAACTTAATATTTACAAGGAGAAAAAAACGATGTCTGCATTACATACTTTTTATATTGTATTTTTCCTCTTATTAGCTCTGCTTGTAGGCTTTATCTGCTTGGATAGATTTAAGCTTCAAGAAAACAGCAAACGTCGTCAATTTTTAGACAAATTGGCAATTGCTTGTTCGATTGCCTTTGTCGTTTTATCTTTCGTCGACATTTTTATGCCCGACGGTTTTTCCACACGCTATGTTGACAATGTCGAACTGATGTTGGAAAATCGCAATGTTTTCCATGCGGTTCTTCGTCTGTTTAATATGGCGATGGTTGCGGTACTGCCCTTTGCGGTTGTTTATAAAAATAAATATCTAATCAAGGTGCTTGGCTATACCTTGTTACCCATGACGCTCGTAAGCTGTATCTGTTTTTGGCAGTATTTGGAGTACTTCCAATCCGTTCACGCGCAGTGTCCTTTCGGCGAAGCACTTCGTCCATTTTTGACGAACGGCTATTTTAGAGGCGGGTTATTTGGCGCATTGAATTTATTGGCGCTGGGCACAGGGTTGTACACGGTGCTTTGGAATACGGACAAGTTGAAATTTGCAAAGGTATCCGAATTCTTCATATTCTTGCCTGTATTCTTCGGGTGCTTATTTATCAATATGCCCATTTCCTTCCCGCAGATGTTCTTTGGGACGTTCCTGCCCGAATACGGCTTTGGTATGGGGACAATGGCGCATCTTGCTTGGATCGGGTATATTATTGTCGGCGGTATTTTCTTGTATTTAGTCTTTAGAAACAAATCGCGAGAGGACAAGTATACGTTGCTTCTCATGATGAGCATTTCCCTGTTGTTCCAATACAACTCCTTCTTCAGAAGCGACGGGATCATCACGGTTGCAAGAATGCCCTTCCAGCTTTGTAATATAGCGGCGGTTTTCTATATCATCACCTTGCTCACCAAATCGGAAAAGATGTACCACGCGGTGCTGGTTATGAACTTTGTCGGGGCGGTCATTGCCATTGTGCTTTGTGATTCGACCTATTTCGATGGCAAACCTGCCGGGATCTTCTACTGTATGAATATCCATTACGCAGTGGAACACACGAAGGTGGCGTTAATTCCCGTTTTGATGGGATCGTTAAAGTTCTTCAAACCCTTGAAGAAGTCGGATATTAAACATACGTTGATTGGTTTTACCTTGTATTTCCTTTCCGTATTGGCAATTGGCGTCGTTTGCAACGGCCTTGTTACGAAATTGCAAGACAGCTATTTCACCTGCAACTTCTTCTTCATGTTTGATAAAGTTGCCGCCACGAGATTGGTGGGGGACGTCGTAGGCTTCCTCTTTGATATCAAAATTACCTTCGCGGAATACTACACGCTCACCTTGGCGCAGTTGTTCGTGTATTTCGTATTTGTCCTTGTCTGCATAGGATTTTTCTATCTCTTCTATGCATTCTTTGGAGAGAAAAAGAAAAAGGTAGCGAGAGAGAATGCAGAGTAAAAAAACGAATTCCTTACTCTCCTTATATCGAGTGATTTTCGCCATTGGGATTTTGTTGTATCACGACTATGTACCCGTGCGCGTGCCATTCTTTCATAAGGCAAATTTCTTCGTCGATTTTTTCTTCGTGCTGTCGGGGTTTTTCTTCCTGAAAAGCATTGCAAAGTTTGATAAAATGGATACCTTTCCGTCCATGAAGACGTATTTGGTGAGCAGGCTGAAAAAGATGGGGATTCCCTTATTGATTTCCTATCTTTGCAACGTGCTGTACAGCATTCTCAATCCCAACGGGTTACATATTTTACATTACCTTTGGTTTATCCATATTTTGTTGATTATGGAGCTGTTGTTCCTGTTTATTTACAAGGTTTCCGAAAACAGCAAAAAGGTGGTGTTTATTGCAGCCGTCGTTGTTTTTGTTGTGGGGTTCAGCCTTTATCTCTTGCCCGACTTCGCAAATATGGACGAATTCCGTGGCATTTGCTATATCCCGCTTGGAATACTCTGTTCCTTCCTTCCGCCCATAAAGGCGGTGCAAAGGAGCAAAGTGCTTGGCGTTTTATGCATTTTGTGTTGTTGGACGCTCTTTGGGGGAACGGTTTTGTTGGTGTATCAATTCCCCGCCACGATCAAGCTGTTGGCGTTGTTTATCTTCCCTGCGCTGATTTATTTCACCATGCATTTGGAGGTGGAAATTTCGCTGTTTAAGCATTTACCTCGCATGAGTCTTTGGTTGTATATCTATCAATCGGTGCCGTACTTATTGCGCGCGATTGAATTTGGAAACAACACGGCGCATTTCTTTATCATCTTGGGATTGGTTTTCTTCACGGAGGAAATGTATCTCGTTGCAGAGTTTATGCCCAAGGAGATGAAGGAGAAAATAAAGGGGAAATTAAAAGAATGTTTCAACTTTAAGAAATGGTTTCAAAAGAAAATAAAAGCGAAAGCTTAAGAAAAAGGCTTTGTCCCATCACCTGGTTGATTTTTGACGGAGAAATGCTACGAAATACGGCGTGTTTTGCTCGGTTACAGACCGCAGGGGGTATGCGCCCTCGCAAAACATTGGTCTTTCTTGCATTTTTCTCGTCAAATCGCTGAAAACAAATTTCAGCTTAAATCAACCATTCTCTGTGACCTAGCCTAAAAAAGACTATGTTCGTCAGCATAGTCTTTTTTCTTGCGGTATACCATGTATGCGTTGAGCTTTCATTTAACGCCTATTTTATATAGACAACGTCAGCGGATCGGGACGGATTGGCGTCGTTTCTGGGTTCCAATATCCACGACTAATCATTCGTCGGGAAATTGCCAAATGCAACAGCGTGTCGACGTATGTAAATTTCTCCGTCAGACGATTGCGAACGTGTTGGTTTGTGAAATGAGAAATTTCTTCAGAGAATTCCTTTAAATGCAAACGCAGGGTTTCCATCTCCTTCAACGTAGTCATCTTGGGCGTATTTTCAAGCAGAAAAGCTTGTAAAAGTTCCTTCTCTTTCAGCGTCATGTGCGGTTGATAACGCTCCGTATAGGCGTTTTCCACGTCCTTTTTCCATGCGGGTAAGATAGTGTTGACGTCGTCCGTGGGGGAAACGGCGCGCCCCCTGTGGGTGCTGGTGGAGATTGCTTGACAAATCTCTTGCGAATTTTTCCATGAGAAATAATTTTGCGAAGCAAAGAAGGAAACGCCCTGTGTTTGAAGGTTTTGCACGGCGCTGGTCAATTCTTGATGTCTGCGCAAAGTAGCGCCGTTGTAAAGGGGAGAAATGCCCGTATAATGCAACACGTCCTTTTGATAGGGGGCAAAGCTTTGCGCGGTTGCTGCAAGAAGATCTACGCTTTCGGTGTAGATCATGGGCCGAACTACATCTAAATAGCCATTTTTCACCCAGCGTTCAATATCCTGCATATAAATTTCTTTTGCTTGGTCGATAAATCCGTACGGACTTGCGGAAAGGATTAAATCGGGATTGGTTGCGCGAAGGGATGTGGACATACGTTTGACGAGTGACGTAATCTGCGCCTGTTTAAAAGCGTGCCATTGTTCTCGCAAAGTGAGGTTGGTTTTCAAATCTTCCTGCAAACATTCCCCCAAATACCCATAGGCTTGTTTGAATTTTTCGATGGAATTGTCCGTGAATCCACAATCTATATAGCTGCCGTACGTGGTCGTTTCCGCATAGCGAATGTAGTCGTAACTGATGCCGTCAAAGGGATAGAGTTGTGTCATTTCCGTGAGAACGTTTTCCAAAAAGGCTTGGTAGGAGTCACTGCTGGGATCTGCATAACCGCTTACCGCGCCATCTAGGTCAGTGTACAGCCATTCCGGTTGAACGTAGGAAATATCTGCCCTAAAAGGGTTTTTGAGGTTGAGCAATTCCACCCAAGCGTGCACTTCAATCCCCAGCTTATGACATTCTTCCAATAAGGCGAGCGTATAATCGTTTCCATATTCCCCATAGGAATACTTCGCCATTCTGGGGTGTTGCATTTGTAAATAGGGGCTGTAATAGGTGGTCATGCCGTGCCAAAAGGTTTCGACGTACAGCGTGTTGATCCCCAGATCATACAGGGATTGGGCAAATGCCTTCACCCCTTCCAAGGAGTTTTCTCGAATGCGCGAAGCGTTGGGGCGATGCCACATACCACGGCCTTCCACTGTTTTGGATTCCAGTGAGGCGTAGTATTTTAAATCAATTAGATGTAAAATTTCGTCAACCTGTTGTTGAATTTCCTCTGGATCGGGTTGTTGAAGGAGAAAGTTCCATTGAAATGCAAGCAACGCTTTCTTGAGTTGGCCGTCGATTGTTTGAATGGCTTCCGTATCCATGCCGTACAGCCTTTCCTGCTTTTGCGCGATTTGTTCGTCTAAGGATTGATTGAGCAGTTGTAGATTCTTCAAATTGGATTGTTTCGCGTCTTGTTGAAGAATGATCGTATCTCCGTCTATGACAACGATATCCCCAATGCTTGCCGTTTTTAAAAAGTCAGCTGCCTCTCCGTGTCCACTTACGATATAGGTATTCGGCTGTTGAGAAACGAGGATGTCGGCTTCGAGGACGCAGTTGCTGTTGGATTCCACCAACAATTCAAAGCCGTATTCGTTGCGCGCATATTCTTCCGTATAAACGATCAAATTATCTTGATAGCGATCTTGATTGTACGCGGTGAGGGGGAATTCCCCAATGACGGTGAGTAAGCCCGCGGTGTATTCTTGGTGATCTTTCACGCCTAAAATGACGCCTCCCATAAGAAGGCAGAGTAGGGAGAGGACAAATAGCAATTTTTTCATAGTGTACCTTTCAAACTGTTATATAAATGCAGAGAGCAGTTCTTTTGTAGATAGGGGGAATAAGTCAATCTTCATCCACGTCCCAAGGGGGCGTCACGTCAATGGAAAGTTCCTCTTCGAGGGGGGTATGTATGCGTTCACCTTCAAAATCCTCCTCTTTCGTTTGGGGATTTTTCTTAAACGCAGACATTTTATCCTGCCACCAAAGGCTGATTTTTGAGCGGATATCCGTCGCCTTTTCCATGCGTTCTCGTCTTTTTTCCGCCTTCTTTTTCGCCACGATTTTATCGAGGAAACTGCGGTCTTTGTTTGGCTCTTGAGTGGATTCCCCCGCCTTTCCTCTCATTTTTTGAAGGAAACTTTTCACCGCGTTCACTGGTTTCATCACGATTTCATAATCGGCCTTCAACCCTTCCATAAACAGTTTGATTTCCGCTTCGATAAATTTCCGAATGATGTAAATGAGCAGCTCTAACCCCCAGCCGACAATCGTCAAAACCAAGAATAAGAGTGGGAGCAATTTTAAATCGGAGCTGGTGATGACCAAGCCGTAAATGGTGATTCCGATGGCGAGTAGGCGCACGCCCCGTCGACACCAATCATAAATTTCCTTCACCTGTTTTTTGAGTTTCTTTTCCTTGTTCGTCATAGAAACGTAAAGGAAAAAGACGAGATAGGCGCAGGCGAGCGCCAACAAAATCGCGTTGGCAAGCAATACGCCGCTGCCTGTGCAGAGGGCGTAGACGAGGTAGGCAATGGTCAACGTTTGGGTGGCAAGATGAAGCCCAACCCCAAGCTTTTGAAAGTCGTTGACGATCTTATTCAAGGCGGCTTTCGTGTAATCAAACATCTGATTTACCTCCTTTTGTCAAAATCCGATTTGGGCGACTTTCCAAAATAGGAATAGAACCCACAAACCAAATTGGCGTTATATAGTTTTTTCTTTTTGTCGGCAGTTTTGCCGAAGAATCGTTCAAATTGAGGCAACGAAGTTAAAATGTAGGCGTTCCAATCGGGAAGGGCGCGGAAAGCTTTGCCAAAGGCGCGCATTAAGGATTGCACCTCGCGCTCGTCGGAAAGTCTTTCGCCATAAGGGGGATTGGATACGAGAACCCCATATTTTTCCGTCGCAGAAAATTGCGTCGCATTGGCAACGGAAAAGCGAATATGCTTGTCAACGCCCGCGCGCTTTGCGTGATATTTGGCGATAGAAATGGCCTCTGGATTGATGTCGCTTGCCCAAATGCAGGGCTTGACGTCTGTCAAAATGCCGGCTTTTCCTTCCTCTTTCGCTTCTTCTAAAATGCCTTTCGGGGCGTAATCCCACTTTGCGAAGTCAAACTCCCTGTCCAATCCAGGGGGGATATGCAGGGCCTTTCTCGCCGCTTCGATGGGGAGTGTGCCACTCCAGCAAAAGGGATCGGCAAAGGGTTTTTCTATGTCCCGATCGGGATTGTAGAAGGTGGAATCAATGAGGGCGGCGGCCAACGTTTCCTTCAAGGGCGCGCTGTACGCCAGCGAGCGATAGCCACGCTTATGCAGACCATCCCCCGAGGTGTCGAGGGTGATGGTGACTTCGTCTTTAAAAATGGAAAAACCAACGATGGAACGAGCTCCGCTTTCCGAAAAAGTTTTTCGTCCCGTCCGCACTTTGTCTGCCAAACGGGAAATAATTGCCTTTTTCGCAACGCCACCGCACGCTTTGATGGCGGCAAGCTGGCTTTGCACGCTCTTTCCGTCCATGAGAATTTTCGATTCGACGGTCAGCCAATCCTCCCAAGGAATGGCATAGATCCCTTCATAGAGTTCGTCAAAAGTAGTGGCGGAGAAGCGCGACAAAAGAATGAGGACGCGTTCGCCACTGCGCAAAAAGACGTTGAGCTTGGCAATATCCTGCCAATCTCCGTCCACTTCAATCCTGCCATTGTCGGCAGGCGCTTTTTCAAACCCTAACGTGGAGAGTTGTCGTTTTGTAATTTGCTCCATTCCGGAGGCTACGGGGATAAGTAATTTCATACGATTATTATATACCCGCTTTTTCATTTTGTCAAGCAGGAGGAGTTGACAATATTTTGAAAGTGGAGTATAATAAAAACGGAGAATATACTTCAGGAGGAAAAAATGCAAAAAAGAAGGGTGGTGGCGACCTTAGCGCATGGACGAGTGCTTTCGTCTATTTGGTATGCGATGTTGATTGTGTGGTTGATTTGTAATCTCGTTGTGGCAATCGCATCACTGATATATGCGACTGTGCATAAGGATTGGTTGTTTTTATTGGGGATATTTCTTTGTGTAGGGATGGCATTTTTAGCTAGTTACCTTCTTATTTACTATGGAAAAATAAACACAGAAATAAAACGGTGGAAAGAAGACGCCGTTTTGCTTGAGGCGACTTGTGAAGTCGTAAGTGAGAGAGTTTGTTATAGGTTTTTGGAAAAAGAGGCAAAGATTATCGTTAAATTTAAATACGACAACAAAAAAAGAAAGTGTACGAGTGGAGAAAGGATAAAGAAAGATGATATAGTGCATATGCACGAAGGACATGACGCTATTTTTGTAAAATATGACCATTGCAAAATAGACATTTTGTATTCTCCAAAATTTGATCAAGTGATGATATTAAAATGATGATGAAACGAAATTATGAACTTTTGATGCAAGAACAACTGAAAAAGATTGAAAAGGGTACGCCACTCTTGTTGCACAGTTGTTGTGCCCCCTGCTCGTCCACGTGTTTAGAACGTTTGAAGGAGTATTTTCAGATTACCGTGCTCTATTACAACCCCAACATTGACGAGAGGGAGGAATATGAAAAGCGCAAAGCTGAGCAGATTCGTTTTTTAAAAGAAACGGGTTGGGCGGACTTTCTCGATTGCGACCACGACAACGAAGCCTTTGAGGAGATGGCGAAAGGGTTGGAGTTAGAACCCGAACGAGGGAAGCGGTGCTATTTATGCTATCAGCTCCGTCTTAGAAAAACGGCAGAGGTTGCCAAGGAGAAAGGGTATCCCTATTTTGCGACGACGCTGACGTTAAGCCCCTATAAAAATGCGGAGTGGTTGAACGAAATTGGTGAAAACGAGGGGGGCAGGTATGAGGTGAGCTATCTTTACACCGATTTTAAGAAGAAGGGTGGATACCATCGTTCTACCGAGCTTTCGAGGGAATATAACCTCTATCGCCAAGATTTTTGTGGCTGTCGTTTTTCCAAACGAACGGGGCAGTAAGAGCTTCTGCGAATAGCCGTTCAAAATCGAGTTCGTATTATGCTTGGCTGGTTAGCCAGGCAAGTATAATACAAACCAGCCTCAAAGGTGTCTTTTCCGTAGCTTTTGGTAAATGTGTTCTTGTCGTATGTTCAATACGACTGCGCCCAACCTTTTTCAAAATCTATCGAAAAATCCTCTCTTTGAGGTGCAAAGCAATTTTGGGTAGGCAGATTTTGGATTAGACAAGGCAAAACCGCAGGGCAACCTCGACGGTTGACCGAGGATTTTAACGCAGTATCAGACAAAATCCGCCATTCAAAATCAGGTTTGTATTATTCTTGTCTGGCTAAGGGCAAAGAAAGTGAAAAAATGTTAAAAAATTATAAAAAAATCGTGGAAAAGTCGTGTAAAACAGCTTGCATTGTGGGAAAGAATATGGTAAAATAGAAAGGCTGAAAATTCACACTCGCTCATTGCGCGTAATCCGTGTCCGTAAATTTTTTTCATGCGGACGTCATTACGAGCCAACGCATGACGAGGAGGAAAAACGGAGGTTTGAATTATGGCAGTTATTACAATGAAGCAGCTCTTAGAAGCAGGCGTTCACTTCGGTCATCAGACGAGAAAGTGGAACCCCAAAATGAAGAAGTACATCTTCGCAGCAAGAAATGACATCCACATCATCGATTTGCAGCTCACTGCAAACTTGATTGAAGAAGCATACGCATTCGTTTGCGAAAGCGTAAAAGCTGGCAAGTCCGTTCTCTTTGTTGGTACGAAGAAACAGGCTCAGGACGCAATCAAAGAAGAAGCAGAACGTTGCGGCCAGTACTATGTAAACAGCCGTTGGCTTGGTGGCTGTCTTACCAACTTCAAGACGATGAGAAGCCGTGTTGAACGTTTGGAACAGCTGGAAGCTATGGAAGCAAATGGCGACTTCGAAGCGCTTCCCAAGAAGGAAGTTATGCTCTTGAAGAAAGAAATGGGCAAATTGCAGACCAACCTTGGCGGTATCAAGACGATGAAGGCAATGCCCGGCGTTATGTTCGTTGTAGATCCTCACAATGAAGACATCGCAATCAAAGAAGCAAAGAAGCTTGGCATCAAGATCGTTGCTATCACCGACACCAACTGTGATCCCGACGAAATCGACTACGTAATCCCCGGCAATGATGACGCTATCCGCGCAATTAAATTGATCTCTTCCGTAATGGCAAACGCTGTTATCGAAGCAAACCAGGGCGAAGAAGCAGTTGTTGCTCCCGTAGTAGAAGAAGTAGCTCCCACCGATATCGAAGAAGTGGTTGCAGCTGAATAATCCATTAAAAAATTATCGTAATATAATAGAAAGGAGAAAAAAATTATGGCATTCACCGCTAAAGACGTAATGGCGCTCCGCGAAAAGACGGGCGCAGGCGTTATGGACTGCAAAAGAGCATTGACCGACGCTGACGGCGACATGAGCAAGGCAGCAGACCTTTTGAGAGAAAGAGGGATTGCAAAAGCTGAAAAGAAAGCTTCCCGTATTGCAGCAGAAGGTATCGTTGCTTGCTATATCGAAGGCAACACCGGCGTTTTGATCGAATTGAACTGCGAATCCGACTTCGTTGCAAAGAACCCTCAGTTCTTGGAAATTGCAAACGAATGCGCAAAGGCAGTTATCGCAAACAGCCCTGCTGACGTAGAAGCATTGCTTGCTTGCGCAATGGCAGACGGCACGACGGTTGAAGAATACCTCAAGGGTAAAATCGCAATCATCGGCGAAAAGATCGCTGTTAGAAGATTTGAAAAATACACGACGGAAGGCTTCTTGGAAAGCTATATCCACCTCGGTGGTAAGCTTGGCGTAATGCTTGACATGGCAGGCGAAGCTACGGAAGTAGCAAAAGAAACGGCACATGACGTAACCTTGCAGGTTGCATTCACGAAGCCCGCATACCTCACCGCAGCAGAAGTTTCTGAAGAAACGCTCGCTCGTGAAAAGGAAGTTTTGAAACAGCAGGCTATAAACGAAGGCAAGCCCGAAGCAATCGCTGAAAAGATGGTTTTGGGTAGAATTAAGAAATTCTACGAAGAAAACTGTCTTTTGGAACAGGCGTTCATTAAGGACGATTCCAAGAAGATTGCAGAGCTTTTGAAGGCAGCAGGCACCTCCATCAACAAATTTGTCTTCTTCGTAATGGGTGAAGGCCTTGAAAAGAAGAGCGAAGATTTGAGTGAAGAAGTTGCAAAGCAAGTTGCTGCAATGAAGAACTAATCTTTTATAAAAATCAACTGCGTAAGATTGTCCTTACGCAGTTTTTTTTACGATTTTTCCTTAAAAAGTATTGTATTTTTTAAAAAGATGTGCTATAATAAAAATGCTAAACAAAACTCAATAGACGTGTAGGGGTATTCTGTTCAGGAGTAGTATACTCTTTTTTAAGCAACGGTTTTTTGAATTTGATAAAATGCAAAGTCTTTAAAAACTGTTGACGAAAAGAGTATATCTTGTCTATTGTTTTGTTTAGCGACTATCGGAGTTTGCATTTTTTGCGTCTACTTCGGTAGGCGCATTTTTTATTGATTTTTTTTAAAAAAATATATACAAAAGGAGAAAAGTAACTATGAACAAAAGAACCAAAAGTGTTATTGCTGCGGTGCTCTCACTTTGCATGCTGGTGGGGACAAGCTGTGTCTTCGAGGGATTTCCCCCGTTCAACTCGGATTACTCATCATCGTCCTCGGCGGATGACTCATCCTCTTCTTCAAGCAGTTCGTCGGCGCTTCCCGTTGAAAAGCTGGAAGACATGGCACCGATGAAGTTTGCTGACAAGAACAAGGTGAAAAATGCCAAAAAAGCCAACATTGTCACCTCTTTTATAGAAGAGAGCACCAATTATTGGAATTACATAATCTCTGTTGGGTATGTAAACAACGTTCCGCTTTCCAATTTACAAGATCCTAAAGTGTATCATCGTTATAAAAAACAGAGTATAACACAAACCTATTCCTATAGCACCACGTTTACAGAATCTAAGACGATTCAAAACAGCGTGGAAAATACGGTGGAAACGTGTACGGAAACGGGGACGGAGACGACGCTGGAAAGCAAGGTGGCTGTAGAAGCCGGTTTATCTGTGGGAATAGACAAACTTTCCAAAGCAGATTTAAAAGCGAGAACGGAATTGGGCAGCAAGTTGGTGTATGAAGAAAAACACGCGCAAAATAATGCCTTCACCAATTCGTATGAAGAGGCGTCCTCATACAGTAAATCGGAAACGTTTACACGTGAAATTCAATTTGATCCGTCTGCAGAATCGGGCTATTACGGCTATTGTTTATCGGGTACGGTAGAGGTTTTTGCGTACGTCGTATACGACCCTGCCACCAATCAAACGGAAATTGAATTTTTCGGCGACGTTATCGCACAAGTGTACTCGTTTGACTATTTGACTGAGGATGAATATTTCGATATGGTTACAGGATACAGCTTTGAAGATCAAATTGATTTTAAGTTGCCCGAATTGGAGGAACCCACAGAGATAAGAAAAGTGGAAGATCCTAATGCGCCGGTAAGAAGAAAAGTGACTGTATCCTTTGATCCAGGCATAGGATATATGCCCCAAGAAGGAACAAAATTAGAAGTATTCACAGGCAACAATTATGGTGCATTGCCTACACCGAAACATAATGATCAATACGCCCTCTTTGTTGGCTGGCAAGATAAAAATGGCACGATGGTCGACAATAATTCAATTTGTGGTTTTACTGAAGATACAACGCTTACCGCACAATGGATATGGACAAGATATTGGGCGGACGAGGATGGTAGTACGACGATTCCAACTTTGGCGACGACTTGGAATATCTCTTGGAATTGGTCATTACCTAGAGATCGTTTACTTGCTTTTGGATATACAAAATTTCATATAAACGTTGAGTATACGCTTAGTACGGGCAGTGGTGATCAACAATATGATCTAGAAGTGTTCTTAAACGAAAAGTCCATTAAGGACATTGATGATAGAAAAATTGGGGATGGGGGTTTAAAATCAGAGACTTTTGGTCCCTATGATACGTCATCATGTAGCAATGGAAACAATACTGTTAAAGTAGCTTTTCTTAATAACCATTGGTTGAAGACGTATAAGGTTTCCAATCTGAAGGTAAAAATAATCTTTGAAAAACAATAATAATCGGGGAATCATTCCTTCCCAAAAACATAAAACAAAAAA
>JAFTMD010000106.1 GCA_017452585.1 Clostridia bacterium
CAGTTTAACACCGTGCTTATCCAAAAAGCCAGAGTTCGCAAGTTTGCACACCATGGAAAGACCTGTCTGCCCACAGAGGGAATCCAACAAGCTGTCCGGTTTTTCCTTTAAAATGATACGTTGCAAGGATTCTTCCGTCAACGGTTCCAAATAAATTTCATCAGCAAGCGCCTTATCCGTCATGATGGTTGCAGGGTTGGAGTTGCAAAGCACAACGTTAATCCCCTCGCTTTTCATCACTCGACAAGCCTGCGCCCCTGCATAGTCAAATTCAGCCGCCTGTCCAATGACAATAGGCCCGGAGCCAATCACCAAAACTTTCTTGATATAACTTCTCTTAGGCATCTCATTTTCCCTCCTCAATCATTGCAAAAAATTGGTTATACAATACATTTTCAGAATGCCCAATCCCACAAGATGACGGGTCAAACTGAACGGTTATCGCGCGCAAATTGGCGTATTCCATACCCTCGCAAGCCCCGTCGTTGACATTGACAAAGCTAACTTTTCCCTGCGGAACGGAATCCTTCACCACCTCATATCCATGGTTCTGCGTGGAGATATACACCTTGCCACTTTCCAAAGACTTAACGGGCTGATTGCTTCCGCGATGTCCACACTTTTGTTTTTGCGTCTTTCCACCAAGGGCAAGCGCAACCATCTGATGGCCAAGCCCCAATCCCAAGACGGGAACCTTACCCAAAAGTTTTCCAACCTCCGCAATCGCCGTTTGATTTTCCATCGGATCACCAGGGCCGTCCGATAAAATTACCCCGTCCGTTCCCAGCGCCAAAATTTCCTCAGCGGTGGAAGTGGAAGGCATACGAATAATCGAACAACCTTGCTCTAAAAACTGCGTAATTGTACTATTTCTGCAACCAAAATCCCATACGGCAAGCGTATATTTTTCTTCTGGACTTTGGAAAAATCCTTTTTTCACATTCGCAACCGTTGCCACGGCATTGGAAAGCGTATACGACGCCAAGGCTGCAATTTCTTCCTCGGTCAACGCTTTATTCGTGATGCGCGCAACCATACTACCCTCTTCTCTCAGCACTTTTGTAAGGGCGCGCGTGTCAATGCCATAGACACCAACCACACCTTCTTCTTTCATGAAGGATTCCAAAGTTTCCTCCATACGGAAATTGGAGGGCTCTTCGCAACATTCACGTACGATTAACGCAGACGCCCACGCCTTATCACTCTCCATATCCGCGCGAATACTGCCGTAATTCCCAATCAAAGGAAAGGTCTGCACGACAATCTGCCCCAAATTGACGGGATCGGTCAATGTTTCCATATAGCCAACCATACCCGTCGAAAAGACAAGTTCTCCAGTTACACTTCCCTCAGCGCCAAATTGATAACCTTGAAATACACGTCCATTTTGCAACGTTACATACACTTTTTTCTTGTTCATACGCCTTCCTTTCCTTCGTTAGATTTTTGTCTAAATTAAAAAATAAGACTGATTGGGAAAATCAGTCCATCTTGTTCATATCTAAATTTTTAAAAACGGAAAAAAGAACAGTAGCAACGAAGTTGCATTCTGCCATTTCGTCGTAAACTGCTTCCAAATTTTTCATTTGTCCATTTTCCGTATTCAACATCGTTTTCATTACCTACTTATTTTTAATAAGTATACCACAAACCTCCCCCTTTTGTCAAGGCTTCGAAGGGGCTTTTTGAATATTTTTTCTCATGGAGTTAAACATCCATAGCCCGTTGCGCCAAAATTCCCCGCATTCAGGTCCATACGAAGGTGAATTTCTTTGCTAGTCTGCAACATTCTCACTGTATCGACGCTCAAAGGAAGCCTCTGTCCATCGTCTAAAACAGCATACAATTTCTCTTTTGTGCCAATGGAAATCCGCATTTGCGCAAATGGCAAATCGGGTGCAACCGTACTTCCTTCAAAAACCAAATCGGTGGGATCCAATTCCCCGTTTATCAGCTTACGCTTGAGATTGGAGGAAGCCGCCAAACGCTTGGCAAGCGCACGAGCGATCTGTTTGGAGCGCGCCCCCACCACTTGACATTCAATTAGACGGTTTTCCGCGTCCCCCTCCCTAATCATACGGCGACAAATTTCCGCCAACACTTCACGAAGTGCGTAGAGAAATTTATCATATTCGGTATCGTCGCAAAAAATGCGATAATTGCCCGCCTTGCCGTTTGCCATCAAACAAATCATATCGTTGGGAGAAGAAATCCCGTCAATGCTGATCAAATTGAAGGTGTCATTCACCGCCGACGTAAGCGCCTTTTGCAACATCTCCGGCAAAATGTTGACGTCCGTGGTCAATACCACAATCGTCGTTGCCATGTTTGGTGCGACACGCATAGTACCTTTATAAATCGCGCCAATCTTACAGGAAATATCTCCCAAAGAGAAGGAAAAAGCAACTTGACGAGGTACTTTGTCAGACGACATAATTCCTTCTGCTGCGGCGAAACTCCCCTCTTCAGAATCCACTAAACCCTTGGAAAGTAAAGGGATTCCCTGCTCAAACGGTTGTAAATGCAAGGGTTCTCCCACTCTCCCCGTGGATGCGAGTAAGGTTTCGTTAACTTCTATGTTAGACGTACTAGCGAGAATTCGGCAGATTTTCTCTCCGATTTTTTCTCCATCCTCAAGAAATACATTCGCCACCCCACTGTTGATGAGAATTGCCCTCGCCACGCCATTTTTTAAGTGTTTTTTAGAGATACGCGCCGGAGCGCTTTGCGCGGACTGCTCGGAAAAAACGCAGGCTGTTGGACAGCGCCAATCAGCGGAAACCAAGGCGAGATCTCGCTTTTTTGATTGTTTTTCAATGCCGCAGTGTACGCCATTGGCAAAAAATCCCTTGGGCGCGCACACGCCTCCCGGGATTTCTATTAACTCTCTATTTACCGCATTTTTACGCATAATCTTCCTCAAATCCAATCCACGATTGCACGACCAACTCACCGGATTGATTCCAGCCATGCACGAGATAACGCCCGTCCTCCGACTTTTTGCGGTAGAAGGAAAGAGTATCTCCTTCCTTGCACTGCTTGATGTAGGAAATGGAAAAACTCTTCAATCGGAGCATAAATAACTCCGCAAGAGAAAAGCAATTCAAGCAATAATCGGCATAACGCGTATTGTTCACGTGCATATTATGGTCGTATTCCGAATTGGCAATGGTGATCGTAAAACCGAGCGCCCCTTCCTCCCGTGCGAAAGTGGGAATTTTCCATTTGACGTCCTCAAAAACCTGGGTTGTATTGTAGGTGGAATAATCTTGATTTTCAATCAATTTGGAGGGAACAATTTTCCCCGTTTTCATATCAACCAAGCACCAACGCGAACTTGCCTTGCAAAGTACTTCGTCTTGCGTAGACGCAAGCAGATATTCACGCTGAAAGGTAACTTTCGTAGGCGGCAACGGCCAAGTTTTCACCTCTACCAACGCCCCCAAGCGAATGGGTTGTAAAAACTCTACGCAAAGATTGGAAACCATGAACGCCAAACCGCGAGGTTGGATATAGGCATAGCCAAATCCCAATTCGTCCGCGCTCCCGCTAGCCACTTCCTCCATCAAGGAAAGGACAGTAGATACCTTACATTCGTCTTTGAAATCAACGTCGCAATATTTAATTTTAAATGATTCTGTATATTGATAAATACTCATGCTTCAAGTATACTCTTTTTTTCTAAAAAAGTCAACACGTGAATGTGTAAATTAGTTGAAATCTTACGCTATGTAAAAATATTTCTATTTTTATTCATCTTTTTAATGGTAACCTATTGACAAGCTGTTCTTTTCGTGATATAATACTATATATAGAATATATAGAGGTATTATTTTACCCATTTTGATGGGTATTTTAACCCAAAAACACCATCTATTTCTGACAGAGTAGTATTATGTCAGACAAAAACACTAAGGAGAAATGGTTATGAGCGAAAACGAAGGCATTTTAGAGTCCGACAACACGTTGACCGGCGGTGAGGATCAAATTTTAGACATCAGCTCCGATCTCATTCGCGGACACATCAATACCATCATTTTGCGTAGCCTGTATGACGGCGACAAATACGGCTATGACATCATCAGTGAAATTGAAAAGAAAAGCGGTGGGATGTACACACTCAAGCAACCCACTCTTTACAGCGCCCTCAAGCGTTTGGAAACTTTGCAGTATGTAAAATCCTACTACGGCGAATTTTCCAATGGTGGCAGAAGAAAATATTTCACGCTTACCGATTTGGGGAAGAAAATTACCGAACAGAATTTGGCGGAATGGGAATTTTCCAGAACGATTATCGACAGCCTCATTTCCGATGGTTCAGCGCATTATGATTTCTCCTTCATCACAGAAAAACAACGCGAACTCACCGAATTGAAGCGCGCTCTTGCCGCACGCGAACAAGCTTTGGAAGATGAAAAAACCGCGCTCAATAATTTAAAGAATGAACTTCAGCGCGAACGTGCTTTACTCTCTACGCAAAGCGCCTCCCTTTCCTCACAAAAATCCGATTTTACCGAACTGAAAGAAAAAGTTTCCTCGCAGACAGCGCAGTTGGAAGCGAAGGAAAATATGTTGAGTGAAAAGCAAAGCGTTATTGAAGCCAAGGAGTTTGAATTGGCTGAAAAAGAGCGCGCCATTGGCAACGCTAAGGAAGAACTCGCTGAAAAACAGGCTGAAATCAGTGATTTAAAACTTAGATTGGAGAGTTTACAGGAACTTTTTGACGAACAAGCGAAGGAATTGGGAGAAACGAAAGAGCTTTTCTCCTCCAAGAATGCAGAATTGTCCGAAGCGCAAGAAATTCTCACCTCCTTACAGGAAGAATTATCCGAAACACAGGAAAATCTTTCCACTTTACAGGAAGAGATGACCGCATTGCAAGAGGAAAATGCCGAACTTTCCGCAAAAGGTAGCGTTCCCGATGAAGAGTTTTCCGCATTGCAAGACGATTATGCCACTTTGCAGGAAGAAAAGAAAGCATTGGAAGAACAAAACTTTGTTGCCCAGGAAAACATCTCCACATTGCTTGAGAAAAATGCCGAATTGGAAGCGCAAAATACCGAACTCTTAGAAGAAAAGGAAATTTTGGTTGCAAGACAGGCATCCAGTGACGAACTTGAACAAGCCAAGGCCGACCTTGCCAATATGCAAGCCGAACTTGAAAATAAAGAAGCCTTGATCACCTCCTTGAATACGACTTTAACCACCAAGGAAGATACCATTCGACTTTTGAAGGATGATCAAGAAACGAGAAATTCAGAATATTACAATCGCAATTTGGAACTTCGTTCTCAGCAAGCGCAAATTCAGGCGCAACGCGAAAAACTTGAAGAAGAACGCAAGGCTTTTGAAGAAGAATTTACACAAACAAAAGAGCAACAGCAGAATTTAGAGGAAAAGGAAGCGCGTTTACAAGAGCTTGAGGAGAAACTCAACAATCGTGAATTGGAAATCGAAGCGCGTTATGAAGAAATGAAAGCTTCCGAAGAAACGCACTCCTCTATCGTACAGGAATTGGAAGAACGCGAACGCGTCTTGCTCGAAAAGGAAGAAGCGCATCAGCAATCGGCGGAATCTCACGAAGAAGAAAAGTCCGCATTGCAGGAAGAACGCAAGGCTTTAGAAGAAGAACGTGATGAATTGCGGAATAAATTGCAGACATTAGAAGTTGAACGAGATACCCTTCGCGCTGACAACGCTTCTTTGGAAGAAGCTAAACGCGCCTTGGAAAAGGAAAAGGAAACTCTGAATGCTTTGAAGGATTCCTTGCAGGAAGAACGTGAGCTCATTGATAAGAAAACGTATGATTTAACTCGCCAAGAACACATGGTTGAGGAAAAACAACGGAATTTAGAAGATGCTAAGTTGGAATCGAAAGCCTCCAATGAGGAATTGGATCGTCAAAAGGAAGAATTGAAAGCGCGTGAAAACGCCCTTGAAGATAAATTCAAAGCTCTTGAAGACGAAAAAACGGCATTCCAACAACAGCAACAGGAACTCTCCGCAAGACAGGCACTCTACAATCAATTACAGCTTGATTTCCTCGCTCGCAAGAATGCCCTCTCCGCTCAACAGTTTGAATTTGCGGATAAATTAAGCGCATACAACAGCCAAGTCAAGCATTATAATGAGAATTTAGAAAAACTCGAAAACGAACGATTTGATTTAAAAAAAGAACGTACGGAATATGAGAATAATCTCAGCGAATTCCAAAAAAATAAAGCGGAATTGGAAGCTGAAAAGGCAAAATTTGAGGAAGAGAAGCAAGAATCCGAACGCGAACGCATGGATGCGCAAAAGAAAGCGTTGGATGACAATTCCGGTTTGCAGGCTCGTTTGCAGGAATTGAAGGAACGTGAAACCTCCTTGTTGCAACGTGAAGCCGTACTCATGGCGCGTTGGCAGGATTTGGAAACGCAAAAGCAAACTCCTCAATCTCAACCTCAACAAAAGGAACGCTCCCCCTACGGGCAGAATGGCGCAAACAATTTCTCCATGAATCCCTATGCGCACTTGCGTGATCGCGCAGCGGAAGATGGTATCACCTTGTATACCGCCGGTGGCACAAATTCCGCAATGCCCCACAGTGAACCAATGATAGCAAACACAACCGTCCAACAGAAGAAACCGGGTACTTTCCACATGGGTTGCGCCCTCTTCCGTTCGTCAATCATCACGCTTTGTATCGTTGCGTTTGAAAGTATTCTCACCTTCTTCATGAAAGATTTTATGCAGGTTCCTGCCTACTATCCCATGATTGGCTTCAGCCTTGGGTTTGTTGCTTTCTTGGTATGCTCCGTGCTCTATGCATTAAATTATCGTCCCTACGCAAGACGTAAGAAGAATTTATCCTACTTTGTTACAGCAACCGTCGCCTTTATCATTGGCGTGATCATTGTCACCATGGTTGCGGTGTACATGAGGGCGCAGTTGGGCAATCCCGCTGAACTTCTTTCCTACGTAATCGTACCTGTGGTATACCTTTCGAATATTTTGGTATTTTCCGCATTCTACTATATGTTCACATTCCGTGAGAATATGTAATACATCCTCTCCCGATCGTCAGGTTGGGAGAGTTTCTTTATGTAGAAGATTTTTTCATCCTTTTTTCCATTTAATGAGTAAAACACTTGACTTATATCCCCTCGATTTGCTATACTAATATAGTAATTATGGAGGCGTAGCTCAGTTGGTTAGAGCGCTACCTTGACATGGTAGAGGTCGGAGGTTCGAGCCCTCTCGCGTCCACCAGAAAAAAAGCACCCGCATGGGTGCTTTTTTCGCAGTGGAAATGAGATACCGAAGAACGACGCATCGGAGGTTCGCTCGAGCAATGCTTGCGTTGCGACGCTTTGGCGCTTGCGCCAATTCCCTCTCGCGTCCACCAAAATCGACAACCCTTGACGGGTTGTCTTTTTTATTACTTACGAAATATCCAACCACTCCCCCTCTTTTGCAACAATTTCTTGATGCTTTTCAACTGCAAAAAGACACGGTTTTCACCATGCCCTTTTCTTATGTTTGCTTATTTTTTCAATGCTTTGTATGCTGCTACTGCTGCATATTTGTTTGCCGTTGCTTCCAAGGCTTGCTGATATTTTTCTTCTACAGCTTTCTTCTGTTTAGCAACCTGTTCTGCCGTATAATTCTGCTTATCTTGCTTCATTTCAGCCAAAAGTTTTTCAGAAGCTTCCCAAGAAAGTGCCTTTGCATTTGCAAGCGAAGATGCGGAAATTTCGTTTCTTCTTGCGTTATCCAAATCAGCCTGTGCCTTCAAGGTATCTGCTTCTTCCTGCGCTTTTGCAATTTCAGCCTTGCTTGCGCCAGAAGCCTTCATTTTTTCTACTTTCTTAGCTGCGTTTTCTGCCATCTTGTTAAGATCAGGGAAGATAATCATGAAGATAACGAAGAATACAACCATTGCAACGCCACCGGTCAAGAAGGTCTTCAAGAGCCCTACAAGCGCATCGGGAACTTGCCAATAAATCATGAAGCAGTTGCAAACGCCCCAAATAAGGCTCATTGCAACGAGGTTAACCATTACGTAACCAATAAAATACCACATTGCCTGGAACCAAGGATTACCTTTGGATTTATATGTAATATTTCTCTGGAGAGGGAAGTTAATACACTGTGCAGTAAAACCAGAAATCTGATAAGCCAAGAAAGTTTCAAAACCCTTCGTATCGCCAAACAATG
>JAFTMD010000107.1 GCA_017452585.1 Clostridia bacterium
ACGCACTATGAAGGAAAAGCGTACGGTACGTTGAAAGCATTGACAAAGGTTGGCTACACATTAGAATGGTATAGCAGTGCTGAATATACGGATGGAACAAAAGTTGTTGGTACAGACACTGTTCCTAACTATGATCATGAGTTGTATGCAAAATGGATAGCGAATACTTATACAATAACCTTTGATGCAAACGGTGGCACTGTTTCGCAAAATTCTGGAACAGTTACTTATGATTCTACTTACGGAACATTACCTGTGCCGGAGGGAATATATGGTTATGAATTCAATGGTTGGTATACGGCAACAACTGGTGGTACGAAGATTGAATCCACAACAAAGGTTTCAATTACGGCTGATCAAACTTTGTATGCACAATGGACAGAAAAGGCAAAATATACTGTTACTATAAAATTAAATTTAGGGACAAAGAAAGGGGTGTTTAGTTCTTATGCTTACAGTCTTTCAAGCGGAACGATTACATATCGCTCAACTGATAATCAGACAGTGACTCTTAATTATAGTGATATAACTAATGGTAAGACGATTACAGTATATGCTGGTGAAGAAATTAAATTTAATAGTCTTAAGAAAACTGCTTCGATTTATACTGACAATGTAACGGTAAGTACAGGCAGCCCTTATACACCAACAGGAAACGCAACAGTAACATTAAGCTAAAATCAACAGAATAACTCAATATTCTAACCCAGACCGCGGAGCGTTACGCTCCGCGGTTTCCCTTTTTTGCCGTAAAAAGCGCTCCACGCGCTGAAAAACTCCCTCAAAATTGCCATGCTTTGTGAAAAAATTACAAAGGGAAATTTCTTGAAAAATTTTCGTCTAAGTATTGCTTTTTTTTGCGCCTTCTGCTATAATAGAAGCATGGAATGTACGTAACCAAGTGGCAAGCAATCAGGTTGAATGAGCGTTGAGGTAAACTTATGAAACGTTGTGCAAGCATTTACAATTCGGTCACGCATCGAGGCGATTGCGCAGGTTTTTTGCGCGCAAAACTTGGCTTGGGTATCATGGGCGCAAAGCGCCGTTTTATTCCGCAATAATTTAACTGAAGGAGTGCGCCTTATTGCACTCCTTCTTCATTTTACTAGGTGAATATATGAAAGTTGGCATTTTAATGGGCAGTAAGTCGGATTTTGACGTGGTGAAACCTGCGGTGAAGGTGTTGAAAACATTTGGCGTGGAAGTGGAGGTGCGTGTAATTTCCGCGCACAGAACGCCCAACGAGGCGCATGAATACGCAGAAACGGCGAAAGAACGCGGGGTGGAAGTTATCATTTGCGCGGCGGGCAAAGCGGCGCATTTAGGTGGCGTGATTGCGGCGTTTACGACGTTGCCTGTGATTGGTTTGCCCGTCAAGACGGATATGATGGGTGGCTTGGACAGTCTTTTATCCATCGTGCAAATGCCTGCGGGGATTCCCGTGGCGACGGTTGGGGTAAATGCCGGGGAAAATGCGGGGCTTTTGGCTCTTCAGATGCTGTCGATTAAGTATGCGGAGATTGCGCGTCAGCTTGCGGAATACAAAGTGGCTATGCGTGCGAAAATCAACGCGGACGACGAAGCGTTGCAAGAATTGGTTTGATAAAATGCTCGTTTGAGTTTGATAAAAAAATAAAATATAGGAGAAAAAAATCATGGAAAAGAAAGAACAGATGTACGAAGGAAAAGCAAAACGCGTATACGCAACGGACGATCCGAATTTTGTAATTGTATCTTATAAAGATGACGCAACGGCATTTAACGGTCTTAAAAAGGGTACGATTACAGGCAAGGGCGTCATCAACAACAAGATGAGCAACTTTCTCATGCAGATTTTGGAAAAGGAAGGTGTAAAAACGCATTTCGTGGAAGAACATTCCGATCGTGAAACGTTGGTAAAGCGCGTTAAGATTCTTCCGTTAGAAGTCATTATCCGCAACATTTCGGCTGGTTCGTTTGCAAAGCATTACGGCGTAGCGGAAGGGATTGTTTTTGCAGAACCCACGATTGAGTTCTCCTATAAAAACGACGATTTGGGTGATCCGCTTTTGAATGAATACCACGCATTGGCATTGGGGATTGCAACCAAAGAGGAAATTGCGCTCGTTAAGGCGATGGCATTCAAGGTGAACGAAGTGTTGAAGGCATACTTTGCAAAGCTCAACGTTACCTTGGTGGATTTTAAGATTGAATTTGGTAAGACGACAGATGGAGAAATTGTTTTGGCGGATGAAATTTCGCCCGACACCTGCCGTTTCTGGGATTCGACAACGGGTGAAAAATTGGATAAGGATCGTTTCCGTCGTGACCTCGGTGGGGTTGAGGACGCCTATCAAGAAATGATGAGACGTTTGATGGGGGCATAATCCATGGCGGTGTTTGGAATTTTTGGCACGGAGACGGCAAACGTCGGTTTAAGTGTCTACTATGGGTTGTATGCGTTGCAACACCGTGGCCAAGCGAGCTGTGGGATTGTCGTCAACGACGATGGAATATTCCATGCATATAAAGATTCCGGCTTGGTAAACGAAGTTTTTTCCGATCGCGTTTTGACCAATCTGGGGCTTGGACAAATGGCGCTTGGCAACGTTCGATATGGCACGATGACGACGAAGGATCGCATCAATGCCGAACCCATTTTGATCAATCACAGCAAGGGAAAATTGGCGATTGCTATTGACGGAAGGCTTGTCAACAGCGCGGAATTAAAAAATGAGATGGAAATGGAGGGCTCTATTTTCCATACGGGCAACGACGCGGAGATTATTTCTGCTGTAATTATTCGAGAGCGTATTCGCTCCTCCTCCATTGAAGAAGCGGTGACGAAAGCGGTCGGACGTTTACGAGGCGCATTTGCAATCATTGTCATGTCACCACAGAAGATGATTGCCTTCCGCGATCCGCAGGGGATGAAACCCATTTCCTTGGGAAAACGACAGGACGGAGAGTACGTGCTTTCCAGCGAAACATGCGCTCTTAATTCAGTGGGAGCAACGTTGGTGCGCGACCTTGAACCCGGGGAAATTGTAGTTTTCAAAAAAGGGCAGGAGATGTGTTCTCTGCGTGACTATTGTAATAAATGCCAGGAAAAGCTGTGCGTATTTGAATATCTTTATACGGCGCGTCCTGATTCGGTGATTGAAAATTGTTCGGTGCATTTGGTGAGAAAACGCGCTGGCGCTATGTTGGCAAAGGCGCACCCTATTCAAGCAGACGTCGTTATCGGTGCGCCCGATTCAGGCATCGACGCGGCGATTGGCTATGCAGAGGCGTCGGGAATTCCCTATGGCTTGGGGCTTATTAAAAACAAATATATCGGCAGAACCTTCATTGATCCCGGACAGAATGTGCGTGAGGATAAGGTAAAAATTAAACTCAACCCCGTTCCTGAAACGGTGAAGGGGAAACGAGTGATTCTCGTGGACGATTCCATTGTGCGTGGCACGACGATGGCGTGTGTTGTAAAACTCTTGAGAGAGGCAGGCGCGAAGGAGATTCACGTATTGTCTACGGCGCCTGAATTTAAAAATCCCTGCTACTACGGTACGGATATCGGTTCTAGGGACGAATTGATTGCTTGCAAATACACACCACAAGAAATGGCAAGCATTTTCGGGGCGGATTCCGTTGGCTTTTTGCCACTGGCAGACGTCTATCAATTGGGCGCGTCGGGTACTTGTAAGGGGTATTGCGCCGCTTGCTTTGATGGGAATTATCCCACGGAAATTCCCCAACCGGTCAATAATAAATACGACAAGAAAATTCACAACAATACATAATAGGAGAAAAAGAAAATGGCAATTTCCTACAAGGATAGCGGTGTAGACGTAACGAGAGGTTACAAGGCCGTTGAACTCATGAAGAAACATGTAAAATCTACTTATAACGACAATGTCATCGGGGATTTGGGTTCCTTTGGCGGATTTTTCTCGATTGCAGGAGAGAAATTGGAAGAACCCGTTTTGGTTGCAGGGACGGATGGCGTTGGTACAAAGCTCAAGTATGCCTTTTTGCTTGAAAAACACGACACCATTGGGATTGATGCCGTGGCAATGTGCGTCAACGATATCGTTTGTCAAGGGGCAAAACCTTTATTTTTCCTCGATTATTATGCGTGTGGCAGACTCTATCCCGAATCGGAAGCCGAAGTGGTGAAAGGGATTGCTGAAGGTTGTCGAATGGCAGGTTGCGCCCTTATCGGTGGGGAAACGGCAGAGATGCCCGGTTTTTACCCCGATGGCGAGTATGACCTTGCCGGTTTTGCCGTAGGGATTGTCGATAAAAAGAAGGTTATCAATGGCAAAAATATTCAGCCGGGCGACGTTTTGATTGGTTTAAAATCGACGGGCGTACATTCCAACGGCTATTCTTTGGTAAGAAAACTCTTTGGCGACAGTGATAAAGCAGCTCTTGAAACGTATGATGAAGAACTTGGCGCAACGCCTGCGGAAGTCTTGTTGAAACCGACGAGAATTTACGTCAATAGTATTCTTTCCTTGATTGAGCAGATGGAAGTGAAGGGGATTGCTCACATCACGGGTGGGGGATTTATCGAAAATATTCCCAGAATTTTGCCTGAAGGAACGGCTGCGGAAATTGATACGCACGCCTATGACGTGCCTCCCGTATTCAAAGTCATGCAAAAGCGTGCAGGGCTCAGCGACGAACAGATCTACAACACCTTTAACATGGGGATTGGCATGATGGTCTGCGTTGCTCCTGAAAACGTAGAGAAAGCGATGACGGCGCTCCGCTCGACGGGGGAAGAAGTTGTTCGCGTTGGTCAAATTGTTGCGGGCAAGGGTGTCATTTTAAAATAAGGAAAAAGTATGAAAAATATAGCTGTTTTTGCATCGGGCGGAGGAACTGATTTTCAGTCGATTATTGATGCCAACGAACGGGAAAATTTCTGTGTCATCAAATACCTGGTGGCCTCGAAAGCGGAAATTGGCGCGATTGAGCGCGCCAAGAAACACGGCATAGAAGTGCTGGTTTTTGATAAGGGAACGGAAAGCAAAGAGATGTTTTACGCGCGTGTTGCCGACACGTTGAAAAAGGCAAATATTTCGTATATCGTCCTTGCCGGTTGGCTGTTGGTTGTTCCCGCCTCTTTCATTAATCAATTTGAGGATCGAATTATCAACATTCATCCTTCCCTCATTCCTGCTTTTTGTGGAATGGGGTATTATGGGTTGCGTGTGCATCGTTCTGCAATTGAATACGGGGTAAAGGTGAGTGGCGCAACTGTCCATTTTGTTTCAGCGGACGTGGACGGAGGTGCGATCATTATGCAACGCGCTGTTCCCGTGCTTTTTGGAGATACCCCCGAGGCATTACAGGCTCGAATTTTAGAGGTGGAGCATACCATGCTCCCAGAATGTGTCAAGCTTCTTTGTGAAGGAAAAATTCGCAAAGAGGGTAGGCAGGTATGCGTTGAACAATAAAATGTGGATTTTTGGAGAAAGAAAATGAACGTTTTGGTGATTGGAAATGGGGGCAGAGAACATGCCGTAATTACGGCGCTTGCAAAGTCTCCTAAGGTAGATAAAATTTATGCCATGAAGGGCAACGCGGGTATTGCCGAACTTGCTGAACTTGTCAATGTTGATTATTGCGACGTGAAAGCAGTGGGCGATTGGGTGGATGCGAAAGGAGATATTCACTTCACGGTGGTAACGCCTGACGATCCTTTGGCGCTTGGTTTGGTGGACGAATTGGAGGCGCGCGGTCATCGTGCGTTTGGGCCTTGTCAAAGGGCGGCTATCATTGAATCCAGCAAAGCCTTCTCCAAGGCTCTTATGAAAAAATACAACATTCCCACGGCAACCTACGAAACCTTTTCCTCCTATGAAGAAGCATCTGCCTTTGTGGAAACGTGTCCTATTCCCGTCGTTTTAAAGGCGGATGGATTGGCGCTCGGTAAGGGAGTGCTCATCTGTAAGACGAGAGAGGAGGCGCGCCTTGGCGTCAAGGAAATGATGTTAAATCAGAAATTCGGTTCAGCCGGAAATACGATCGTCATTGAAGAATTTTTGGAAGGGCCCGAAGTGTCCTGTCTTGCGTTTACCGACGGAAAGACGATTGTTCCCATGATTACCAGTTGCGATCACAAGCGTGCAAAGGATAATGATGAAGGACTGAATACCGGGGGCATGGGGACTTTCTCGCCTGCAACTTTCTTTGGTGAAAACTCCGCAAAAGAAGTCATGGAAAAGATAATGGTGCCTACCATGTCTGCGATGAACGCAGAAAACCGCACCTTCAAGGGCGTTTTATATTTCGGTTTGATGAAGACGAATGAGGGGTATAAAGTCATTGAATACAACGCTCGTTTTGGTGATCCCGAAACGCAGGTTATTCTGCCTATGCTCAAAACGGATTTATTAGAAATTATGGAAGCCATCGTCGATGAACGCTTGGCGGATGTACAGATTGAGTGGGAAGACGGCGCGTGTGTTTGCTTGGTTCTTGCCAGCGGTGGTTATCCTGAAGCTTACGAGAAGGGGAAGGAAATTACGATTGGCACTTTGGACGAGGGAATTCAATTATACCATGCCGGAACGGCAAAAAAAGAAGGCAAACTGGTAACGAGCGGGGGCAGAGTGCTGGGGGTCGTTGCAAAAGGCGCAACACTTAACGAAGCAAGAGAAAAGGCCTACGCCAACGCGAAAAAAATTCATTTTGACGGAATGTACTATCGTAAAGATATCGGCATAAAATATCAAGAAATTACCAAAGAGTAAAATAAGGAACGAGGGCTATGATTTACAGAATTTTTGTAGAAAAGGAAGATAACGTACAGGCAAAACGCGAGGCAAAAGATATACAAGCATTGCTTGGAATTGATGTGGAGGATTTGCGAATTGTTCTTCGTTATGACGTGGAAGGATTGACGAAAGAAGAACTCAACGCAGCCATGGGTACCGTCTTTTCCGAACCGCCAGTAGATTTTGTCTATTTGGAAGACTTGGAAATCCCCGAAAATTATAAGGCGTTTGCAGTCAGTTATTTGACGGGACAGTACGATCAGCGCGCGGACAGCGCAGCGCAGTGCGTACAGCTTTTGACGAGAAAAGCGCGTCCCCTTATCAAATGCGCGCGCGTATATATGATGAAAGGGGTGACGGAAGCAGAACTTTCCGCTATCAAAAAACATATCATCAACCCTGTTGAAAGCGAGGAAGTTGGCTTCGAAAAACCGACCACGCTCGTGCGTGAACGCATTGAAGGTGCGCCCGTGCAGGTTTTGAAAGGATTTATTGCAAAATCGGACGAGGAAATCCAGGCCTATCATAAAGAGGTCGGCTTTGCGATGAGCGTTCTCGATTTAATCTTTGTGCGCGACTATTTAAAAAAGGAGCAACGCAATCCGACGGAAACCGAATTGAAGGTAATCGACACCTATTGGTCGGATCATTGCCGTCATACGACCTTTGCCACTGAATTTACGGAGATGAAAATCACCTCTCCCAATCCTGCCATTGAAAAGGCGTACCATTTGTATACCGAATTGTTTGAAGAACTCAATGGCAAGCGCCCCGATAAATATCCATGCTTGATGGATTTGGCAACGATTGCCGCTAAAAAGCTTAAAAAAGATGGAAAACTTGATAATTTAGACATTTCTGACGAAATCAACGCTTGCTCCATTCAAATCCAGGCGGAAATTGATGGGAAGGTGGAAGATTATTTGGTTATGTTCAAAAATGAAACCCACAATCATCCCACGGAAATCGAACCCTTCGGTGGCGCGGCAACCTGTCTTGGCGGAGCGATCCGCGATCCCTTAAGCGGACGTACTTACGTTTATCAGGCAATGCGTATCACAGGCGCATCCGATCCCAGGGAAAGTTTGGAAGATACGCTGAAAGGGAAACTTCCTCAACGCGTTATTACCCAGCGCGCAGCGTCGGGGTTCTCTTCCTACGGTAACCAAATTGGTTTGGCAACGGGGATCGTCGACGAAGTTTATCATGAAGGCTATAAGGCGAAACGTTTGGAAACGGGCTTTGTTGTCGGTGGCGCAAGAAAAGAAATGGTTTATCGCGAAGCGCCCAAAGCAGGCGACGTTATCTTGCTTCTTGGCGGGGAAACGGGTCGAGATGGTTGCGGTGGCGCAACGGGCTCTTCTAAAGCGCACGACGTAAAGTCAGTGGAAACCTGTGGCGCAGAGGTGCAGAAAGGGAATGCATTGACCGAACGTAAACTTCAACGTCTTTTCCTCAATAAAGAAGCGACGAGAAAGATCAAAAAATGTAACGATTTTGGCGCAGGCGGTGTATCCGTTGCCATTGGGGAACTTGCCGACGGCTTGGATATTGATTTGGATAAAGTGCCTAAAAAGTATGAAGGCTTAAATGGCACCGAGCTTGCCATTTCCGAATCGCAAGAACGTATGGCAGTGGTTGTTGACGCCAAGGACGTAGAAGCGTTCAGCGCGCTTGCCGCAGCGGAAAATCTGACCGCAACTCCCGTCGCTGTTGTGACGGATACGGGCAGAATGAAGATGTTCTTGAAAGGGGAAACAATCGTAGATATTTCCCGTGAATTTTTGAACACCAACGGCGTAAAACAAACGGCGAACGTGGAAATTACGGACGGTGTCAGCACATGGTTCGCGAAAAAGACGGAGTGCTCTTTCGTGGAAGAAACGGGGAAAGTATTGTCCGATTTGAACGTTTGCGCAAAGAAAGGCTTGTCGGAAACTTTCGACTCGACCATTGGCGCAAGAACGGTATATATGCCTTGGGGCGGAAAAACTGGGCGCACTCCTGCCATTGCGATGGCGGCAAAAATTTGCGGGGGCGAAACGGATGTCTGCACCGTGTCGGCGTATGGCTATTCTCCCTATTTGATGGAAACCAGCCCCTTCCTTGGCGCTATTTATTCCATTGTTGCTTCCGTTTCTAAAGTGGCGGCAACCGGCGCTAATTATAAGGATATTCGCTTGACATTACAAGAATTTTTCCAGAGAATGACAGGAGAAGCCACCGTTTGGGGTGTTCCCACGTCTGCTCTGTTGGGCGCGCTCTACGCGCAAATGGGCTTGGAGCTTGGCGCTATCGGCGGTAAGGATTCCATGAGTGGTACTTTTGAAAGCATTCACGTTCCACCCACACTTATTTCTTTCGCGCTCGCGCCTGCAAAGGCAAGCAAACTCATCACCAACGTCTTGCAGGGAGGGGAGAAATTATATCATATTCCCGTGCCTAAAGATGCATACGGTGTTCCCGATTTTATGGCCTTGAAAAAGGTGTATGAGGAAGTGCATAAAAACATTGAAAATGGCAACATCACCTTCGCAACCGTTGTAGAAAATGGTGGCGTAGGCGCGGCCGTTATCAAGTCTGCGCTGGGCAATTCGGTGGGGGTAAACTTCACGATGTCCGCTTCCGAATTGTATTCGGAGGGGTATGGCGATTTGGTCATTTCCCTGCAGGAAGAAGCATTGTTTGATGTGGCAATTTTACGCAAAGAGGTAGGGCAGGTATGCGGTGACGTATTTATTTGCGATCAACAAGCCGTGTCGATCGATTCTGCAAACGAAGCGTATATGACGCCTTTGGAAAGCGTTTTCGCAACGACGGCGCAGGCGGAAGGCTCGCCCATGGCGTGTGATTATACGGCAGGCGCAAAGTATGTCAACATTGCAACAAAGACGGCTAAACCGAGGGTATTTATTCCCGCATTCCCCGGCACGAATTGCGAACTTGACACAGCTCGAAAATTCCTCTTGGCAGGTGCTGAGGTAGAGACGGTTGTCGTGCGCAACCGTACGCCGCAGGATATTGAAGAAAGCGTGCTTGCCATTCAAAAAGGCATTGAAAAGGCGAATATAATCGCATTCCCCGGCGGATTTTCCGGCGGTGACGAACCAGACGGCAGTGGTAAATTTATCGCGACAACGTTCAGAAATCCGTATATTGCCGAGGCGGTTGAAAAGCTTTTGGCGCAACGCGACGGGTTAATTTTGGGTATCTGCAACGGTTTCCAGGCGCTCATCAAGCTCGGTTTGGTTCCCTATGGGCATATTCAGGAGATGACAGAAACGTCGCCTACGCTCACGTTTAATAACATTTCTCGTCATGTTTCGACGATGGTTGATTTGCGCGTGGCGTCCAACCTTTCCCCTTGGCTTTTCGCCTGCAAAGTGGGGGAAGTGTATAAGGTTCCCGTTTCTCACGGCGAAGGGAAAATCGTCGCGCCCATTTCAGCGCTTGAGAGCATGAAAGCGAACGGCCAAATTGCCACGCAATATGCCGATCTGCAAGGAAACGCGACCATGGTATCCCCGTTTAATCCCAATGGCTCCATGTGGGCGATTGAGGGGATCACTTCACCCGATGGCAGAGTGTTCGGTAAAATGGGCCACAGCGAACGTATTGGCGACAACCTTTATAAGAATGTAG
>JAFTMD010000108.1 GCA_017452585.1 Clostridia bacterium
CGGCGTAATCCTTTGCGGTTGTCATCCCGGGGATTGTCACTACGTTACGGGTAACTATTACACGAGAAGAAGAATGGCTTTGTTGTTCAGTATGCTCAATTATATGGGTATTGAAAAGGAACGTACCCGTGTAGAATGGGTTTCCGCAGCAGAAGGGGCTCGTTTCTCCGCCGTTATGAATGATTTTGTAAAAACGATTACCGACCTCGGTGAGAACAAACGTCTTACCGACCTCAGAGTGAAGGAGGGCGAATAAGATGAAAGAAGTTGAATTGAAAATGTTAGAACGCGCAAAAGAACTTCTTACAAGTGGAGAAGTGGCGCGCGTGATTGGTTGGAAGAAGGGGGATTTTTGTCATGACCCCTCTCCCGCATCCTTTGAAACCGTAGAGGAATTAAATGATTTCGTCTACGATTGGTTCTGTGGCGCAAACCTTTCCAAATATCTCATTCAAATGAGCAAGAAGGAGGGAAAGACTGCAGTATTCTTAAAGCCTTGCGATACGTACAGCTTTAATCAACTCGTCAAAGAACACAGAATTAAGCGTGAAAATATGTACGTAATTGCCGTAGAATGTCTTGGCAAGCTTGACGTTGAGAAGATGAAGGCAAAGGGCGCTTCTATGATCGAAGGGGTAGATGTGCAGGACGAAAAAGTTACCGTACATACTCTGTATGGCGATCAGGAGATGGAAAAATCCGAAGTGCTTCTCGTCAAGTGCGAAACCTGCAATAAAACCCATCAGGCAAAGGATGAAGAAATTATTTTACACGAAAGACAGCCCAAGGATGTCAATCGTTTGGCGGAAGTAGAAGCGTTGGAAGCTATGACGGAAGCGGAAAGATTTGCATTCTGGAAAGAACAGCTTTCCAAATGTATCCGTTGCAACGCTTGTCGCAACGTATGCCCGGCTTGTTCTTGTATAAAGTGCGTGTTCGATAACCCCGCATCGGGGATCTCTGCAAAGGCAAACGATTCCGAATTTGAAGAGCAGATGTTCCACATTATCCGAGCCTTCCACGTGGCAGGCCGTTGTACCGACTGTGGCGAATGTTCTCGTGTTTGCCCTCAAAACATTCCCTTGCATCTCTTGAACAGAAAGTTCATCAAGGATATCGACACGTTGTATGGAGAATTCCAGGCAGGGGAAACGACGGAAGGCAAAACCCCCCTCACTTCCTATACGGAAGAGGACACCGAACCGAACGACGTTTTTAATGGGGAGGCTAAATAATGTTAAAAATTGCAAAAGAAAGATTGAATGAGCTCTATGCAGCAATCGCTGAAGCGCAGGCTTTGGTGCTTCCCTTGAAAAAAGCAGGGGAAGTGAACTATGGCGCTTGGGCAGAAGGGGTAGAGGTTTCCTTGGAAACGTTAAAGACGGTGAAATCTCCCAAGGATATGTTCTTCCCGCAGAGCGAAAATATGATGAAATTCAAGACGGAAGGCAAGAATATTGAAATCATTGACGTGCGTGGCGAAAAGACGCCCACCGTACTCTTTGGTGTAAAGGCTTGCGATTATAAAGCAATCGAAGTGCTTGATAAAGTGTTCCTTGCTGATCCCGTTGACACCTATTATCAGTCGAGAAGGGAAGCGACGACAATCGTAACGCTCGCTTGTTCCAAGCCGGAAGAAAGCTGTTTCTGTAAGGCGTTTGGTATCGACGCGACAAACCCCATGGGTGACGTTACCACATGGATTGACGAAGCATATCTCTATTGGCAGGCAAACACCGAAAAAGGGGAAAGCTTGACGGCAGTGGTTTCCGCGCTCTTGCAGGAAGGCGGAGAGGCAGAAGTGGCTGCTCAACAGGAAAAGACAACGGCAATCCTCGAAAAATTGCCCTTCTCCAATTTGGATTTGTCGAGATTTACCCCTGAAAACTTAAACGAACTTTTCAATGATTCCGCTTGGGAAGAAATGAGCGAAGCTTGCCTTGGTTGTGGCACTTGCACCTTCGTATGTCCCACCTGTCAATGCTTTGACATTCGTGATTTTAAAACGAATGAAGGGGTTGTCCGTTATCGTTGTTGGGACTCCTGTATGTATTCTGACTTTACGTTGATGGCGCATGGCAACAGCCGTACCACGCAGATGCAACGTTTCCGTCAGAGATTTATGCATAAGCTCGTTTATTATCCTTCGCAGAACGATGGATTGTATTCCTGCGTAGGTTGTGGCCGTTGTGTCAACAAATGCCCGCAACGCTTGAATATTGTCAAAGTAATCAAAACCTTGGGAGGTAAGAAAAATGACTAATGAAACGCTCATTCCGAAAGTAGGTGTCATCACCGATATTCGTAAAGATACGCCTGACGTAAAAACCTTCCGTGTGGTTGGTACGGACGGCAAGAAACTTTTCCAGCATATGCCCGGCCAGTGCGCCATGGTATCTGTGCCCGGCGTTGGGGAATGTATGTTCTCCATTACGTCCTCGCCTACCAATGAAGCGTATATGGAATTCTCCATTAAAAAATGTGGTTGCGTAACGGAAGTTTTGCACGCATTGGAAGTGGGCGCACAGGTTACCGTTCGTGGCCCTTATGGCAGAAACTTCCCCGTTGAGGAAGATTTCAAAGGCAAGGATTTGCTCTTTATCGCCGGCGGTATTGGTTTGGCGCCTTTGAGAAGTGTTATTAACTATGTTCGTCATTATCGTGAAAACTATGGCAAAGTGGTCATTGTTTACGGCGCAAGAAGCAAGGACGATCTTGTAGATATTGAAGAAATTAAGACAGAGTGGATGAATGAACCCAACACGGAAGTATATTTGACGATTGACCGTCCTCAGGAAGGCTGGGATGGCAATGTAGGTTTTGTTCCCGCTTACGTGAAAGAATTAGGGCTCGATCCCAACATGACGGCAGTTTTGTGTGGGCCTCCCATTATGATTAAATTCACTTTGGCAGGGCTTTTAGAGCTCGGTTTCGACAAATCTCGTGTGTATACGACGCTGGAACTTCGCATGAAATGCGGTGTTGGCAAGTGTGGTAGATGCAACGTTGGCGACAAGTTTGTCTGCAAGGACGGCCCTGTATTCCGTATGACCGAATTGGACGAACTTCCCGATGAGTATTAAGGAGAGAAACAAATGGAAAAAATGGTAAACGTATATCTTTTCGGTAAACGCTATCAAGTGCCGGAAAGCTTGACGATTATGAAGGCAATGGAATACGCAGGCTATCAGCTTGTGCGTGGTTGTGGTTGCAGAAACGGTTTCTGTGGCGCGTGCGCAACCATCTATCGTATTCACGGTCAACAGGAACTCAAAACCTGTCTTGCTTGTCAGCAACAGGTGGAAGAGGGCATGTATGTGGCAACCCTTCCTTTCTTCCCTCTCGTGAAGAAAGTGTATGACATCAATGAAATCAAACCCACACAGCAGATCATGATGCAACTCTATCCCGAAATTTATTCGTGTATTGGTTGCAACGCTTGCACCAAGGCTTGTACGCAGGAACTCAATGTTATGCAGTATATCGCCTACGCACAGCGCGGTGAATATGAAAAATGCGCAGAAGAAAGCTTCGACTGCGTTATGTGCGGCGTTTGTTCTTCCCGTTGCCCTGCAGGCATTTCCCATCCTCAGGTGGCGCTTCTTGCGCGCCGTTTGACGGGGAAATATTTGGCGCCCAAAACCGAACATCTTGCAAATCGAGTTGCAGAAATTGACGCAGGGGATTGCAAGGCGGCGTTGGAAGCCATTATGAACACGCCCTTGGAAGAACAGAAAAATCTCTATAACCATAGAGAAATCGAGAAATAAGGAGAACGGATATGTATCATTATACACAAGAACAACTTGACTCTATGAAAAAAGTCGAAGCGTCCCGTGCTTCTCGTATTGAAAATTTACACGCGCGCATGAGCGCTGAGGAAAAGGATCAAGTATTGGCGTCCTTTCACCCTGACTATATCACTTCTGCGTATGAAGAATTGAAAGTTGGTAAAAATAAAGGTGGCAAGGTTTTACACGAACTTGCAGCGCTCTTGCAGGGGCATTCCCGTATTGCAGGCATGGATATCGACCTTTCCAAAATTGATTATGACGTAGACGTACTCGTTATCGGTGGCGGTGGCGCTGGTTCTTCGGCTGCTATCGAAGCGCACGAACGTGGCGCAAACGTTATGATTGCCACCAAACTTCGTTTGGGTGACGCAAACACCGCCATGGCTGAAGGTGGTATTCAGGCAGCAGATAAACCCAACGACAGCCCTGCAACCCACTATTTGGATGCGCTCGGTGGTGGACATTTCAAAAATAAACCCGAACTTTTGTATAAGCTCGTCAACGAAGCCCCCGAAGCAATTTTGTGGTTGAATAATTTGGGTGTCATGTTCGACAAAGAACCTGACGGTACGATGGTAACAACCCACGGCGGTGGTACTTCGCGCAAGAGAATGCACGCTTGTCGTGACTATTCCGGTTCGGAAATCATGCGTACTTTGCGTGATGAAGTATTCAATCGTGGTATTACGGTGGTTGATTTTACCTCCGCTATCGAACTCATCAAAGACACGGAAGGCAAAGTTGCCGGCGCAGTTTTGATGAATATGGAAACGAAGGAAATTTTGATCGCTAGAGCAAAGACGGTTGTCATTGCAACGGGTGGCGCAGGCAGATTGCATTATCAAGGTTTCCCCACATCCAACCACTATGGCGCAACGGCAGATGGTTTGGTGCTTGGTTACAGAGCAGGCGCAAAGCTTCTCTATCCTGAAACCCTCCAGTATCATCCTACGGGCGCAGCGGAACCCACGCAGATCTATGGCGCGCTCGTAACCGAAAAAGTGCGTTCCTTGGGCGCTCAGCTTGTCAATAAAGACGGTGAAGCGTTTGTATACTCGTTGGAAACGCGTGACGTTACGGCTTCCTCAATTATCAGAGAATGTCGTCAAAACGGCAAGGGCGTCAAGACAACGGACGGTGAAGGGGTATGGTTGGATACGCCACTCATTGACATTTTGAATGGGGAAGGCACCATTGAAAAACGTATTCCCGCAATGCTTCGTATGTTTGGCAAGTATGGCATTGACATTCGTAAAGAACCCATCTTGATTTATCCCACGTTACACTATCAAAACGGTGGTTTGGACATCAGCGCAAACGGTATGACTTGCATTGAAAATTTGTACGTTGCAGGGGAAGCCGTCGGTGGTATTCACGGCACCAACCGTCTGATGGGGAACTCCCTCCTGGATATTATCGTATTCGGTAGAAACGCTGGTCAACAGGCAGGGGAAAAGTGTAAGCACGTTGAATTGAAAGAATTGACGCTTGCGCACGTAGCAGAATTTGAGAAAGAATTGGAAGAAGCAGGCATTCAATCGGATGTATGCTCTCCGAAGCTCCTTCCCGATTACAGAAGAAAAGCAAACTAAATAAAGAGGTCTCTGTCCCACTTCTCGTTTGATTTTTGCTTACAAAATACGGCAAAATATGGTATCCACTAATCAAACGCTAAATTCGACAGCGCCTAAACAAATAAAATAAATAAACAAACAAGACAAACAAAACGCACGAAGTACGCTTTGTGCGTTTTGAATGTTTTATGGAGGTATAGAATTATGGAGTATTTAGGTGGCGTATTACATTCAATGATCTCGCCATTGTTTATTGTTTTTGTAATTATGTCGGTAGGCTATGCCATTGGTGGCATTAAAATTAAAGGTATTTCTTTAGGTACGGCAGGGGTGCTGTTGGTTGCCATTTTGGCAGGCGTTGTGTTCTCTTTCGTTCCCTCGTTTACGGTAGGGGGAGAAACGATTGAGTTTTTTGGAGATAGCACGCAGAAGGTTTACAAAACCGTTCAGAGTATCGGCACACTGTTATTTGTAACGTCGGTTGGCTTGATTGCAGGCCCCAAATTTTTCCGTTCAATGAATAAGAGTATGATCGCCTATATTCTCATGGGTATCGTAATCGTTTTGGTCGGCGTTGGTACAACGATTTTGTTGGCATGGATAGATCCCAATATGGATATGGATATTGCAACCGGCTTATTGGCAGGTTCGTTAACTTCAACGCCTGCATTCTCCGCGGCAGGGGAAGCGGCAGGAAAAGTCTGGGGGGATCTGGCAGAACTTCATCAAGCAAACATCAGTACAGGTTACGGATTGGCGTATATTTATGGGGTGCTGGGCGTTGTCTTGTTCGTGCAATTAATGCCTCGTTTTTTGAAGGTGGACATCGAAAAGGAAAGAGAACACTTTGTTTCTGCAAATAAGTTAGAGATTAAAGAGAGTGACGAAAAACTTTTCCAAATGGAAAAATTCGGCTTTTTCCCTTTCTTCATCACCATCTTTTTGGGGATTATAATCGGCTCGATTGAAATTGGCTTTTTCAGCCTTGGTTCCAGTGGCGGTACGCTGGTTGCAGGGTTAATCGTTGGCCACTTTGGCAGATTTGGTAAATTGGACATGAAAGTTTCCAAAGAGACGTTGAAATTCTTCCAAGAACTTGGTCTTGCGCTCTTCTTGGTAGGGGCAGGGATTCCCGGTGGTATCAAATTCTTGGAGGCGTTCAGCTGGATTTATATTCTCTATGGCGTCATCATGGCAACGGTTCCTATGGTATTGGGCTTTGTATTGGGTAAATATGTATTCAAGCTGTCCATTTTCAACAACTTGGGTTCGATCACGGGTGGTATGACTTCGACGCCTGCGCTTGGCGCGTTGATTTCTACGGCAGGAACGGACGACGTTGCGTCTGCGTATGCAGCAACTTATCCGTTTGCATTGGCGCTGATTGTTATCTCGTGTAACTTGATGGTCATGTTGCCTTTCTAAAAGGAACAATAAAAAAGATATTCGCTGGTTCTCTGCGAATATCTTTTTTAATAAATAGCCCTGTTTTTTGTTGATATTCTTAGGGGAATATGATACAATAATATCATTCTTTTTATAAAAAGAAAATAAACTTACAATGGAGTAAAAGTAAAAAACAAAACAATGATTGGTGTCCTAATTTTACAGATTATACTAATCGCAATTAATGCAATTTGCGCCAGCGCAGAAATTGCCGTGGTTTCTATCAATGAAACTAAACTCGCGCACATGGCGGAAAAAGGGGATAAGCGCGCGGAAAAACTCTTAAAAATGACCAGCAATTCCTCAAAATTTCTTTCTACTATTCAGGTAGCCATCACCTTGGCGGGATTTTTAGGGAGCGCTTTTGCGGCGGATACCTTTGCGGAGCCATTGGTAGTATTCTTGGTGGAGAGCGGGTTGCCTATCGCGCCCGCGGTTATCAAATCCGTTTGCGTTGTATTAATCACCCTGATTTTAGCCTATTTCAATATCGTGTTTGGAGAGTTAATTCCCAAGCGTTTGGCGTTGAAAAACTCGGAAAAAATTGCGCTTTCCCTCGCTAGATTTTTGACGATAATTTCCAAAATTTTTGCCCCGATCGTGGCTCTTTTAACCCTTTCGACAAACGGGATTTTAAAACTTCTCGGCGTTAATCCCAACGAAGAGGACGAAATTGTCACCGAAGAGGAAATCCTCATGATGGCGGAAGCGGGAAACGAGCAGGGGACTATTCAAGATACGGAAAGCGAACTGATTAAAAACATCTTTGATTTTAAAGAGCAAACGGTTGGCGAAATTTGCACCCATCGCTTGGATACAGACATTCTTTTCCAAGAAGAAACGGATGAAGAATGGGCGGAAAAGATCAAAAAGACAGGGCATACTTATTATCCCGTTTGCGGGGAAACTTATGATGAAATTTTAGGGGTTCTCAACACAAAAGAATATTTCCGTTTAGAGACGAAAACGAGAGAGGAAGTGATGAAAAAGGCGGTGCATCCGACCAATTTTGTGGCGGAAACAGTAACGGCAAATACGGCCTTCCGCAATATGCAAACCTCTCGCGAATATTTTGCTATCGTCATTGACGAGTATGGCGGAATGAGCGGTATTGTTACCTTGCACGACTTGATTGAGCTGTTGGTAGGCGATTTAAACGATAAGAATGAAGCGCCTGAATACACAATCAAAAAGACGGGGGAGAATACTTGGGAAATTACGGGGATTGCGCCTTTTGATGAGGTAATAGAGACGTTGAATTTGCCCATATCCGTAGAAGAGGAGCAAGATTTTGAAACTTTTGGTGGATATTTGGTTAATTTGCACGGCGAGCTTCCCAACGACGGCGAACATTTTGAAATTGAAACGAACACCTTTACATGCAAAGTATTGAAAGTGCAATCTCACTGTATCAAAAAGATGCAGATCACATTGTTAAAAAGCGAGGAAGAATAAGTAAAAAACAGCGGTTTTCCGCTGTTTTTTATGTGTGGGCGGAATTTTATTTATAATATTTACTTTTAATTACAAAAAAAGTTGATTTTCTTATTTAATTGTGTTATACTAATTATGCTACACAAAACCAAATAAAATATGGGCGAATGGTCTTTTCTTTTTTAGAAGGGATATTTTACCCTTTTTTAAACATGCTACTTTTTGAATTTGGTAAAAGTGCAAATTCCAACAGGTAGTATGTTGAGATCATTTTCCATTTATCTGGTTTTGTGTAGCAGCAATCGGAGTTTGCATTTTTCGGTGCGAGTAACTTCGGTTGCCGCACTTTTTATTTTTACTAAATTTTATTGGAGGTTTACCTATGAAAAAACTATTATCTCTTTTACTTTGTATTATTACGTGTATAAGTTTTATCTTTTGTGCTTCATGTAATAATGCCAATAACACGTCGAAAAATTTGATTAGTATAACAATGAACAATAGCAAGATGCATGATAATTTTTTGAATGCTTGTGAACAAACAAACATTTATACAACTATGATTACAGAATTTGAAAAAATTAATGATTGGATAGGTGGTGAGCGATTTTCATTTATATACAAGGGGATGGAATTACAGCTTTACACCAATATGGATTCCAGTATACAATATATTAAATTGGGTGTCGATACGGATATTTATAAACAAGGGTTTGAGCCTTATAATATAGAAGATTTTATCGTAGATACTAGTATTGCGCATTCTCTTGCAGTATTATCAGAAGAAAAAGTGAAAATGCATCTAAATTATCCTTCTTCTGCTTCATTTCCTTTGTGGGATTGGTCGTATGGAAGAAGGGAGAATATTTATATGGTATCAGGTAATGTGAAAGCATCAAATGCATTTGGTATGGAAAGAGAGATTCCATTTACTTGTTATTATAGATTGGTAAATGAAGAGGCAGAACTTGTATATTTTATCATAGATAAAAATATTGTAATTGATAAAATGGATACAATTAAGTTTCCCGAAAGGCAAGAAGTGAAGAATGAAGATTTGAATAATTCCTCTGATTTAAAAATTCATTTGATAGAAGGTGAAATGGGAAGATATGGTAAGAGAGTAATAATAGATGGGGATGAGTATATTGTATATATTTTGCCTGCTGGCACATATAAAATTACAAACAATGGAAAATGGTGTAAAGTATATATTTAAAAAAACGAGTATTATATCAATTCTGATGGGTGGATGGAAAATGAGATAGTACAAGAAATTGCTTTTAAAGAACATGGGGAAGTTGCAACTTTTACAATTAAAGATGGCGAGCAGATATCACTGACTAGTTATGCTAATGTAACACTTGAACTAATAAAATAATATTATATTGCCAAATAGAAGAACCCTTGATAACGCAAGGTTTCCTGCCAACCTTCCCTGCGCACGAAAAAAGAACGGATAACATCCGTCCTTTTTCGTGGCGCAGAGAAAGGGATTTGAACCCTTGTATACATTCCTGCATAACACGATTTCGAATCGTGCGCGTTCAACCGCTCCGCCATCTCTGCAAATAGCTTATATATTATACTCTATTTCCATGAAAAAAGCAACTGTTTTCATGCGTTTTTTCCAATTTTTTTTTGTTCAAACCTATTGACAACACGCTTTCTTTATGTTATAATACAATCAAAGTAAATCTTGCCCGCCATAATTGTGTGTGCAGAGTTTACAATCAGATTTAGGAGGTAGTTTCTATGAAAAAACAACTCAAAACAACAAATTCGAAACTCGACGGCTTTGACAAGGGGATGAAAATCATCTGTATCCTTTTGTATGTTTTATGGAATGCATTTCTTGTCTATTGTTTGGTTGACGCCTATCAAAAAGATTTGGCCATGGATCCCAATGCAGAAGGCGTTCAAATTGCTGCGTATGGCTTGACATTGGCGTTGATTGTTTTGATTTATGGCAGCATCGGAAACGGAGTGATCTCTCTTTTGGCGTTGATTACGATGATCGTATCTATGTTTAATAAGAGCAATCCCAAGCGTGGAAGTTTGATTTTAGGCAATTTTTTGTTGTTCATCTTGCCAATTGTTACGGAAGTGGCCATTGTTGTCATTGGAAAAATGTTTACATAAGAAAAAGCTCCCTGATGCAAATGCATCGGGGAGTTAATCTTTAGATGGTTTCAACGTTAATTAAGTTGGAGTTACCACTCTTGCCATTGGGAGTACCGCCCGTGATGACAATCGTATCAACTTTCTTGACTAAACCACTCTTTTTGGCGATTTGTTTTGCAAAGTAGAAGAGAATGTCAATCGAGGAATATTCATCTGTGATTGCAGGCATAACACCCCAGCTGAGCGCCAACTGACGATAAGCATGGATGTCCGTAGTGATGCCGATAATGTTGATGTTGGGGCGGAATCTGGACACCATACGCGCGGTACCACCCGTTCTCGTGCAGACAACAATAGCTTTGGCGTTTAAGTCCTTGGCAAGCGTCGCAGCCGAGTGAGAAAGGGCTTCCGAGGAGTTTTTGATGATAAAATTGTCAATCGATTGGATATATTCAATGTGATTTTCAGCGTTGGCAACGATCTTTGCCATTGCTTCCACCGATTGAACGGGATACATGCCCGCCGCTGTTTCTCCCGAAAGCATTACGGCAGAAGTGCCGTCGTAGACCGCGTTTGCTACGTCGGAAATTTCCGCTCTCGTGGGGCGAGGATTGTGAATCATGGATTCGAGCATTTCCGTTGCGGTAATTACGCGTTTTCCGTAGATACGGCATTGAGAGATGATATATTTTTGGATATCGGGCAATTCCTCGTAAGGAATTTCCACCCCCAAATCACCGCGCGCGACCATAATCCCGTCGCATACGTGCATAATGTCTATCAAATTATTGACGCCGGCGCGGTTTTCAATTTTCGCGATAACGTCAATGTGGCTTCCGCCATTTTCAGCCAAAAAATTCTTGGTATCAATGACATCCTGTGCCTTGGAAACGAAAGAGAGCGCTACAAAATCAACGTCTTGTTGAATACCAAAGAGAAGGTCGGCTTTATCGGCTTCGGAAAGAAACTCCATGTGAAGTTCCTTATCGGGGAAGAACATGGATTTGCGATTGGAGAGCTCACCGCCAATTTCTACAACACAATGCACATTGGGGGCTTCTACACTCGTAACACGGAAAGACATCATGCCATTGTTGAGCAAAATTTTATCTCCGGGCAACATATCTTCACAGATGCCCTTATAGGAGACGCTGACTCTGCTTTCATTGCCGATTACTTCTTCGGTTGTGAAGGTGAACTCGTCACCTTCTTGCAAGGTAATTTTTCCATTTTCAAATGTCTTAATGCGAAGCTCAGGGCCTTTCGTGTCCAAAAGAATGGGCAAGGGAAGTCCTTTTTCTTCGCGAACTTCTTTAATCATGGCAATGCGTTTTTCAAACTCAGGATGCGTGCCGTGGGAAAAATTCAAACGGACAACATCCATACCAGCTTCCGCCATGCGGGAAAAAGTTGTTTTATTTTCGCTGGTAGGACCAATTGTGCAAATAATCTTAGTTTTTTTCATAAAATATCCCTCTTGTGAAACTTTGTGTGTGAAACAAAGCTTTTTAAATTAAAAATCACCTATTATTTTACTATTTTTTTCTAAAAAAAGCAAGAAAATAGGTGCTTTTTTTTAAAAAAAGTGCTATAATAATAAAGCATTTAATGAGTTTGTTATACGGTCGCGGGATCGAAAGATCATGAGGAAAGTCCGAGCTGCATAGGACAGGGTGCCTGATAACGTCAGGCGAGGGTGACCTCCGGGACAGTGCAACAGAAATATACCGCCGCAAATGGCTTAGGGTATCCCTTTGAATGCTGATTTTTCAGCTGCCCATTTACGGTAAGGATGGAAAGGCGAGGTAAGAGCTCACCGATATTGTGGTAACACAGTATGCCATGTAAACCCCACTCGCTGCAAGATTGGGTTTCCGTCAATAGGGCTGTCCGTCCGACGGAATACCGTGAACATCGCTTGAGCTTATCGGTGACGGTAAGACTAGATAAATGACCGTACAAGACAGAACTCGGCTTATAGACAGACTCATAAATGCTTTTTTAAACGCATCCTTTTTTAGGGATGTGTTTTTTATTTTTTTGAAATTTTTTGATTAAAAAGTGGATTTTTATTAAGAATGCAGACAAAGTAAAAGTATTATGTGTAACATAATAACTATGTCTGACAAAGTACAATACCACGCAGCCCCTTTAAAATAAAGGATTTATGTCTGACATAATACCTATGTCAGACATAGAACACGGCTCTTTTTTTCTCTTTGGCGTATTCTACGCATAGTACAACCTTCTAAACGCATACGATAACCCAGTGAGGTGGTAAACGTTATGTTTTTAGATTTTTTATGGACGATTCTTGGAAGAATTGTATTTTTTACCGGTTCGATTGGCACAAAAAATTCCTTCCCAAAGCCCTTATCCAAAGAGGATGAGGAACGCTATCTTCAGCGTATTGCAGAAGGGGATAACGAGGCGAAGGAGATTTTGGTAAAGCACAATATGCGTTTGGTGGCGCATATTGCCAAAAAATATTCGGGCGCTGCGGAAACGGACGATTTGATTTCGGTGGGGAGTATCGGCTTAATAAAAGCCATCAGCACTTACAAATCGGGGCGGGGAACGACGCTTTCGACGTATACGGCGCGGTGTATTGAAAACGAGATTTTGATGTTGATTCGCGCCAACAAAAAGCACCGCAACAATCTTTCTCTCTCCGATCCCATCGGAATGGATAAGGACGGCAATGAACTTACCCTAATGGATCTGCTTTTTGAAAAGGAAGACTGTGTATTTGAGGAAGTGGAGCATTCCCTTCAGCGGGAGAAGTTACTCGAGCAAATTCGACGCATTTTAACGGAGCGCGAATACACGATTTTGTGCCTTCGATATGCCTTGAAGGGGGGGATACCATTGCCCCAACGCGAAGTGGCAAATTTATTGAAAATTTCACGTTCCTACATATCTCGGATAGAAAAACACGCCATTGAAAAGCTTCGGGGACGTTTAAAAGCGGAAGATTTTTTGGATTAATTTACTTGCTTGGCGTAACGAGGGTGAAAAATCTCCTCGCTACGCTTTTTAAAGTATTTTTTTTGCTTCACGTGAAACATTATTATTTTTTTTGCACATATTTTGGGGTGAGAAATGCAGGAAAAACAAGGGAGAGAAGGGGAATATATATTTTTTTCTAAAATTTCTAAAAAAAACTGTAAAATAATCCGTTTTGATACTTGTATTTTTTGGAATAATATGGTATAATACTAGTTGGTATAACGGATTTTGCGGTATTTTGCAGGTGCGGTATACGAAAAACATAGGATAAAAAAGAAAAAAATATATTTTTGGAGGAATTCATAATGACAATTTCGTCAGAAGTTCAACAGATGTACTGCGTTGCAAAAGGCGCAGGCGTCGCTCGTCATGAAAACGCTGCTATTCCTGAAGAAGGCAAGTGGATTCATGCGAAAGAAATCAAAGATATCAGCGGTTTCACCCATGGTATCGGTTGGTGCGCTCCCCAGCAGGGTGCTTGCAAGCTCAGCTTGAATATCAAAG
>JAFTMD010000109.1 GCA_017452585.1 Clostridia bacterium
AAAACCTTGCGCGGGTGGCTCTGCGTAAGGCAATAGATAAGGACATTTCTGATGAAAAATGGGAAGAGATTATAAAGATAATCGACTCGCCATAGAGAGAAAAAGAAAACTTATCAATATAAGGTCGAAAGACCTGCGATGATCGCACTACGACGACACCGTTGAAAGAGCCTATTTATGAAAAGACAATGGCTCTGTCCGATGAAACATTCTCTGTGGCATAGTCGAAAAAATAAACAAAATCTCTATTGACAATTGAAAAAGTAAGTGATATAATAAAAAAACAAGCAGGGATTCGCCAGGTAAATTGATTGGCGAAGGGAAAGTAACAATGGGTTAAATGTAAAGGAGGTTTTCTATGAAAACAATAACAAGATTAACATCAGTGATATTGACGATAATTTTAATTACTTCTTTTTTCATGTTTCCAGCGTGTCAAGAAAAGAAAAACACCGTCAAGGTTATGATAGAACAAGACGCGCATTTTCAAGTGATTGGGGAAAATATTAAAGAAACGGAAATAGGCACGGACGTATATTTTGATATAAAAATCGACGAAGGGTATTATTACGTTTCTAATAATAGCGGGGCAGAATTTACGGACAATAAAATTATTGTTAGAGACGTCAAAACCCCCAAAACGATCAAGTTAGTATTACAAGCCTATTCGTATATTGTAAAGCTTCATGAAGTAGATGGGTTAAAAGTACGAGAAGGGGAAGAATATGCGCAAAAATCTATTTCCGTAGAAGTTAATCACGGGGAAAGCGCGATATTCGACGTGCAAGTTGATGAGGGATATGAATATTATCAGAGCCTTGTAAATGGAACGGATACTGTTGCGCAAACGGTGGTATATGAAGATGGGAAAATTTGTTTGCCCAACGTAACTTGCGATCAGGAAATTTTTGTGCAATTACGAAAAACTTCTTCAAGCATGCAGGAAAACGTAACGGTAACGTTGGAGGAAAATGAAGCGTTTACCATTCTTGGAGAAAGCTCCAAAGTCGTAAAAAATGGGGAGGACGTAGAATTTGAAATTGCTATCCAAGAAGGATATTATTATATAACAAATAACTGTGGGGCAGAATATAATCCCGAAACAAGCAAACTATTATTTAAGAATGCCTGCACAGATCAGGTGATTCGTTTAACCTTTGGGAAACATAACACCGAAACTTCTTATTATACCAATGGCGTTGTCGAGCGTACCGTAGAGGGGGAATCCGTTGTATTATTGGCAAAACCCAATACATATTATATATTTAATGGTTGGTATGATACAAGCTCGGGGAAAGAGGAAGTGTATTCTTATGCAAACAATTTGAAGGTGCAAGGTGAAATGTTGCAATATAAAACCTTGATCCCGCGTTTTGTTTTTGCGTCGACGAGCCAAGTGATTACGTATCATGCAAATGGTGGTAAGGTTTATGGCAGTGAAGATGAAAAGGTGATCTATGCGTTTAAACACGACGTCTATTTATATCCTGCTGCATTTGGGGAATGGTGCTTTAAAACATTTTATCGTGAAGGGTATGCTCCGATTGAATATAACACAAAAGCAGACGGAAGCGGAGAGAGCTTTTCTTTAGGTAGCCGAATTTTCTTGGACGAAAAAGACGTACATCTGTATATAATTTGGGTAGAAGAAAATAAAGCAAAGGATTTTAATTATACGTACGTTGATGAAAATGATAAAGAATTGTGCATTAAATTATTGAAGTATATCGGAACGGATTTGGACGTTGTCATTCCTCAGTATATAGACAATCTTCCGGTAAGAGAAATTGAGGTAAATTGTTTTAAAGATAAAAACATTCAAAGCGTTGTATTGACGAAAAATTTAAAGAAGGTTCATAACAGCGCCTTTTCCAATTGTAAATTTTTAGAAACTGTATATATGTGCGATAACTTGGAAAAAGTGTCTGACGCAAGCTTTGCGCAGTGTTCTGCTTTAAAAAATTTGCGCATGATTGCCGTATTGCCCCCGGTATATTCCGATCATTTAATAGGCGCAACGGTGAGAAGATTTGAACTGTTGTTTAATACGAGAAATGATTCGTTGACGAATATTATGTTCTATGCAGGAAGCAGCACCTTCCATGGGCTTGACGGAAGAATTTTGACGGAGTATTTTGGTGAACAGAAATATCGAATTATCAATTGCGCGCAAAATGCGTACGTTTCAGGGCCGTTGATGTTAGAGTTATACTCCTATTTTATGAAACCTAACGATATTATGACGTTTATGCCGGAATATTCGCCACAGCTATACACGTCCCGTTTGGAATTACCCTCCTGGATCGCTTTGGAAGCGTTTTACGATGCGTTTCGTTATATGGATTTGCGTACGTATACGGGGGTATTTGACGCTTTCTACGATTTACAGCACGGTTCTAAAAGTTACGTTTACGTAGGGAAATTACAACAAGTAACCGAACGAAAAAATTTATCGTATGAGGCGTATAATCATTCGTTCGATCAATATTTTACGCGCTCTGAGGATTATGAAATTGAAAAAGCTACGCTTGTGGCTCAATCGGAGCAAACGGATTTTATCGATTTGATGCGCTCGGTTGTGGAAGAAATCAATCCACTGTACGAACGGTTGTATAAAGGAAAACTTACGATGTATTTTGCATACCATGCATTTTGGGAAGAAGTTTATCGTGATACGAATCATGGAGAATACGAGCAATTTTTAAAGGAAAATTTGTCGTTTGATTATATTTCCAATTATAAAAACCATATGTATGCGTTGGAATATATGTCTGATTCATACAGTCATCTTACGCGCGAGGGCGCAATATTACATAGCCGTGTAATCGGTGAGGAGTTGACTGTTCAAATGCGCGCAGATGGCTATCCACTTTCATAATTAATTAAATAGGTCGTGTAAAAATCCAGCCGAGATCAAAGAACAAGGCTGGATTTTTTTTGAATATACAACAAGAACGAATTTGCTAAAATCTATGAAAAAAGCAGGTTTTGCGACGGGTTTGCATGGGGATTGGCTAGCCAATGGAGAAAATGTTGCCAAGTAAGAAAAAATACAATTAAGAAGAGAATGGATTTAGGAAACTTGTTCTAATTTCGTCTATTTATGCTCATTTATGCTTAAAAATATGCTCATTTTGAAACTTTTTAATCATTTTCAATAAACTATTGACAAAATATGAATGATATGATATGATATAAGAAATCAAAAAATGTGCAAAATGTATAATTTTTGCTTTGATTGAAAGGTGCACCTTTCAATGCTTGTATTACAAATACAAGCAAAATTGTTTAGTAGGGTAACAATGTTGCGGGAGCCGCCGGCAGGAGAGTGAAGATCGCAACTTAGTTATAAATAAAAATTTTTTGGAGGAAAAAAAGACACATGAAAGACAAGAAAGCTAAAACATCATTGTTTCGCGGTCTTGCAACGACAGCTGCAACTCTTCTTGCTCTGTCGACAGTAGGCTATACCATCGCGAAAACGCCTTTAGCAATCGGTTGGGTTGACGGTTTCTTCGGCATCGAAGCCCGTGAAATCTGGGAGAAGGTAGAAGGAGACGGAGATGGTTCCGTTTCGGCTTATGCGAAGAAGTATGGAACTTGGACTGAATTTGTAGACGCATTCAAGGCACACGCTGAAAAGCAAGGTGAAGAAGGTTTTGCGCTCATGAAGAATGATAACGCAGCACTTCCCCTCAGCGCAGAAACGGAAGTTGCGCTCTTTGGTTGGAACGCATTCCACGTGCCTCAGAATCATACCGGCGTTGTAGCAGGTAACGAAGACCAAATTACCCTTGAAATCGGTTTGAAGAACGCAGGCGTTAAGTTGAACGAAACGATTGAGAAAAAAGATTTCGAAATTTGGGAAGAACGTAAAGATAACAGTGGTAACATTAAACTGGTTATGGTGAATGGTATGGCAACTGCAGACGATAATTATACCATTCCTGAAGTATTCGACGTAAAGGATACTTGGACGATCGATAAAGCAAAGACAACGGCTATCGTAGCAGTAGGCCGTGGCGGCGGCGAAGGCGCAAACTATATGACCGACGACGCTACCAATGCAGAAGATCCTCTTGCGCTTTCTGATGAAGAACTTGAAATGATTCAGTACGCAAAAGAAAATTGTGCAAAAGTTGTTGTTTTGGTTGTTTCCGCAAACGCAATGGAACTTGGCCCTATCGCTAAGGGCGGCGAATACGAAGTTGACGCAATCGGCTTCTGCGGTATTCCCAACGACTATCAGTACGGCGGTATTGCAAAGGTGCTTGCTGGTAAAGCAAACGCTACTGGTGCAATGACGGATACGTACGTTTATGACAACAGCTTTAACCCCGCAGTTATCAACATGGGTCAACAGCAGTATGCAGATAAAGAATTGATTTCTGATACCGCAAACAACCCCGACCTCCTTGGAAGAGAAGGTTATAAATATTTGGGCGATAACTACATCGTAGAAGCTGAAGGCGTTTACGTTGGTTATAAGTATTATGAAACTCGTTATTACGATGCAATCGTAAATGCTTCCTATAAGGCAACGGCTACCATCGGTTCGACGAAGGTTGGCGAAGCTTGGAATTATGCAAACGAAGTGCTTTATACCTTTGGTCATGGCCTTTCCTACATTCCTTATTCTCAGGAAGTAACCAACGTAGAATGGGATATTTCTGAATATGGCAATGTAACGGCTACCGTTAAGGTTACCAACGAAGGTACGCAGGCAGGCAACTTCCTTGCTCAGCTTTACGTAAACAGACCTTACACCGAATATGATATCGAAAACAAGATTGAAAAATCGGCAGTAGATTTCCTTAACTCCAAGAAAGTATATTTGGCAGCAGGCGAAAGCAAAGAAGTGCAGATCAGCCTTCCTACCAAATACCTTGCAAGCTGGGATTCTAATGGTGCTGGCACGTACGTACTTGGCGCAGGTGATTATTACTTCACCGCAGCAGCAGGCGCACACGAAGCTGTAAACAATATCCTTAGTGAACAGGGCTACACGACCGATGGTACGACCAACGGCAGTGGAGAAGCAGTTGTTAAATCTTTGGCAGAAATGAATAGCAGAGCATTTGCAACCTCTACCAAGAGCGGCGGCAGAGTAAAAGTTGAAAATCAGGCAGATGACGGCGTTGATATCAACTACTGGCTCCCTGGCAAGGTTACCTATCTTACCAGAAGCAACTGGGAAGGCACGTTCCCTAAGAACTATACCAACCTTGTAAACGACAGCGGTATCGAATCCGAAGAACCCTTCAAACTTGCAGACAGTGAAAAGAAGGACGAATGGATTAATGCTCTTCGTAACATTCAGTACGTACCTCAGACGGATGGCAACGTAACCAACGTAGAAGGTATTCTTCCTGAAGAAGTTGCAAACGGCACCTATGAAACCGTATGGGAATGGATTATGAGCTTTGCTTCGAGAGATCCTGAAGCATTCAACAATATTAAATCTGATGAATGGCAGGCAGTTGCACAGGCAATCAACCTTAACGAAGCAGTTGGTAACATCCTCCACGGCGGTAACACGACGGACGACCTCGTTAGCATCGGCAATCCCGAAAGCTCTCAGTCGGAAAGTGTAACCGGTTATCAGCAGACCGTTACGAAAGACAATATCACGTTGAAGCTTAATATCGCTTCCAACACACTCCTTGGCTCCAGCTTCAGCCCCGACCTCGCTTATGAATGGGGTCTCTTTGAAGGCGAAAGTGGTCTTTGGTTGTCTGAAATCAACGAAAAAGGCGCTTACACCGTATGGGGTGGTGGTTTGAACCAGCACAGACATGCATACAACGGACGTAACTCCGAATATATGTCCGAAGATCCTATGCTTACCAACCGTCTTGGCTATGAACAGTATCGTGGCGCAGTTGAAATGGGTTCCATCAATGGTCCTAAGCACATGGGCTTCAACGATCAGGAACTTAACCGTCAAGGTAACGCATGTTACATGACAGAACAGAAGATGCGTGAAACGGATATCCGTTGTTACGAAGGCGCGCTCAGCGATGCAAAAGCTACTGGCGTTATGATGTCCTTCGCACGTATTGGTGCTATCAACGTAACCAACCACATTGGTCTTATGAAGAAGATCATGAGAGAAGAATGGGGCTTCACCGGTATCATCACGACCGACATGGGTCAGAAGGGATATCATGAACCTTATGCAATCATTATGGCTACTTGTAACCAGTATGCAGGCTTCGGTAAGGACGACTCCTTCCTCGGCGCTGGTCCTACAGACTTCACCGACGAAGCAACAGACAAGACCTGGAAATATGTAACATTGGGCGCAATCAAGAAGGATCCCGTATTTGCAGAACAGGCTCGTCAGACTACGTTGTATCAACTTTATACCATCGCACACAGCTCCACGAGCGCAATGAAGATTCAACTTGTTGAAAAGATTGAAATCGCTCCTTGGGAATACATCTTCTTTGGTCTTATCGCTGTAAGTGCAATTGGTACCGTAGCAGCAGGCGCTGGCTTCTTCAAAGCAGTTGCGCAGACGAAAAAGGAGGAAAAATAATATGACGTTTTTTAAAAAACAAGCTTTTGGTTTTTGGCTTTCTTTGCTCAGCATTATCGCTTTAGTTGCTGGTTACGTTATATATAGCGACGTTATCGTTGCAGGCGATGCTCTTTTCATCGCAAGCGGTAGTGAATTTTTCTATGACTCTAGCCTTGCAATGTATCAAACAATGAATTCCACAGTACAAATAATGGCAATCGCTGCTTTGGCTTGTATAGTTATCTCCGTTGTTTTGGGTCAGGCTATGAGTAAACCTGTTAAAGTATTGGAAATTATCGTAGGTTTGCTTAGAATAGCAGTTCCTGCACTTCTTATGATTCTTGTTCTTAACTTTGTTTATGGATCGCTTACCGGTCTTGGTTGGACGTTCTTCTCCAATGCAGAATTGCAGATTTATCCCGAAGCAGTTGCAGTAGGTAAGAACGTAATTGTGGCAATTGGTCTTTTCGCAGGCGCTCTTGTACTCAGCCTTTTCGGCTCCTTCTTTAACATTGTTAAAAAAGCTAAATAATTATTGGAATTGCATTTGAATTTTCAACTTATTCTTCGGTAGGCCCTCTCATGTCTATCTTATGGGAGGGCCGAGGAAGATGGATTGAACAAACAAACAAACGTCTCCTGCAATGGCGTAGTATACGGCGGAAAATTCCGCCGTATGAACGCTGATTTTTTTTATACGAAAGGAAAATAATTCGATTGTTTTAGGATTTATTTTCATATCGGGCATTATCCATGTGATTTTTAAATGGAGAGATATAGCAATTGCGCAATAAGCGCGGATTATTTCCCTTTCGTATAAAATGATACGTAAAATAAGTTTCTTTTTTACGAGATTTCAGTTATAATAAATTGGCTCTGTCACATAACCTGGTTGATTTTTGACGGAAAAATCCTGTGAAATACGACACAAAGTGTTCGATTGCAGACAACCGAGAGTCTGTGCCCTCGCATTTCGTTTGTCTTTCTTGTATTTTCCTCGTCAAACCGCTAAAAATAAATTTTCAGCTAAAATCAACCATTCTCTGTGACATAGCCTAATAATTTCATAATCAAAGAGGTGTACTTATGAGTATTACGAAATTGACCATCGAAAATTTAGTCCAAAATTGTGTAACGGATGTCAAAACACCACAATTTTCTTTTATGTGCGAAATGGAACAAGATCGCACAATTGCGTCAGCTGTTATTTCCGTGAATGGTTGGTCTGCAGATTTTGGCTCGAAAAGAATTATAACGTATGCGGGCCCCGCATTAAAACCTTTCACTGAATATAAGGTTGGCTTATCCGTAACGGACAACAAGGGAGAGGTGTCATATGCGAATGCGACGTTTATCACGGGTAGAATGGGAAATGCTTGGAATGCCCAATGGATTACAGATGGGGAATATACATTTACCGAAAACAAAACGTCGCCCACTCCTTTGACGTTTAAAAAGAAAGTGCTTGTAAGCAAGCCTATTCGTTCGGCAAAAATATATTCTACGGCAATCGGTATTTACGAAATGCAGTTAAATGGGGAAAAAGTGGGCAACGATTATTTTGCGCCCGGTTTTACGTCTTATAAAAATCAACTGCAATATCAGGTTTATGATATCACAAGCGCTTTGAAAGCAGAAAACGAGCTTCTCGTTACGGTTGCAGGCGGTTGGGCGGTCGGCGCCTTCGTCATGAATCGTAAAAACCGCATTACCGCGGATAGACAAGCGTATATGGCAGAAATTCGTATCGTGTATGCAGACGGCTCTGAAGAAGTGATTGGCACGGATACGAGCTGGCAGGTTTCCCGTGAAGGCAACTATCGTTTTGCGGAATTCTATGACGGGGAAGTGTATGATGCTACCGTGAATACCGCTAAAATTGCATGGCGCAACGCGGCGATTGAGAAGGTTAAAATCAAACCCGAATTATTGGTAGATTACGGCGCGCCCGTTCGCGAACACGAGGTATTTAAGCCTATCTCTGTGAAAAAAGCGCCTTCCGGCGAACTTATCTATGATTTTGGACAGAACTTTGCAGGGATTGTCCGCTATAAAGTAAATGGAAAGAAGGGACAAAAAATTACCGTTCGTCATGCGGAAATTTTGACGCCAGAAGGGGAGCTGAACACCGTATTTTTGCGTAGCGCAAAATGTATGACGGAATATATTTGTCGTGATGGCATGCAGGAATACGCGCCCAGAATGACATATATGGGATTCCGCTATGCAGGTATTTCTGGTGTGGAAGAAAAGGATATCGAAGTGGAAGCGGTTGCGCTCTATTCCGACATTGAGAAAAATGGTTCGTTTGAATGTTCCAACGAAATGCTGAATAAATTGCAGAGCAATATTATTTGGAGTGGGAAATCGAATTTTGTGGATATTCCCACCGACTGTCCTCAGAGAGATGAAAGAATGGGTTGGACGGGTGATCTTGCAATTTTCGCGCAGACGGCATGCTACAATTTCGATATGAGACGCTTCCTTGATAAGTGGCTCAAAGACGTAAGGGCAGAACAGACCCGCGGTGGGGGTATTCCCAACACCGTGCCCGTACAGGGGTACGGATTCCCCGAAACAATGCCTAAAAAGGCGATTGCATTCTGGGGAGATGCGTGCGTATTCGTGCCTTGGGCGCTCTACCTTGCTTATGGCGACGTAAACGTTTTGAAAGAAAACTACGCTACAATGAAAAAGTACGTAAAAGCGTGCAAGTTCTGGGCAAATATCGGCTTTGGCAAGAACAGATATATCTGGAATGATATTCCCATGATGCAGTTTGGCGATTGGGTTGCGCCCGACGTTCCGCAGATGGGGCAGTGGCAGGCAAGATGTAAATGGACGGGTACGGCGGCTTTGGCGGCGTCCAGTGGCATTCTTTCCAAAATTGCAAAAATTCTCGGCAACGAAGAGGATGAGAAATATTATAAAAAATTAAACGAAAAGGTGTCAGATGCGTATGTATCTGTGCTTACGGATGGAAACGGTAAACTGTTGAACGAATTCCAGACCGCGTACGTATTGCCCTTATACTTTGATATGTTCCCCGCAGAACAGAAGAAAAAGGCGGCGGAAAATCTCGTGAAGCTTATTGAAAAGAACGATTATTGTATCGGCACGGGCTTCCCCGGTACGCCGTACATATTGTTTGCGCTTGCAGATAATGGCTATGCGGACGTAGCGTATAAGATGCTCCTCAACACGAAGTGTCCTTCCTGGTTGTATGAAGTAAAAGTAGGCGCGACCACCGTTTGGGAGCGTTGGGACGGCTTGAATGAAGACGGCGAATGCCCGATTGGCAGTGATGGCACGGGTGGCATGATCTCGTTTAACCATTATGGATTCGGCGCAGTTGGCGATTTCTTGTATAGAAGAGTTTTGGGGATAGAGCCGATAGAAGCAGGATACAAGAAATTCCGCATCAAACCTGTTATTGGTGGGGATTTGACGTATGCAAAAGGTACGTTAAATACGTCTTACGGTGTGGTTAAGTCTGATTGGAAAGTATTGGAAAATGCGTTTACTTTAAACATTCAGGTTCCTACGGGGACAACGTGCGAAGTGGAATTGCCTAATGGCGAGAAATACGCCGTAAACGCAGGCGAATGGGCATATACTTGCAAGCTGTAAAATAACAAACGAAAACCGCTCAATCATGAGCGTTGAGCGGTTTTCTAAATCTTATTCATTGATAAAATTACATCCGTGAGTATGGATCAATTCCAATTCCTTTTTCGTGCTGTTGGTAAATATCATATCATATTCATGCAAAAGGGCAGTGTGATAATGGGAAGCCGTATTCATTTTTGTTTTATCAAATAAAAGGATATTGATTTTGCTGTTTTGCATGACGGCCTGCTTAATTTGCGAGGATTCCAAAGAGAATTCGTAGGCCCCGTCCTTGTTAACTGCGGCGCATGACAATAAAGCAACATCAAAACGGAAATTTTTCAAAGAATTGATGGCAAAGCTACCGGTAAGGGCAGTTGTATTTGATTTAATTTCGCCACCGGGCATGATTAACGTGATATTATCGCGTCCAGCAATTTTAGTTGCGATCTGAAGGCCGTTGGTCACAACCGTTTTATAGGCGAAATTCATGCGACCGGCCAAAGCAAGGCAGGTGGAGGAATTGTCTATAAATACCGTTTTGAACGGGGGCAGGTGTTTTAATGCAATGGAGGCAACGTTTTCTTTTTCTCGTGCATTTTTTGTTTGACGGATGAAAATGGAGATTTCATCTGCGTTCTCCATCAAAATTGCACCCCCGTGGGAACGTTCAATTTGCCCCAGCTTTTGCATTTTATTTAAATCTCTTCGGATCGTTGCTCCGCTGACGTATAACATAGAAGCAAGTTCTTCTACACTAGCAGACTTGGTTTCTTTTAAGTAGTCTAATATTTTTTTGGTTCTATCATTGATAGGCATAATGCAATATTCCTGTTTATTTTTGTTTATAGTATAGCATATTCATTTTCATTTGTCAACTTATTGATCATTTTATTTTAATATATAGACAAATAGATATCTTTATGGTACAATATAAGAGGAAGAGAATTATGCGAATGAATGTATAAGGAAGAAAGGGAAAACATGAAATATTATCTTGCAATTGACATTGGCGCGTCGAGTGGACGCCATATTATAGGCTGGCAGGAAGGCGGTGAAATTAAGACGGACGAGGTCTACCGCTTCCCCAACGGCGTGAAGGAAATGGACGGTCATCTCGTCTGGGATATCGACGAACTTTTCAAAAGCGTGGTAGCAGGTATGAGACGAGCTTTCGAAAAGTACCCCAAAATCGAAAGTGTATCCATTGATACGTGGGGTGTGGATTATGTACTTTTGGAAGGAGATCGAGAGATTTATCCTTGCTATGCCTACCGTGACCATAGAACGGAAGCGCGTATCAATGAAGTGCATTCCCTGATGTGTTTTGAAAGCTTATACGCGCGTACGGGTATCCAATTCCAGCCCTTTAACACGATTTATCAGTTGTATGACGATCTGAAAAAAGGTAGATTGGAAAGGGCGACGGATTTTCTTATGATCCCCGAATATTTATCCTATAAATTAACGGGCGTGAAGAAGAAAGAATATACGAATGCAACCACCACAGGAATGCTCAACGCAGACATGGGTGCCTTCGACGAAGAAATTCTTCAAAAATTAGGCTTGCCCAAACGCTTATTTGGCGAGATTTCTGAGCCTAAGACAACGGTGGGAATGCTCACGGCAGAACTTCAAAAAGAAGTGGGCGGAAACACCAAAGTGGTGCTTTGCGCCAGCCACGACACGGGTAGCGCGGTGGAAGGGATTCCCATCGAGGGAAATGAACCGTACATTTCCTCTGGCACATGGTCGTTGTTGGGTGTAAAAGTGCCCAAAGCGATCACGGACGAAGGAAGTCAAAAAGCCAACTATTCCAACGAAGGCGGCGTGGGTTATGTCCGCTATCAAAAGAATATCATGGGCATGTGGGTGGTCAACGAATTGCAAAAGGAACTCTGCCCAGAAAAGCATATCACGGAGATCGTCAAGGAAGCGCAAGAGAGCAGCTTTACAAGAACGGTGGACGTGAACGCGAACGAGTTTTTAGCCCCCGAAAGCATGAAAGGCGCGTTTGACGAGGCATTAAACGGTGGGGAACTTCCCCAAAGCATTTCTGATTATTTCAACTGTGCGTTCCTCTCGCTTGCGAAGAGTTATAAACAGGCGATTGAAGAGCTGGAAAAAAATACAGGCAAAAAGTATACGAAATTATATATCGTAGGCGGAGGCGCGAAGAACGGATATTTGAACGCGCTGACGGAAAGCGAATGTAAGATAGAGGTAGTGGCACTGCCGATCGAAGCGACGGCAATTGGAAATTTAAAAATTCAAATGGAGAAAGAAGATGAATAAAATGTATGATCTTGTGAAAGAAAAATATGCAACGCTTGGTTTGGATACGGAAAAGGCAATGGAAACGTTGTCATCTATTCCCGTTTCCGTGCATTGTTGGCAGGGCGACGACGTAGTCGGTTTTGACGGAGGCGGCGCAGCGTCGGGTGGTATTCAAACGACGGGAAACTATCCCGGCCGTGCAAGAACGCCTGAAGAACTCATGGCAGATATCAAGACGGCATTTGCGCTTATGCCCGGCAAAAAGAGATTGAACTTGCACGCAAGCTATGCAATCCTTGGCGAAGATATGGGCAAAGTGGACAGAAATACATACGAACCCAAACATTTCGCGCCTTGGGTGAAATTTGCCAAAGAAAACGGTTTTGACGGCATTGATTTCAACCCCACGATGTTCTCGCACAAGAATGTAAAGGACGGCTTGACCCTTTCTTCCCCTGATGAAAATATCCGCAAATTCTGGGTGGAACATTGCAAAGCGTGTATCCGTATTTCCGAATATTTCGCAGAAGAATTCAACACCGTTTGCGCTATGAATATTTGGATTCCCGACGGCTATAAGGACGTGCCTGCGGACAGACTTTCTCCGAGATTGAGACTTAAAAAATCTCTTGACGAAATTCTTTCAATAGAGTATAATAGAAGTAAGGTTGCCGTTGCGGTAGAAAGCAAGGTGTTCGGCATTGGCGTAGAGAGCTACACGGTGGGCAGCAACGAGTTCTATCAGAACTATGCGGCGAAGAACGACATCTGCTGTCTTTTGGACAATGGACATTATCATCCCACGGAAGTGGTTTCCGATAAGATTCCCGCCCTTCTCGCATTCTACGACAAGCTTGCGCTCCACGTAACGCGTGGTGTTAGATGGGATAGTGACCACGTCGTGCTTTTAGAAGACGAGATCAAGGAAATCGCCAAAGAGATCGTAAGATGCGACGCGGTGGATAAGGTAATGATTGGCTTGGACTATTTCGACGCAAGCATAAACCGCCTTTCCGCGTGGGTGACGGGACAAAGAGCAATGCAACAGGCTTTACTTTGTGCGCTTTTGACGCCTCATGAAGAACTTAAAGCTTTGCAAGAAGCAGGAAACTTTACCGCGCTCATGGTAAGACAGGAACAGCTGAAAACGTTGCCTTGGGGTATCGTTTGGGAAGAATATCTCGAACGCCAGGGGCTCAACGTAAATTATTTAGAAACAATACGCACGTATGAAGAGAAAATTTTAAAGGAGAGAGTGTGATATGAAAAACATTTTTGAAGCCCCTTTCGTGGTAGGAATGTGTAAAACGACGGCAAATATGTACCGCCTTGGCTGGGATGAAAGAAACGGCGGGAATATCAGCTATATGCTTGATGAAAAAGAAGTGGCGGAATATCTTGACTTAACGAAGGTAATTCGCACCATTCCTACGGGATTTGATGCAACGGCTTTGATCGGTAAAATCTTTATCGTAACGGGCACGGGCAAATATTTCAAGAACGTAGAGGGGGATCCCGAAACGAATTTGGGTATTATTCGTATTGCAAAAGACGGCACGACGGCAGAACTTTTGTGGGGTTACAAGGACGGCGGTAAGTTTACGTCCGAGCTTCCTGCCCATCTCATGAGCCACATGGCGCGTCTTTCGGTTGACCCTCAAAACAGAGTTGTCATTCACTCCCACCCCACCAATACGCTTGCGATGAACTATGTGCATGAATTGGATGAAAAGAAATTTACACATACTCTTTGGGAGATGTGCACGGAATGTATCGTGGTATTCCCCGACGGCGTAGGTATTTTACCTTGGATGCTTTGCGGCACCAATTCGATCGGTGAAGCAACGGCGGCAAAGATGAAAGAATTCCGTCTTGTGGTATGGGGAATGCACGGCATTTACGGTGCGGGTAAAGACCTCGACGAAACGTTCGGGCTCATTGAAACAGTGGAAAAAGCAGCGCAGATTTATATGCTCACCGCACACCTGCCCCGCATCAACACGATCAAAGACGAAGAAATGCAAGAAATTGCAGAGTTCTTCGGCGTGAATTATAGAAAGGACTTTTTAAACCTTTAACGGTTAAAAAATATAAAGATTAAGGAGAAAAATTATGGCAAGAATCGTATTGAACGAAACGAGTTATCACGGCGCAGGTTGTATCGCAGAGATCCCCGGCGAATTGAACAGAAGAGGTTTGAAGAAAGCATTCGTATGCTCCGACCCCGATTTGGTGAAATTCGGCGTAACGAAAAAGGTGCTTGATATTCTCGACGAAGCAAAAATCCCTTACGAACTCTATTCGGAAATCAAACCCAATCCCACGATTGAAAACGTACAGACGGGCGTAGCTGCATTCAAGGCAAGCGGCGCAGACAGTTTGGTTGCAATCGGTGGCGGTTCGTCCATGGATACGGCGAAAGCAATCGGTATCATCATCACTAACCCTGAATTTGAAGACGTAAGATCATTGGAAGGCGTAGCGCCCACGAAGAACCCTTGCGTGCCTATTATTGCAGTGCCCACGACGGCAGGTACGGCAGCGGAAGTTACGATCAACTACGTAATCACCGACGTGCAGAAGAAGAGAAAGTTCGTTTGCGTAGACGTACACGACATTCCTGTTGTGGCAGTGGTTGACCCCGATATGATGTCCACGATGCCTAAGGGCTTGACGGCGGCAACGGGTATGGACGCGCTCACGCACGCAATTGAAGGCTATATCACGAAAGGCGCTTGGGAAATGACGGATATGTTCCATATCAAAGCGATTGAGATCATTGCAAGATCCTTGCGCGGCGCGGTAGCGAACACGAAGGAAGGCAGAGAGGGCATGGCGCTCGGTCAGTACGTAGCAGGTATGGGTTTCAGTAACGTAGGCCTTGGTATCGTGCACTCGATGGCGCACGCGCTCGGCGCAGTTTATGACACGCCCCACGGCGTAGGCAACGCAATCTTGCTTCCCACGGTTATGGAATACAATGCAGAATGCACGGGCGAAAAGTATCGTGATATCGCGAAAGCAATGGGCGTGGAAGGCACGGAAAACATGACGCAGGAAGAATACAGAAAAGCGGCAGTTGAGGCTGTAAAACAGCTTTCTAAAGACGTTGGTATCCCTGCAGACCTCAAAGAGATCGTAAAGGAAGAGGACATTGATTTCCTTGCGCAGTCCGCAATGGACGACGCTTGCCGTCCCGGCAATCCCAAGGATCCTACTTTGGAAGATATCAAGGCGTTGTATCGTTCGTTGATGTAAGATATTCATTTGATATAGGTTAGTTATTTTGTTCTATATCCAATTTTTTGGTGTAGCGAAAATAAAGAATCTAAATAAATCTTCTTTTTTCCAACTCAGGCAAATCGTCTGGGTTGGATTTTTTGTAGCCTTTAGTGGAAGGCAAAAAGCTGTTCGAGAAAATATCTCAGACAGCTTTATTTTGTATCTCAACGCATACATGGGTGGCCTATTTTGAGTTTTATGACGTGAATTAGATGTGGCTTGCAATAACTAAGTTGGAATGTAATGTTGCAAATAGGGCTTGTTTGGGGCTTTAAAATGAGTGTTAATTGCAAAGATAAAAGGACTGTCGTTGGATAAGAACGACAGCCCTTTTACGTAATCGCGATATGGATATTTTGTGCTATCAATAGTTGTGGTTAGAACCAGTTGTCATTGTAGAAGTCATAGCTAGAATAGAAGTTGTTAATGACTTCATCAAGAGTAAATTTTCTTTTAATCAACATATTTTATATGAAAAGAAAATATGACATGTGTTTTCATTTTTTTGGTGCTTGAAATTTTAAGGAAAAACAGTTTACATGAACATTTAAAGTAACCTCAAAAAGTTAAATAAAACAATTGAAATTTTATTTTATAAAAGGTATTGACAAAATAAAAAAAGAAAAGTATAATAATATTGACAATGAAAAATCATAGGATATAGTCGTAAATATGATTAACGGTTTAATGCATTAGGAGGAATTAACAATGAAACCACAAAAAACTATATTCTGTATCTGTGCAGTTCTTGCAAGTTTACTAATGACATTTATGTCTGCTTGTTTTAACCAAACAACAAACAGCTCTTCCATGAAAGATAGCACGACATCAGCTTCTTTCGAATCTACCGGAGATTTAAGTAATTCTTCATCCTTTGACTCTACTGAGGATTCAAGCAATTCGTCTTCAGAGGAAACACCTGTGCATACGCATACCTATTCGAATGCATGGACATACAATGAAACCTATCATTGGCATGCAGCTACGTGTGAACATTCTTCTGAAGTAATCAATAATGAATTGCATATGTTTGATAATGGTATTCAAGAAGAGGCTGGTATCACGTATACTTGTTTGGTTTGTGGATATCAGAATCTGGTTGTAGATAGTGCTGATGATAACATAGCAGAAGAGGTAGAGATTCCCGTATATAATGTCAAGGAAGAGAGTATTTATCTACTCGGAACCTTGAATATTATAAAGTGTGGCTACTCAAACACAGATGAGAATGGGTTATGTTATTCTTTGAATGCTGACGCAAAATCTTATACAATTGCGAATTATGTAGGAAAAGATAAGAAAGTAGTGATTCCATCTATGTTCAATGGGCTCCCTGTTACGGATATTTTCGGTACGTACTATTTATCCGATGGGCCAGGAAGGATTGGAGGTGCTTTCTTTTATAACGATACCGTGGAAGAAGTTATAATTCCTGATAGCGTTACGAATATTGGACACGCGGCATTTTTCGCTTGTACGAACTTAAAGAAAATCAGCATTTCAGAGAATGTGAGCGACTTTAACACTTATGTTTTTTACGGATGTACGTCCCTTTCTGAATTTAATATTCCTAACGCTGTTTCTTATCTGAGTCAAAATCCGTTTAAGACAAGTTTGTACGTGAGAAAACACCCGAAGAATTCCGTTATTTACGTAGATGGATGGATATTAGGATACAGAGGGCAAGTGGGGAATGTTGTCTTAGAAAATGGATTTAAAGGAATTGTTGGCGAGGCTTTTTATACTTGTAAGTCTTTGCGTTCCGTGACGTTAGTTGATGATTTTGTGGCGAGCGAATATCCTACAACGTTAGGACAGTCTGCTTTCATGTCGTGTACGAATTTAATCACGGTTGAACTTCCCGATAATATTACGCTTATAACAAGCTCAGCTTTTAGTAATTGTGTCCATCTAAAAAAGGTGAAACTTCCACAAAATTTAACGGGCATAGAATCTCAAGCATTTTTGGATTGTACTTCCTTAGAGGAAATACAATTCCATGATGGCTTGAAAACTATTGGACAATCTGCATTTTCAAATTGTACTTCTTTGCAAAACATGCAATTGCCAGAAGGCTTGGAACGAATTGGTGCACGGGCCTTCAATAATTGTCCACGGTTGAAGAATATCAATATTCCCGACAGCGTATTATGGATAGGAAATAATGCATTTTATGAAAGTGGTTGCGTTGTTACGGATGAGTTAGGGATTGAATACGTAGATGATTGGATTGTTGGCGGTGGAATAGAAAGCACTTACACCTCGCTCGATCTAGTTGGCGTCAGCGGTATTGCAGATAATGCATTTAAAGGAAATGAGAGGATAGAAAAAGTCGTTTTATATGAAGGAATAAAATCGATTGGGCGATATGCTTTTGAAAATTGTATCAATCTCCATACGATAAATTTCCCTGAAAGCCTTATGCATATTTATCATTATGCATTTAGAGGGTGCGCTAATTTAGAAACGCTTTGCTTTAACGAAGGTTTATTAAGTATAGAATTTTATGCCTTTTATAATTGTAAAAGATTGAAAGAAGTTTTCCTTCCAGAATCTTTAACGGGGTTTCCTTGGTATGCTTTTTACGCCAATACTTCTATAGAGAAAATTAATATTCCAAAAAACATCACGGAAGTAAGCGGCGATATTTTAAAAACTTGTCAATTTTTTAAAGAACAAAACGGTTTGGTATACCTGGACGGCTGGCTTTTGGGTTATAATGTTAACGTTGAAGATCTCACTTCTCTAACGGTTGAGGAAGGGACTATTGGCATTGCTAATAATGCATTTAAAAACTTTACGTCATTAAAAGAGTTGAATCTTCCTGATAGCCTCGTTTATATAGGCGATTATGCATTTTATGGTTGTCATCCTTTAAAAACTGTCACGATTGGCAATTCCGTCACCAAAATAGGCGGTTATGCATTTGCCTATTGTGAGCAACTTACTTCAGTAGTGTTAGGTACTAATGTAACGGAAATTGAATCGAAGGCATTCGCATCTTGTAAAAAGCTTGTCGAATTGTATAATTTGTCTTTTTTGGAACTTGTTTTAGGGAAAGATACGCATGGTGGTATTGCACAGTATGCATTAAAAATAGAAAAGTGTGTAGAAGGAACCAGCTTCTGGACAGATGAGAATGGTTATACGTTTTTCGAAAACGGAGAAGATTGTTATTTATATCTTTATGAAGGAGAGGATACGGAGCTTATCCTTCCTCAATCCTGCAATGGTAAAAGCTACGAAATACATAACAGTGCTTTTAAAGAGAATGGTAACATTACCAGCGTTATTATTCCCGATTGCGTGACGAAAATTGGTGAGGAAGCCTTTTTAGGATGTACGAATCTTGCAAGTGTTACATTCGGCAACAATCTATTGGAAATCGGGAATTATGCGTTTAATAATTGTACATCCTTAAACAGCGCCATTCTTCCCGATAGTGTAACAAAGATTGGAGAAAATGCTTTTTCTGCTTGCTCTTCGCTGAAACAGATACATTTAAGCAAGGATTTAAAGACGTTGGGTTCTGGAGCATTTCATGGGTGTAAAAGCCTGACGGAAATAGATATTCCCGTTGGAATTACCAGCATAGGGAGGAGTACTTTTTGTGACTGTACTAATTTAGTAAGCGTACATATTCCTGACGGTGTAACCTCGATTGGTTCAGATGCGTTCCTGTGGTGCTCCAAATTAAAAAGCATAAACATTCCCAGTAGCGTAACTTCGATTGGTATTTATGCTTTCTCTAATTGTTACGCTATAGAAAAGGTATTTATCCAAGACGTGGCTTCCTGGTGTAATATTCGATTTACCTATGATTCTTCCAATCCTTTAGCTCGTGGGAAAGCGAAACTGTATTTGAATAATCAGTCCATAACAAATCTAGTTATTCCTGATGGGGTGATGTATATTAGGAAGTATGCGTTTTACAATTGCAACGGCCTGACAAGCGTATCCATTCCCAGCAGTATAACGCATATTGATACCGAAGCCTTCTACGTATGCGGGCAATTAAAGGTATATATCGAAGACATGAGTTCTTGGTGTAACATTGAATTTGGAAGCAACCATGCAAATCCTTTATCTTACGATGGATCGTTATATTTGAATAAGAAGCTTGTCAGAGAACTGATTATTCCTGAAGGTGTGGCGACTATTGCTGCGGGCGCATTTTATGGTTGTAGTAGTATAGAGAGTATAAGCATTGCCAATAGTGTAACTTCTATCGGTGCTAAGGCGTTTTATCAATGTAAAAATCTAACGAAAATAGAGTTAGGTGATGGCGTCGTGGATATAGGGACAGATGCATTCTATTCTTGTTCTAGTTTGCATACAATTACGGTGAGCGAAGGAAATGCAGAGTATCAGTCGATAGATGGAAACTTATATACAAAGGATGGAGAAACGCTCGTTCAATATGCAAGAGGAAAAACGGCAACCACATTCACTATCCCCGACGGCGTTACGTCAATAGGTTATGCTGCATTTATTAATTGCAACGCATTGCAGAGCGTGATTATCCCCGATAGCGTTACGCTAATAGGCAATTCTGCATTTTGTAATTGCGATAGTTTAATAAGCGTAAAGCTTAGTGATAACGTCACCTTGATAGGTTGGAATGCGTTCAAACATTGCGACAGTTTGATGAGTGTAGAGATTGGTGATGGCGTTACTTCAATTAATGGTGATGCATTTTTTCAGTGCGCAAACTTGACGAGCGTAAAGATTGGTAATGGTATTACTTCAATTGGTGGTTCTGCGTTTGAATATTGCGAAAAACTGGAGAGCGTAGAGATTGGTGATAGCATAACCACGATAGGATATTATGCTTTTTCTGATTGCATTGCTTTGACAAGGTTAGTGTTAGGAAATAATTTAAAAACGATTGACTTTAGAGCGTTCAATAATTGTAAAAGCTTAAAAAGTGTTATTATTCCCGATGGTGTCACTTCAATAGGTGATTCGGCATTTAATAATTGCGATAGTTTAACAAGTATAATTATTCCCGATAACGTAAGGATAATTGGTTCTTATGCATTGAGAGATTGTGACAGTTTAATAGAGGTAATCATTGGTAGCAGTGTGACTTCAATTTACGGAAATGCGTTTTATGAATGCAGTGCATTGAAAAAGGTGTATTATAAAGGTACGGAAGAAGAATGGAATTGGATTGCAATCGGTTCTTCTAATACCCCCTTAATCAATGCAACCCGTTATTATTACAGCGAAAGTGAACCCATTGAAGAAGGCAATTATTGGCATTATGTCGACGGAAAACCTACCATTTGGGGGTAATATAAAAAAATTACTTCCAAAATAGGTAAGTGGCGGATAACAAGGTGATGTCAAAAGCGGAAGGGCGGCTTTACGAGGACTGAAGGATTATTCTTAATTCCGTTTTTAAGTATTCCATCGCAAGCGGACTCGTTACGCATAACCCCATGGCTTTAATACCATTCAAAAAGGCGGAAAGAAATAGCCTAGAGCCTTAACGGACGCGGAAGTGAAGAAGATGCTAAGTCGCTTAAACACGCAAGAATTTGGCGCGTATAAACGCACGTTTTTAATCTTATTGTTCTTTGGGCTTCGACCTTACGAACTGGAAGACGCTTGTTTTGAAGGCGATTTCTTGATTGCCTTGAACGCAAAGCATAAGACGTCCGATGGGGAAAAGGTGTATAAGAAGATTCCCATTCCCAAGCAGGCACGAAAATATATCAACGTAAACGAGCCGATTGACTGCAACTGTGCTTTGGATACCTTGAATCGTGTATTCAAGAGAGTGATGCAAGATAAGGAAGTTACACAATATTTCTTGCGACATACCTTTGCGACGACCTGTGTACAGTATGTAAGACCTGATATTGTAGATACGTGGATGGGGGATAGTTCAGAGCGCCTTGTTGGTAGAGTTTATACCCACTTCCCTGATAAATTCATGACTGCACAAATGGATTTGGTACAATTTGAATTTTAATAAAGAAAAAGCTCTTCGAGAAGAACACTCGAAGGGCTTTTGCTATAAGAGGAAAACGACGTTAAAAAGTGGACGCCAAAATGGACGCCAAAACTGGGGGTAAATGTCAAAAAAATGGCTTTTTGACCGCATAAATACATCAAATATACAAAAAAATCGGGCATTTATACGCTCATTTCGCATAAATACTCGATTTTGGTAGTGGGCGTAAGGAGAGCGCAAGCTCGACGGAATAGCGAGTATACGAGCGTCCAGGAAT
>JAFTMD010000110.1 GCA_017452585.1 Clostridia bacterium
ATTGTCATTAGGAGTAAACGTGATGGTGAAATAACCAGTGGTATCATAAACAAGCGTTGCTTTATGAAGTTCGGTATCAGTAGCAACGTCATCAATGGTAAGATCTACATTTGTACCAGCAATTGTAAGCGTACCAGCCTGACCGCCCTGGGAAGTACCCGTCAACGTTACGCCCATCGTAGCGTATGCGGTAGGAACTTCTTGCGTTGCGTAAATCCATGTTGCATATACGCCACCAACCGTAACACACAAAGCCAACGATGCCAAAACACTTAATCTTTTTTTCATAATAATTACCTCTTTTTATTTATAATTTTTTATAAATTTTTCATTGGATAAGTAAGATATTGTAAATCCCCCTCTTTCCAACGCTTTCACGTTTTTTGGCACGGAGGAGTTACGCTATTCAAATTATAGCACCAATCAATATGTTTGTCAATAACTTTTTAAAAAAAAATAAAAATTTTTCTTGCTTTTTTTACTTTTTATTTATTTAATAGAGTTTCACCAACGAAAAACCTACTTTATCGCAGGAAACGAGGTGATATTCCACCCCATTTTTCTCCGTTCGATAGGGAAAATACGTCGCGCCGTGAATATGCCCAAACACCACCTTTTCCACCCCGTTTTTTTCAAACAATTGGGTGAACAACGTATCCTCTTGCTTGACGTTGAAGGGCGGATAGTGCATCAGCGCCACCAATCTATCCCCTTCCTGTTTTAAACGCTCGGCGTCGAGAAAGGCCAAACGGAAGCGTTCCGCTTCGCGGAGATATAATTTTTGGTCTTGTTCGGTATAATCGGCGCTCCCGGGACAGGTCCACCCACGAGAACCGACGAAGACGAAATTATCCAGCCGAATCCCGTCCGTCTGCAAAAAGAAGAAGGTGTCGTTGGGGGCTTGATCGCGCAACTTGGTGATGCCACTCCACCAATAGTCGTGGTTGCCACGGATAAACACTTTTTTCCCGGGCAAATCGGCGAGGGAGTTAAGGTCGATAAGGGCGTCGGAAAGCTTCATCGCCCAGCTGATGTCGCCGGGGATGAGGACAATGTCATCGGGTTGGACCTTTTCCAGCCAATCCGCCCTAATTTTTTCGAAATGCCCTGCCCAGTTTGGCCCGAAAATATCCATAGGTTTTTCCGAGGTGGAGGAGAGGTGCAAATCGCCGATCGCATAAATATTCATAGGGATATTATAGCAAAATTCCCCATAAAAAGCAAGGATTTCCGATGGAAAAAAAACGAAAAGATTTATCGAGCGAAAAAAATCAAGGCGACGTTTCCGTCGCCTTTTCGATTAATTTCCGCAACAATTGTTGTTGCCGTTGTTTGTATTGTTGCAACAGCCACCCCGTCCTTGTGGATAGAGGGGCAATTCGAAGAATCCTGCGCACACTTCCTGCGAATATTCCTGCACGGGCGGAATGGCGCAATAGCCATAGGTGGGAACGAGCAATTCCACGGGCATGGAAATCTTCAAAATCATGGTTACGCACAAATCGGACGTGAACGAGATCGTTGCCTCGTCAAAGACGCCGTCGGGCGCAACGACACTCACCACCGCTTGCACGGTAAAGGGCATAATCGAGGGAGCAGGTACGTAGAGAAGCACATCTACGGGAATGGAAACGGTGGCAGTGGCGCTGCCATCCACCCCCGCCGCGTCGGTGTATAACACCTCCACGTCAATGGAAACGGTTGCCTGCACACGCGCGCAAGGACGATCGGCTTGCCGTTCGATGGTGAGATTGGTGACGGTTGCCGCCGACGTAAGCGTTCTGGCGCTGACGAAAGTCAAAGGATATGTAGGGTTTGCCGGGGTGAGATCGGTCAACGTGAGGACGTAATCTTCAATCTGGCGCTGTTGAAGCCCTGCGTCGAAGATTTTTTCCGCCTGAATACACACCTTTTCCGTCAACCCGTTGATCGGATTGCCCGTGATTGGACAAGGGCATTTATCCGATTGAAAATTGGAATAAAAGGACATAATATTACCTCCAAAATAACGAATACTTACAAAGTTTTCGTATCGGCTAAGTATTCTTATTATATTCTATGCGCGCAGATCTCAAGATGTACACAAAATCACGCGCATTCCAATATAAAAGACGTCCGTTCCATTTTTCCTATAATACGCCTCTTCACTGCCGCAAAGCAATGTTTTCGTGTCCCCTTCCTGGACAAAATATACATCTCCGCGTTCTTGGGGAATTTTTAAAATTTGCCCGACGTAAATTTCCTCCGTCAAGGCGTTTTCCTTTACCAAAAGATACTCCGACACCGAAAAATAATCGGCAATTGCGCGTAAGTTCTGCCCTTTTTTTACCTTGTAATATCTATAAAATTCCGTTTTCAGCATTTGTATCAATATATGCGCTTTCTATCTTTATTATGTCATATTTACCAAGGACAGCCCATAGGATAGAATATGAAAAAATCGAGCTTACATTCCACCGCCTATAACGCCTCTATCGTAACCGTTCTCTCCGTTTTTGAACGGGGGTTGGGGTTTCTCTATCGCATTGTGCTGGCCCGCCTGATCGGCGCTGAGGGGCTGGGTTTATACCAAGTGGCCCTTTCCCTATTCTCCCTTTTTCTCACCATCGGCACGGGGGGCATTCCCATCACCGTATCGCGTATCCTCACCAAAAGCAAAGCGGACGCCTCCCCCTCAGACGGGGAAAGCGGCGTAACCGCCGGGTTTACGCTCGCCCTTTTGCTCACCCTGCCCTTTGCGGTGTTTCTATTTTTCTTCGGGGAAAAGCTCCCCTTCCTCTTCACCGATCCACGCGCTTTTTCCCCTTTTAAAATTCTTCTTATCGGGCTTTGCTTTTCTGCTTTTTACGCTGTGGTGCGTGGATATTTTTGGGGAAATAAAGAATTTTTAACCCCCAGCCTTTTGGAACTTTCCGAAGAGGGCGTAATGGTCGTTTGCGGGGTGTTACTGCTACAAAATATCCCCTCCCCCTCCGTGGGCGCTGAACGCGCCGCCTGGGCGGTAGTCCTTTCCTACCTATTTTCCTTCACCGCCTCTCTCCTCTGTTTTTTCTATCGCGGAGGGCGGTTGCGTTCCCCTAAAAAAATGCTGAAACCATTGTTCAACGCAACCCTGCCTATCACCTCGGTGCGAATGAGTGGTTCTTTGGTCAACTCTATCGTGGCAGTTCTACTCCCTTGGATGCTCCTGAAAACGGGCATCACGGAAGGGGAAGCCATTGCGCAATTTGGCATTGTTTCCGGCATGGTATTGCCCATCCTTTTCATTCCTTCCACCCTCATTGGCTCGCTTGCCTTAGTGCTTGTGCCGGAGCTTTCCGAAGATTTTTATAAGAAAAATCAACAGCGTCTGCAAGCGAACGTTCAACGTGGATTGCGCTTTGCATTCCTTCTCTCCTGCGTCCTCATTCCCTTTTATTTTGCCCTTGGAAAACCGCTGGGAATGCTCACTTTTTCCAACCAAACAGCCGGGGAACTTATCGCAAACAGCTGTCTTATGCTCCTTCCAATGAGCCTTTCCATGATCTCCACCAGCATTTTAAACTCGATGGGTTTTGAAAAAAAGACTTTTTGCTTCTATTTTATAGGCGCAGGTGGTATGCTGCTTTCCATTTTATTTTTACCTCCTATTTTAGGCGTATCTGCCTATCTTGTCGGTATGTTGTTCAGCTTTCTTTTGACGGCGCTTTGCAACCTTTTTTATCTACATAAAGTCTGCCCTATTTTCACAAAAGGAGGGGGGCAGGGTTGCGTTCACACACTTCTATACCCTCTCTTTTTTACGCTCCCCCTCTCTTTTTTAGGCAAACTTTTACACACCCTTTTCTCTCATTTTCTCCACGCTTGGATCGCCCTTTTCCTCACCGCCTTTCTCCTTTTGTCCTGCACCCTGCTTCTCTATCGTTTTGGGGGAATTTTACCCAAATGGAAAGAAAAACAATTACTTTTTAAAAAATAATGATCACACTTCACTTTTTTACATTTTTTCTTTATTTTCCCCTTTGATTTCTTGACTTTTTTACCTATTATACAGTATAATAATATAGATATTAAACTTAAGGAGAAAATTATGGCATATAAGACGAGAGAATGGCGCAATTCCATGCGCGTGACGTTGGATTACAACAACATGACCGAAAAGTTTTTAGGCGAAAAAGGCTTCACCGAGAAAAAACTCGCCTCCTACGCTTCAAGAGCGAACGCGGCGTTCCGTTATGTTAAGGAAAATCGTGGCAAAGATGAACTCTATATGGGTTGGACGGAACTCCCCTACAACCAGAAGGAAATCGTTGCCGACATTTTACAGACCGCAAAAGAAGTACGTAAAAAGTTCCAATACTTCGTCGTACTCGGCATTGGCGGCAGCGCGCTCGGCCCTATCATGGCCTTCAACGCACTTTGCCATTTACACTATAACGATCTTCCCAAATTTAAGAGAAAGGGCCCTAAATTTTATGTAGAAGACAACGTTGACCCCGTACGTATGCGCAATCTTTTGGACGTTATCGAACCGGAAAAAACCTGCTTTAACGTCATCTCCAAATCGGGCGCAACAAGCGAAACGATGGCGCAGTATCTCATCATTCTCGACGTCTTGACGAAGGCTGGCGTCAACGTGAAGGATAACGTCATCTTCACCACCGACGCGAAAAAAGGCAATTTGAAAAAGATCTCTGATGAATTGGGTGGCATTAAGAGCTACATTCTCCCCGACGGTGTCGGCGGCAGATTCTCTCAGCTTTGCCCCGTAGGTTTGTTGCCCGCAGCCGTGCTCGGCATCGACATCAACGGCCTCTTGGCAGGCGCGGCGTATATGGATTCCATCTGCAACAAGCCCGCTATGCGTCATAACCCCGCCCTCATGTCGGCAGTTTTGCAAGTTGCCGCTATGGAAGACGGCAAAAATATCGGCGTCATGATGCCCTATTCGGATAATTTAAAATACCTCGCTGACTGGTATTGCCAGCTTTGGGCAGAATCCCTCGGCAAAAACGTTACCCTTGACGGTACGCCTTGCAACGTTGGGCAGACGCCTGTAAAAGCGCTCGGCGCAACCGACCAGCACTCCCAGGTGCAGCTTTATACAGAAGGCCCCTTCGATAAGGTGACGACTTTCCTTTCCTTGAAGAAATATGGTTGCGAAATGCCCATTCCTCACGGTTGCGAAAATATTCCCGACGTTTCCTTCCTTGGCGGACATACGATGGAAGAACTCATTCAGGCTGAAAACGCAGCCACCGCTTACGCATTGACGAAGGCAGGCAGAATGAATTACACCCTTTGGATTCCCGAACTCAACGCCTTCACGCTTGGCCAGCTCCTCTTCTTGTTTGAATTGCAAACGGCATACGCAGGCGCGATGTTCAATATCGACACCTTCAACCAGCCCGGCGTAGAAGAAGGCAAAAAGGCTACCTTCGCCCTCCTTGGCAAAGCAGGCTATGCGGAAAAGAAGGCAGAGCTTGACTCCCTCCCCGCAAAGAGCGAAAGCTGTATTGTATAAATTCCTTACATAAGACAAAAAACCGAACGTTCGCGTTCGGTTTTTTATGTATAATTTCCCCCAGATCAGGCAATACTTCTTTCGAGAACCAAACTTCTTGGCATTTACATATACTGTAGCAAGGAGAGTATTCGGTTTTTCAAAAGAGGTGTGAGATGAACGTAAAACGCGGTGAACTGTATTATGCAGACTTATCCCCTGTCGTAGGGAGTGAACAGGGAGGCATTCGCCCCGTGCTAATTGTACAGAATGACGTGGGGAATAAATATTCCCCGACGATTATTGCCGCGGCAGTAACCAGCAAACTCAACAAGGCAAAACTGCCCACGCATATCGAATTGCCCTCCGCGTATGGTTTGGCGAAAGACAGCGTCATTTTGCTGGAACAAATCCGTACCCTTGACAAGCGCAGATTGAAGGAGCGGATTGGGGAATTACCCCCGGCAACTATGATGCGCGTCAACCGCGCCATATTGATCAGTTTAGGCTTTCAGGTCAATCCATAAAAGAATGACGCCCGTTGCGAGAAAATCTCACAACGGGCGTTTGATTTTTTTAATTCATCTCATACATGGGTGCTTCGTTTGCTTTATTCCACCTTTTCCCAAATGGCATAAAGTATCGTGCCGTTGGGCAATCCATCGAACTCTTCTCTATTGTCCCCAAAACATTCTTGATGGGCATAACGAATATAAGTCTTTGGAACACTTTCATACACTTGCTCGACTTCTTTTGTAGGAACGTCATACGGCTTGAATGCAATTTCACCATCTTTTTCTTTCGACCAACCTTTAAATATATATCCTTCCCGATAAGGAACGGTCATTCCTCCCTTATACAGTCCTACGACAGCGCCTTCCTCTGGGAAATTCAAATTAACAGACACCGTAAACTGTGTAACATACGGATACGCACCATCATATCCATACTGACAACCCTGTATAAGATTACCGTTCGAATGCCAGCTTATTTGCCCACGATAAACGGTAGTTTGCCACCCTTCCTTAGAAGGAATGCATGGCGTATATATATCCAAATAAGGACACGCTCCATAACCAATATACGTTACGCTGTCGGGGATAAGAAAACTCGGATTGCAAGAGGCAAAAAAAGCATTGTCTTCAATAGTTTCCACCCCTTCAGGCAAACGCACGATCATCAAATGCGTACAATATGCAAAGGCTTCTTTCCTAATTTTTTTAACAGTAGTTGGAATAGTGATACGCTCCAAATTGGCGCACTTAAAAAATGCCCTACTTTGAATAATCTCTATTCCTTCCGGCAGAGAGATCGTCTTAAATGTACAAAAAGCAAACGCGCCCGATCCTATCTCTGTTACATACTGAGGAATTTGAGCATTTTCAGTGCCTGCAACCAGCACATTAGTTCCTTTTTCCAAAATGCAATTTCCATCAACTTTAAAAAACGGGTTTTCTTCGTCCACGGTTAACGTTTTCAAATTGGTGCAACCCGCCAAAAATCCACTTCCGATCGATTGTACATTTTTAGGAATATGCATACTTTCCAAACTGGTGCAACCCATAAATGCGCCTTCACCTATTTGCTTAACACTTTCCGGAATTTTCAATTCTTTTAAAACGCTACAATTGGAAAATGCTTGCTCGGATATTTCTTCCAAGCCTTGGGGCAAATCAATAGAAGTTATATTCCGTCCACTAAATGCCTTTTTATTAATTTTTTCAATACCATTAGGTATAACTGCATTTTTCCCTCCCACTTTTAACTCGTTTGTAAAATGATCTATTATGCAATTTCCCTCACTGAAAAAATATGAATTATCCTCTGATACAACAATGGTTTCTAAATTGGAAGCCCCCTCAAACGCTGCTCCACTGACAACTTCTATTGTGCTTGGCAATGTAATCGATCGTAAAGAAATACAGTTATAAAAATCCATCGAACGAATTTCTTTTACCCCTTCTGGCAAATCAACTTGTTCCAATGCGGTACAATTATAAAAAGAAGGCATCCGCATCGCATTCTCCGAGCAATGCGCACGCCTTAAAGATGTACAACCTGTAAAAACAAAACTCCCTATCACTCTAACGGAATTCGGCACAAGTATACTTGTTATATTTTCACAATTCATAAACGCTTCGTGGCCCAATTTTACTACTGTATTCCCTTCTATTGTTTCAGGAATAATCACTTTCCCCGTTAAATCAGTAGTGTTCGCTGCTTTTACTTCCACCTCCCCATCTCCAATTTCTCTATATAAAAGTTTGTTTTCAATGGCTTCAATTTTATATGTCAATGAACCACTATAGGAAGGCTCGCCTCGTATATATTCAGGATATGCGCAAACGCAAATTTCATAATCACCAGGCTGATTTAATAACGTAAATAAATCCATTGTCGTTTCATTTGTGAAGTATTCTTTGTCATTGATACACACCGAATATTCATCAGCATTGTCTACAGGATCCCAAGAAAGCACTTCCAATTCACTTAAAACAACATTTTGAGGAGCAGAAACATATTTATGATTTTGTGTTTGTGTGCAGGAAATCCCTGCACACAAACATACTATACATAAAATTGACAAACTGATTTTTAATAATAATCTTTTCATAAATTAATCCTCCTGTGGTTGTTTCTATTATAAATACTTATCCCTGCTCTTTGCTACAAAAAAAGACCGCAAAAATCCTTACCTCTTTCGGATCTTTACGGTTGTCAAATAAAATAGGTGCATTGGTCTATCCCCCTCTAAAAAAATCTCTTATATATTTTCTCCTCAAAAATATTATTTTTATCATTATACGCCTTTTTCCAATATATGTCAACTGTTTATATATTCATTTCACGGAAAAATTAATTTAATCTATGCAAAAAATCGATTGTTGAATTTTTTATGCTTCCAGTGCGGTTCGACGAGAATCCTACTACAAAACTAGACGTCAATCCCTAAAACCAGCTAATTTCCGCAATGATTTTTTTTCTATAATGAAAGAAATTCGTTGCGGAGGTTTTTTATGCGCGAACGCAAATCTATTAACTTAATTCAACTCACCCTCTATCTTTTTCTCGGCATTTTCGCCCTCTTTTTGCGCCAGATTGGCAACTATGCCGAACCCTTCTCACTCCCTCTCTGTTTTGGCATGGCAAGTGCGCAACTGCATCCACTGCTTTGCGCTGTTATCTATCTCATCACAGCCATGCCCCCTTCCTTTGAGGTTTTTCTCCTCTATTTCGGACAGGCCGTTCTCCTTTACATAGGCTTCTTTTTACAAAAAAAGTTCCTCAAAACGGAGTTTTTAAAGACGGGCATTCTCCCTCTTTTTGCCTTATCGCTCTCGCTTGGGTTATTTTTTGCTTTTTCTCCTTTTGAGGGCTATGCACTGCCCATTTCGGGGCTGAACATCACTCCCTTGCTTCAAAAAGGACTCCTTTCCGCCTTCCTATTTCTGCTCTCCGCCATTTTTTCAGTAAGCATGAAGGCGCTTATTCACAAGCTCTTCCATTGTCGACTGCGCGATGATGAAATTGTTTTTTCCCTGCTTTGTCTAGTCCTCGTCGGCGTTGGCGCTTGCCGTTTTTTAAGCGTGAACGCATACATGGGTGTCTCCTTTTTTATTTTACTCCTCTACGCTGTCCTCGTGAAAGACACCTCCACCCTCGTTTGCGCCTTTCTTCTATCCCTTCCACCCTTTCTGGTGGCAGGCGTCAATCCCGCAAGATTTTTTCTCTACGGAATCGCCATCACCCTCTTTATGCGCTCCGGGCGCATCGCCGCCATCTGCGCGCTCCTCGCCGTGTTTTTCTCTTTCGGCTATGTAGACGGGCTCTACGCTTACCCCACCAATCTCCTGCTACTCTCCCTGCTTTCTGCGCTCCTGCCCTGCCTGCTGTTCATTCTGATTCCTCTGCCGTTGTTACGCAATTTGGAGCATAAACTTGTGTTTTATCGCGAAAAACACCTCTCACGCATCGCCATCAACCGCAACCGCGTCGCCATTGGCGAAAAGCTGTTTGAAATCTCGGCCGTGTTTCGAGAAATTGAAACCACCTTCGTTGCGCTGAGCGCAAAAGACGGGGACGAATCCGTAAGAGAGTTTATCTGCACCGCCGTGCAAGAAGAGATCTGCGCAAACTGCCCGCAACGTGATTTATGCGAAAACAAGGGGAGCAGGTATGCGTTGAATAAGCTAATTGAGATTGGCACAATGAAGGGAAAGGCCAATTTAATCGACGTTCCAAGCGATCTTTGCGCGCTGTGTATCAACCAAAGTGGACTACTCTACGCCGTCAATCGACAACTCGTCGATTATCGAAAATTCCAATTAGAATCGGAAAACGCGGCGCAAGGACGAGAACTCCTCGCCAACCAAGCGCAAGGAATCAGCGAAATTTTAAAAAATTTAGCCCTCGAGCAAAGCGAACCTCTCCGCCTGTACACGGACAAGGAAAACGCTCTCAACCTCGCCCTCCTTCGCGCGGGGATTGTCTGTTCGGAAGTCCTAATCTACGGCGACGAGGACGCGCCCACCCTCTCCCTCATCACCTTCGGCAAGGCGGACGTGAAAAAAATTGCCGCCGTGGCCTCTCATCTGTTTGCCTGTGAAATGATGATCTCCGAACGCCTCGCGCTCGCGCAGGATAAATTCTGTTGCATTTTGCGTAAAAAACCTTTCTTCGACGCCGCTTTCGGGGTGTCCAGTGTAAAAAAAGAGGGCGAAATTGCCAGCGGAGACACCCATTCGGTCATCAAGATCGACGAAAGCAAGTTCATGGTCGCCCTTTCCGACGGCATGGGCAGCGGCGAGTACGCCCAACGCATTTCTGAAACAACCATCTCCCTTTTGGAGAGTTTTTATCGGGCAAAAATGCCCTCAGAGCTGGTGCTTTCCACCATCAACAAACTGTTGACCTTCAATCACGAGGAGACCTTCGCCTGCGTCGATATCGCTGTGGTCGATTTGAACTCGGGCAAGGCGGACATTGTAAAAATTGGCGCGCCCGTCGGGTTCATTCTCTCGGGCAACACGGTGAAAGTGCTGGAAAACGCCTCGTTGCCGTTGGGAATTTTAGACTCCGTGCGCCCCGACGCGGGGGAATATACGCTTTGCGAAAATGACGTGTTGCTGTTCATCAGCGACGGAATTTCCGATGCGTTCGGCTCGACCGCCGATTTATACGAAGTCCTCCGCACCATTCCCCTTCGCAACCCCCAACAATTGACCGATTGTCTTTTGGAGCAAGCCTTACAAGCCACGAGCGGCAAAGCCAAGGACGACATGACGGCGGTGGCCGTGCGATTGTTTAAAAACTTGGCTGTTTCATAATAGACGTCTATGACCGAGCAAAAAATGTAGTACATAATCCGTGAACGCATACATGGGTGGGGTGTTTTACATTTTTCCCACCCAAAAATACTCCTCCTATACATTTTGTTTTGTTTATAAAAATTCCCAAAAAAAGCTTGCATTTATATAACGAAAGTGGTATAATAGAGTTGTCACATAATTGAACAGCTCTAATTGGAAAGTATACTTCGGTAGGAGTGTACTCATTTTCGTATTCAAAAAAATCTTTCTAATTAGAGTTTGGATTTTTTCAATTGTGTGACAACAAACGAATGGTACATTTTTACAATGTGTCACTCGTTTGGGGTGACACATTTTTTTATGAAAATAATTTTTTAAGGAGGACTTTTACATGAGAAAGTCACGGAAAATTTTAGCAACTTTATTGCTGGCAGGCGCCACTTTGACGTGCGCAACCGCAACAGGCTGTAGTGACATCCTCGAAAATCTCGGCGGGAGCTCGCCTACTCAATCCAGCACGGGAGCACCCTTTAAAGAGGAACTTTGGTCGATGGAAAAGGTGTACGCCACCGCACAGGAGTTGGGCTTTAAGGGAAGTCTCGACGATTTGATTGCTCTTTTCAAGGGCGAACAGGGCGATCCCGGCAAGGACGGCGTTGGAATCAAGAGCATTGTTGTCAACGAAAACGGCAAATTGCAGATCACACTTTCCAACGACATGGTGGTTGACTGTGGCGTTGTGAAGGGAACAAACGGCGCTGACGGAGCGCAAGGTGAACAAGGTCCTCAGGGCGAGCAAGGTCCCCAGGGCGAAAAAGGACCTCAGGGTGAGCAAGGTATCCAAGGCGAGCCTGGTAAAGATGGTGAAGACGGCAAAGATGGTGTTGGTGTCGAAAAAATGGAATTCGACGAAAACGGCAACACGGTGATTACATACACAGACGGCAGCACGCAAATTATTGAACATACTTGGGTGAAGGCATGGACGTTGCAAGAAGTGACTTGTAAAGAAAAAGGAACCTATTTATACGCTTGCGTAGATTGTAGCCTCACAAGAATTGTCTATGAAGACGCTTTAGGACATAATCATGTGAATGGTAAATGTACACATTGCGGGGAAGGATTACCGCCCAGCGAAGGCTTGAAATATACCCTTTCTTCTAACAAAAACTATTCCACTGTTTCGGGCATTGGCGATTGTACGGATACGGATATTGTGATTCCTTCTACTCATCAAGGATTACCAGTAACTCTCATTGAGGAAAAAGCTTTCTATGAGTGCAC
>JAFTMD010000111.1 GCA_017452585.1 Clostridia bacterium
GGATCACCCACTCGTTATCGCACGCCTCTGCAAGTGGCGTACACGTAGCAAGAAGGATTGCAGAATGTATGTAAACGCATACATGGGTGCCTCGTTTTAATTTTTATATCCTTTAAAACAAAAAACTACAGCGGCGCAGATTGTCTTTGCACCGCTGTTTTCTTTTTTAATATATTTTAATCCTCTAATCCTGCCAAATAATCAATGGACACCTGAAAATATTTCGCCAACGCAACCAGATTGCCAAGTTTAGGTTCTCTTAGCCCATTCTCCCAAAGACTAATAATTCCTTTGCTAACCTTGATTTCGTTTGCCAATTCCACTTGCCCTATATTCTTTTCTATTCGTAAATCTTTTAATCGTTCGCAAAAAATAGTATCCATATTAAAATTATCTCACAAAAGTAAGAAAAATACTTGACTTCTTACAATAGTAAGAGTATAATATATATAGCGGCTTTGCTACAATGTGTTTTTCACCAAAAATCACGAGCATTGCACCAAAGCCTAAAAAAATAAACAAAGGAGAAAGATTATGTTTTGTAAGAATTGTGGCAAAGAAATTGATGAGAATGCTATTGTTTGCATCCATTGCGGATGCGCAGTAGAAAAGAAACCCGTTAGCGAATCGAAACACACCATGGGTTTGCTTTTGGGTATCTTCGTAGGCCTTATCGGTCTGATAATCGGCGTTTGTGTGTTCCCTACGGGAAGTTATGAAAGAGAAACCTTTATGAAAGGTTGGACGAAAGGGTTTGTCATCACCCTCATTATCGGCTTGGTGTTCGGCGTTATTTATGGTTGCGCCATTGCTTCTCTTGTAGGTTCTATGGGGTATTAATTTCTAACTCCTCTTAATGAAGCAGCATAGTTCGTATGAATTCTGCTTAGTGTAAAAAACAGGGGCCGTAGCTCATTTGAGTTACGGCCCTCTTTATTATTCCTTCCAAATTTGTTCGGCTAAATGTAAAATTTCCTCCGGCGTTTGCGCCTTGAATAAACGTTCTTTAAACACCGCCGCGCCACGCATTCCCTTCACGTAAAACGCCGCCATCTTGCGCATGAACACCACCACGAAGCGTTCGTCGCATACCTGCTGTGTCCATTTTAATTGTTTTTGGAACATTTCAAATTTGTTTTCCGTCGGCGTCCCCGTCAAAGCGCAAAAGATTTGCGGATCGAATAAGGCCGCTCGCGCCACCATTACGCCGTCTGCACCCGTTTCTGCCATCAATTTTTCCGCATCTGCGTCGGAAAAAACGCCACCGTTGGCAATCACGGGGATTTTTACAGCCTTTTTCGCCGATTCGATCTCTTTAAAATTGACCTCGCCTGCGTAAATTTTGTCCTTCGTTCGGCCGTGAATGGTCAGTAAACTCGCACCTGCCCCCTCCATTCGCTTGGCAAACTCCGTTGTGATGAGTTTGGAATCATGAATGCCAATACGGAATTTGACCGTGATGATTTTCCCACTCTTGACGCATTCTTTGACGATTTTCTCCGCCAAAATCGGATCTTCCAAGAGAGCGCTCCCCTCGCCGTTTTTATAAATTTTCGGCACGGGACAACCCATGTTGATGTCGACAATCGGGAAGGGCGCAACCTTTTCATGTTCGCACGCTGCGCGCAAAATTTCCGGATCGTTGCCAAAAATCTGCGCCGCGCAAAGCCCCTCCGCATCGTCCGTATAGAGAAGCTCTTCCGTATTTTCACTCCCATATTTCAAGCCCTTGCCACTCACCATTTCCGTGTAGCAAAGCCCTGCGCCGTACCCCTTGCAAAGACGGCGGAAGGGATAGTTGGTATACCCTGCCAAAGGAGCAAGAACAACGTTGTTTTTAAGTTGTACATTCCCAATCGTGATTGGCGTTAAACGCATACATGGGTGCCTCCTTTTTATTTTTTAAGCAAATACTCCTTGGCTTTTACATAGTAAACATCCCACTCGTTTTCGGAGAGTTCCGTCACCACTTTTCCATCGGCAAGCGCCAATTTTTCCGCCTCGGTAAAGCGTTTTGCAAAGCGTTCCGCACTCTCTTTCAGCGCCTTTTCCGCATCGCAACCTGCCTTTCTGCCCACGTTGACCGCCGCAAACAGCACGTCGCCCAATTCCTTTTCCGTTTCCACTTCATTTCCGTTGTGATATGCCTGTAAAAACTCCTGAATTTCCTCCTGCAAGCGTACTTCCGCAGCTTCCACCGAAGCAAAATCCATGCCCGCCTTAGCGGCGCGTTTGCCTATTTTTTGCGCACGTAATGCGGAGGGGAAACACTTCGGCACATCATTGACAGCGTCTGCATACGTCACCTGATGTTTCTCGGTCATCTTGTTCTTTTCCCACACGGAAAGGGCCGCTTCGCCATCCTGCGCTTTGTCGTCACCAAATACATGGGTATGCCGTGTGATGAGTTTTTGGCAAATTCCCGTCAGAACGTCGGTGAGATTGAACGCCCCCGTTTCCTCTTTCATAACGGCATGGAAAACGGTCTGCAAGAGAATATCCCCCGCCTCTTCCAAAATTTTATCGTCGTCGTCGCAATCAATGGCGTCCACCAATTCGTACGCCTCTTCCACCACCGACATCTTGATGCTGTCCGGCGTCTGCACGCGATCCCAAGGACAGCCGTCCGGTCTGCGCAAGCGCACGACGATCTCCTTCAAATCTTCCAACGTAAAACGCTCCTTTTTGAGCAATTCCCTCTCCTCAATCGCCACAGCGGAGGTGTAGTCGTACCCCTTCTGCCAATCGAGTTCGTAAAGAGGAATTTCCGTCGCATGACCGCCGATGATATACTTGACACTGCTCTCCTCGCCAAATAAATCCCCCAGAAGGAGTTTCGTATCGCCTGCAAGCGCAACGTCGTCCAGATCGTACACAATGAGGGGCAGGCTGAGCTGCCCTGCCTGCGCTTTTTCGGGGAGTTCGTAAGCGGAAACCGCCGTATAGGAGCAGCCGACAAAATTGGCAGCGCGCACCAAAGCCGTTGTTTTGGAAACGCCGTCGATGAGCTCAATCTTTCCACGCAATCGTTTTTGCAGGGCTTTTACGGAGTTATCCTCCGTCGCCGCGCCGTCCACCAAATAGACGCTGTTTTCGTTGCTCGCCACTTCCTTTGCCAAATTTTTGGCAAGCGTTGCAAAATTACGGCTCCGTTCGTAGACATAATCGAGCGCGGTGTGCGGAACGCCAAGCTCCACCACCGTCTGATAGGAACGAGTGTTTGCCGTGCGGACAAAGATGGGACGCCCCTCTTTCACCGCCTGCAAAATCACCTCTTCCCCACGTCTTGTCAAATCGCCTTTTTCTACGCCAAGTCCAATTACTGTAATCATTTTTTTACCCTTCTCCGCCTTCCGAAACCATAACAGGTTGCTTGGGAGGCGTTTTTTTCTTTGATACCTTTAAATTATACAATAAATTTAAGAAAAAAGCAACCGCATACGCTATGTTTGTTGCAACAACCATGCCAAAAACTGACACTTCCGCGTTGGGCAATAAAAATAAATACACCGCCGTCTTCACCGTCATCGCCACTGCCATAGAAATTGCCGCGTATTGCGGTTTTCCCTGCGCCGTTAGACAGGCCGACAAAGTCTGCACGCAGGAGAGCGTCAAGGCGCTCAACGACAATCCTTTGACAAGCGAAATCAAGGTGGACAATTCCTCCCCCTGCAAACTGCGGAAAATGAGTTTGACGATCGGCTGAGCAAAGAGATAGAGCCCTACCGCGCTGCCTCCGCCCACCAAAATGGTGATCAATAGGGAAAAGAGAATACGCCCACGCGCCCCTTCTTTCCCAGCGCCTGCAATGCGAGGAATACTCGCCGCCGCTAAACCGTAACAGACGGAAACGGGCAGATTGACGATGGTGACAGCGCCCCCCGAAAAAAGGCCGTACAACGTAATGGCATCGCCTGTGTATGCCCCAAGCAAGCGAGGGACTAAAACACTGTCCAAAAGAGCAGAAACGGGAAGCAAGATCGAGCTCAACGTCACGGGGATACTCAGCCGTAAAATAACACTCAACGCAACCCTGCCCCCCTCGTTTGTGGTTTTTTGCAAGCCATTACACCGCTTGAAATACAGCCACATAAACAGAAGCGCCACCCCCTCTGAAATAGAAACGGCGAGCAATAAATATACGACCGCACGGGCAATATTATCCCGAAAAAGATAAGCAAACAATAGCCCCACCCCCACTTTGACGAATTGTTCAATCACCTCGGACGCCGCGGTGGGGAACATCTTATTATGCCCCTGAAACCACCCACGAAAGACGGAAATGGCAGACACCAACAATACGGAAGGCGCAAGCGTAAAATACCCCTGCAACACCTCCTCACTCCCCTGCAATTTTGCCAAAAAGGGAGCTGTTGCCACCATGAAAACCGTTCCCACTCCGCCTATGATCAGAAAGAGTTTCATTGCCGTTTTCAACACCGAACGGCTGTTTTCCCCTCTGCCCTCCGCCTCGGCCGTGAGCTTTGCAATCGAGGAGGGAATCCCCGTTGCCGACACCGTAAGCAACAGACAATAGACGGGATAGACAAGCTGATAAAGCCCTAGTCCCTTCCCACCAATGAGGTTGGTGAGTGGAATGCGATAGAGCGCACCCAGCAATTTTGCAAGAAATCCCCCCGCCGCAATCAAGGCTGCACTCTTTAAAAAACTTCCGCCACCAATTCCCTTTTTTGTCCGTGAACGCATACATACCCCCTTCGTTTTATAAAAACTTGTAAATAGTATGCGGATTTTAGAAAGAAAAAAACGGCTGGTCTGAAGTGAACCCCAAATAGTTCACAAAAAAGAAAAAAGCGTCCGCAAAAGCAGGGAGAGGAAATTACCTCTTCCTGTTTTTGATTCTTGAAGTATTATAAAAAGTTAACCAATCTTCAACAAGTAGTAGATATTCTTCGA
>JAFTMD010000112.1 GCA_017452585.1 Clostridia bacterium
GCTATGGCAGCAGAAATTCTTCCCGGCAAAACGCCTTTGGAAGCTTTGAATACCGACCTTGTTTGCGACGCAATCAACACGGCAATGAGAGAACTCTTCTTGCAGATCGTATACGGTAGATCGCAGTCCGCATTCTCCGACGACGGTCTTGTAATCGGCGCAGGCTTGGAAGACCTCGGTAAAGGTCATCGTTCGCAGGTTGGTACGATGTACTCCACCCTTCAGAAAGGTGTTAGATACCTTGAAATGGCTGAAGGTTACGTTACTCGCCTTGCTCTTGATGCAAACAACGAAGTTATCGGTTACGAATTCGTTTCCCTCGGCAAAATGACCGATTTCATCAAAAAGGGTATGGAACCCAATGAAGCATACGCAAAGGCAATGGGCCATTATGGCAGATTCACGGCTGAACAGGGCGCGGTGAAGTTCATCGACCCTCGTAAAGAATAATCAAAGGAGGATTATACAATGGCTTTATTTGAAGGTTATGAAAGAAGAATTGACAAGATCAACGGCGTTCTCAGTGAATATGGTATTTCCTCCGTTGAAGAATGCAGAGAAATCTGCTTGGCAAAGGGTGTAGACTGCGACAAAATCGTTCGCGCAGGCCAGCCTATCTGTTTTGAAAATGCAGTTTGGGCATACACCGTAGGTAGCGCAATCGCAATCAAGAAAGGTTGCACGAAAGCTTCCGACGCAGCAGCAGCAATTGGTATCGGTTTGCAGGCATTCTGTATTCCCGGCTCCGTTGCGCAGAACCGTTTGGTAGGCCTTGGCCATGGTAACCTTGGCGCAAAGCTTCTTTCCGATGAAACGGAATGCTTCTGCTTCTTGGCGGGTCACGAATCCTTCGCAGCAGCAGAAGGCGCTATTTCTATTGCACTCAATGCAAACAAAGTAAGACAGAAACCTTTGCGCGTTATCTTGAATGGTCTTGGTAAGGACGCAGCGTATATCATTTCCAGAATCAACGGTTTCACCTATGTAGACACCGAATTTGATCATGCAACGGAAACGGTTAAGATTGTTTATGAAAAGGCATTCTCCGATGGTGACAGAGCAAAAGTTAGATGCTACGGCGCAGACAGCGTATCGGAAGGCGTTGCAATCATGAAGCTTGAAAACGTTGGCGTATCCATTACGGGTAACTCCACGAACCCTACGAGAGTCCAACATCCCGTAGCAGGCACGTATACGAAATGGTGCTATGAAAACGGCGTAGAATACTTCTCCGTTGCATCTGGTGGTGGTACGGGCAGAACGCTTCACCCCGATAACATGGCAGCAGGCCCCGCATCCTATGGTATGACGGACACGATGGGCAGAATGCACTCCGACGCGCAGTTCGCAGGATCTTCCTCCGTACCCGCGCACGTAGAAATGATGGGCTTGATTGGTTCAGGCAACAACCCCATGGTTGGTATGACGGTTGCTTGTGCAGTTGCTATTGAACAAACTATGAAAGCGTAAGGGATTGCTTAATTTTTGAGTAAAAAATTCTAATAAAAACAGTTGGACACATCATTTTTGGGAAATTTCCCATGATGTGTCCAATATTTTTTAGGAGTTTTTGAGGGGAACGGATAAAATTTCGGCAAAATCATATCACGTTGGGGATTCGTCTGTCAATAAAAAGAAAACAAAGCTTTAACAAGGCAAATTTTGCGTATGATTTATATTTTTGATAACTAAATATGGAATAATGAAAAAAAATTTTATAAAAAATTGGAAAATACATGAAAATCATTTGACAAGCGTTTTTCTTTTTGCTAAAATGAAAATATAACTTGTGAAAGGAGTACACTATGGTTGTAAGATGTTCTATGGCTATGATGACGATGTGCATGTGCATGTGTGAAAACATGTACAATTTTTGTCGTGCCGTCAGATGATCTTCAATCAATGTATTTATAATACTTAGTTATTAGATAATTTGGCGGAAAACAAACAGTTTTCCGCCTTTAATTTTTGTAGAGGAATGTATGATAAAAATTACTAACTTAAGCAAAATATTTTACACGGAAACGTCGAAAGTAAAAGCGCTTGAAAACATCAATTTAACAATAAACGACGGGGATATCTTCGGCATTATCGGTCTTTCTGGGGCGGGGAAAAGTACGCTTGTAAGATGTATCAATCTCTTGGAAAGGCCTAACGAAGGCGAAGTGATTGTGGGTGGCGTTGACCTTACGAAAGTGAGTGAAAAAGAGCTTCGTCTTGCGAGAAGAAACATTGGAATGATTTTCCAAAACTTTAATTTGTTAGAGCAACGCACGGTTATCGGAAATATTTGCTTCCCGTTGGAAATAGCAGGCGTGAAGAGACAAGACGCAGAAAAAAGGGCGAGGGAACTTTTGGAAATAGTTTCTCTTACCGATAAAGAAAATGCATATCCCTCTCAACTTTCCGGTGGGCAAAAACAGCGTGTAGCCATTGCGAGGGCGTTGGCTACCAATCCTAAATATTTGCTTTGTGATGAAGCGACTAGCGCGCTTGATCCGAATACGACCACTTCCATATTAGAGCTTCTTCAGAGCATCAACAAGCAATTTGGCGTGACGATTGTCATTATTACGCACGAAATGTCCGTTGTGGAAAAAATTTGCAATAAAGTGGCGGTGATTGATCACAGTCACATTGTGGAACAAGGGGAGGTTGGCGAAATCTTCACAAATCCGAAATCCGAAATCGCAAAGCAATTAATTCTCCCCAATAAATCAAAAATCAATATTCAAGAAGGACAAAAGGGATTGCGATTGATCTTTAATGGAGAATCTTACGCGGAACCCGTGCTTTCCGGGCTTGTAAGAGATTGTGGGTTGGATGCGAACGTGCTTTTTGCGGACGTTAAAGAGATCAATGGAAAACATTATGGGCATATGTTTTTATCCTTTCCATCCGAACAGGATATAGAAAAGGCGATCACATGGCTTGATGGTAGAAAAGTAAACTATTCAAAGGAGGGATAATCATGCTACATTGTTTATTAACCATTTTTCAGTTCTCTGAGGATTTTATTAAGCTTTGGGAAAAGGGGATTATTCTTCAAAGTATTTGGGAAACGGTTTATATAACCATATTGTCTACGATGATTGCCTATTTGATAGGATTGCCGTTGGGAATACTGACCTATTACACAAGTAAGGATGGGATTCGTCCTATGCCTTGGTTACACAAAACATTAAGCGCGCTTATCAATGTTTTAAGAAGTGTTCCCTTTATTATTTTAATGGTTGCTTTGGTGCCGTTTGCAAAAATGATTATAGGTAAAAGCTACGGCAATGGCGTTTTAATCGTAACACTGATTATTGCGGCATTTCCCTACGTTGCAAGAATGGTAGAATCTTCCATACAAGAAGTGGATCACGGCGTGATTGAAGCTGCGCAATCAATGGGGACTTCGAACTTAAAAATTGTTTTTAAAGTTTTAATCCCCGAAGCGAATCCGGCGCTGATTACGGGGGGAATTATTTCTACCGTAACCGTACTTGGATATTCCGCAATGGCGGCAACAATCGGCGCGGGTGGGCTTGGAATGCTCGCAATAACCTACGGACATCAACGCTTTAATGACGATATTATTTGGATTTGTGTTTTATTGACCGTACTTCTTGTCGTTGCTATACAAGAGCTTGGTGTATGGATTGTAAGAAAAACAGATAAAAGAATAAAAAAATAGGGAAAAATGATTTATGAACTACTTACAAAGAATGACACACGCGAATGTCTTATCAAGACGAATGTGTAAAAAAATGAAAAGCTTACTAAAATTAAAAAATCTTATTAAAAATAAATAAAAAATTATAAAAGTATAAAGGAGAAAATAACATGAAAAAATTTTTACGCATAACATTATCTATCGTTCTTGGGCTTATCTGTGGTATTTCTGCCATTGCTTGTAAGAAAGAGGTTTTACCTGTTGATGATAACAATAAGACAATCACCGTAGGCGCGTCTACTGTGCCTCATGCAGAAATTCTCGAATTTGTAAAACCCATTCTTTCTGAACAAGGCTATGATCTTAAAATCGTAACCTTTGACGATTACGTTCTTCCCAACGAAGGAGTTACTGATGGTAGTCTTGACGCAAATTATTTCCAGCATACGCCTTACCTCAATTCTTATAATAAAGATAATAAAACTGACCTTGTTTCTATTGGCAAAATCCATTATGAACCGTTTGGGCTTTTCGGAAACAACGTTGATCTTGCCAACGTAGCCAACGGGACGACTGTTTTTGTTCCTTCCGACGATAGTAACTGTACGAGAGCGTTGTATCTTCTCGCGCAGGTTCAGCTTATCACTCTTCCCGAAGGCGCGTCGATTGAAAAAGGTGTTTCCGTTATCGATATAACCAACACCAAGGGGTTGAATATCGTTCCTGTTGAAGCATCCGTTCTTCCTGCACAGCTCAAAGCTAACGAGGGAGCTTTGGCTTGTATCAATGGCAACTATGCAATCAGTGCCGGAATTCAACTTTCCACCGCGCTTGCGCTTGAATCGGCAGACGGTGACGCAGCACAACTTTACGGCAATATTATCGCAACGAGAAAGGGGAGCGAAAATAGCGTCAAATTGAAGGCATTGGTTGATGCGCTTTGTTCTGAAGAAGTGGGCGCATGGATTGAAGGCAAATATGCAGGCGCAGTGAAATTGCTTTCGAAATAATTAGCTTGCTTTTGCAGATCGTAACAACTTTATAGTTAGTATGAAGTTGCAATTGAGGCAACTATAAAAGCATAAGGGATTCCTTGATTTTTGAGTAAAAAATTCTAATAAAAAAGTTGGACACATCATTTGTGGGAAATCTCCTGTGATGTGTCCAATATTTTTATAGTAATATATTATAGACTTCCAAAAAAAGGGGGATGCATAAGGAGGGATAAATTATTTAATGCTTTTACATATATAGAGTTAAGGAAGAGGTGCTTTTAACGAAAGAGCAAAGGCTTTTTATTTTTGGGACAAGAGATAGAATATTTTTGCCATACTTAGTTATTTTTTTGCATTTTTTTAAAAAAAATAATAAAATCTGCTCGATATTATATTTTTTTTGCAAGATTTTTGTTGCAAATTCGAAAATTATATGATATAATAGTGCCACAGAAAACTTTAATAAAGGTTTAAAGGGAATTTTTTATGAAAGCACAAATCAAAGAAATCATTTCAAAACTTACCTTACGCCAAAAGGCTGAATTGATGAGTGGTAGAGATTTTTGGTCTACGACTCCTTATGAAGAACTTGGCGTTCCTTCCGCATTCCTTGCAGACGGCCCTCACGGCGTTCGTAAGCAGGCTGCGGCATCCGACCACTTGGGGTTGAACGTTAGTATTCCTGCAACGTGCTATCCTACCGCTGTTACCATGGCTAATACATGGAATCCCGAACTCGGGGAACAGATGGGGGAAGCTTTGGGTGCAGAAGCTGCAGCTCAGAGAGTAAACGTTCTTCTTGGCCCCGGTATGAACATCAAGCGTAACCCTCGTTGCGGTAGAAACTTTGAATATTTCTCCGAAGATCCTTTGCTTGCTGGTAAAATGGCAGCTTCCTATGTTCGTGGTATTCAAAAGAATGGTATTTCCGCTTGCTTGAAGCATTTTGCTGCAAACAACCAGGAAACCCGCCGTATGGTTAACGAATCGGTTATCGACGAAAGAACACTTCGTGAAATCTATTTGACCGGCTTTGAAATTGCTGTTAAAGAAGGTGGCACGAAAACGATCATGAGCTCCTACAATATGCTCAATGGTCAATTCACCAACGAAAATACCCACCTCATGAAGGATATTTTGAGAGATGAATGGGGTTATGAAGGCGTTGTTGTTACCGACTGGGCAGGCTGTAACAGCCGTGTAGAAGGTGCAATTTGCGGCAACGAATTGGAAATGCCCGTATGTAAATATGGCAACGACGATTTGGTAAACGCAGTTGAAAATGGAGAACTTGACGAATCCGTTCTCGATGAAAACTTGGAAAGATTGCTCGCCCTCATTCTTACGACGGATAAGGCGCTTAAATCTGCTCCCGATAAATTTGACGTTGAAAAGCACGATGCATTCGCAAGCAAGTGCGCAGAAGAATCCATCGTCCTTTTGAAGAACGAAAACGTACTTCCTTTGGCGAAAGAAGAAAAAGTATTGTTCGTTGGCGATTTCGCAAGAGATCCTCGTTATCAAGGCGCTGGCTCTTCCATCGTTAATCCCACCAAACTCGTAACCTTCTTGGAAGCAGTGGATGCAAACCAGGCATTCCCCGGCTACAAGTACGTACAGGGCTATGATAGATACGGCAAGAAGAATGCTAAATTGGTAGCAGAAGCCGTTGCAGCAGCGCAGAATTACGAAAATATCGTATTCTTCGCAGGTTTGGACGAAGTTACCGAAGCGGAAGGTATTGATAGACGCGATATCAAGATTCCCGAAGCGCAGATCGAAGTATTGAAAGAAATCAACAAACTCGGCAAGAAGGTTACCGTCGTACTCGTTTGCGGCGCAGCTGTAGAACTTGGCGAAGTAAACAATGCAAATGCAATCGTTCACGCATACCTCGGCGGCCAGGCAGGCGCAAGATCGGTACTCAAAGTATTGCTCGGTGAAATTAACCCCTCCGGTAAGCTTTCTGAAACCTTGCCCATCGCATACGCTGATTGCGCTTGCGCAGACATCTTCCCCGGCATGGAAATGACGACGGAATATCGCGAAGGCTTGTTCGTTGGTTATCGTTATTATACGAGCGCAAACGTACCCGTAAACTATCCGTTCGGTTATGGCCTTTCCTACACGACCTACGAATACTCCAATCTTCAAGTAACGGCAGAAGGCGTAAAACTTACCGTTACCAACACGGGTAAGATGGATGGTAAAGAAGTTGTTCAGCTCTACATTGCTAAGAAGGACAGCGCAATTCCTCGTCCCGTACGCGAACTCAAAGGCTTTGCGAAACCTTTCGTAAAGGCAGGGGAAAGCGTAGAAGTGGTTATTCCCTTCGATGAAAGAACCTTCCGTTATTTCAACGTTAAGACGAATAAGTGGGAAGTAGAAGGCGGCGAATACACCGTAGAAATCGGTGCATCCTGCGAAGATATCCGTTTGACGGGTACGATCACGAAAGAAGGCACGACGACGGTTGTTCCTTATGATAAGGCAAAACTTGCAGCTTATTACAACTGCGACGTACGCAACGTAACGAGCGAACAGTTCGAAGAGCTTTACGGCAAGAAACTTCCTCAATCTGGCTATACCTTCTACAAGAAGAACAGAATGGTAATTCATGAAAACTGCACGATTTCCGACTTGAAGTATTCCAAGCGTTGGGTTGGTAGATTGTTCTCTTGGGGTATCCGTTTTGCAAAAGATTTCCTTTGGAAGATTGGTCAGCGTTCCTTGTCCAACACGATTGAAATGGGTATGGTTCACCAGCCTATTCGTGGTTTGGCTAAATTTGGTGGCTTGTCCAGACGTCAAATGGAAGCTATGATTATGATGTTCAACGGACACGTGTTCAAAGGTATTGGTCAGTTCTTGACGAAAGAAAAAAATAAATAATAAGGATTGTAAGGAGAAAAAAATGACAAAACAGTA
>JAFTMD010000113.1 GCA_017452585.1 Clostridia bacterium
AAGCAATGACAATCTGCAAACACGTTATCAAAACCATCACAATTCCGTGATAACGCGATTGAGCAATCCCTGTTCGGTCTATATGGTGTACTACAAAGAATATCAATGCTACGACGATGATCTTGCAAAGAAAGAATATAAATATAATATTATCATTGAATTGATGGATCACATAGGAAACGATGCGTTCAAGCAGGTATATACGGAGCAATTTTCAAGATACATATTGAATAATGTCGATGATTTGAACGTTCAAGAGCATCAATTAAATTTATTTTTGAAGGAGTATGATATATCCCAAATGACGTATGATGAACTCCGTGGATATATAAGTTTACACAAAAGTAATGGTGAGGAATATTATTATTTTAAGTTTTCCGATCGAGATAACGATAGACAGGCTGATAAGAAATTGTGCGTCTACTATGATGAGAATCATCAATACGTAAAACACGAAATTGTAGATATTGTGCAAATATAAATAAGCCTCTCCTAATATCCATACTTTGACGAAAAAAAATTTTCAATTTTACTTGCTTTTTTTATGAAAGAGTGGTATACTATAAGGGAGGTTCCCTCATATCTTACTTTACAAAGGAGAAAGAAATGAAAAAATTAATGAAGAAAATAGCGACGTGTTTTATCGCAGTCTTTATGGCGTTCACACTCAGTTCGTGTAGTGGTGTTTTCGCATTGTTGGATATCATCAGCACTTTGTTAGATCCTGGTATCTCCCTTGAATACACGCTGACGCAAAAGGATTTGGAAGAATTTAGCGAAGCCGTTGCCGAATGTGAAGAGGCGGGCATGTCCGAGTCAACAATGATTCAGTTTGCCGCTTATATGTTGCAGGTAAGCGAACAGATGAAACACATTCAAACGCAATCCATGTTGGCGCATCTTGCCTATTGTCAAGATCAATCCGATCCCGTGGCGGTGGCAAATTATGCCGAAGCGGAAAAAATAGAGGCCGACGCAAGAACGATCTATATGGCAATGCTTAAGAAATTAGCGACGGAATCCCCGATTAAAGAGGACTTGTTTGCCGATTGGTCAGAGGCGGAAATGGCAATGATTTTCGCCGATTATACGAAGATTGCTGAATTACAGCTTGCCAACAGCGAGCTTACGCGTCAGTTCTACGCTTTGGATGAAAAATCGGAAACGTGGTCGAAAGACGTCAGTGAAATGTATGTACAGCTTGTTGCCAACAACCAAGCGTTGGCAAAGGAATATGGTGGAGAAGAATACTACACCTTTATTTCCGAAAATGGGTATTACCGTAAGCATACGGCGGAAACGCGCAATACCTTCCGTGGCTATGTGGAAGAATATATCTATCCATTAATGAAGAAAGTAAAAACGGAGTTGGATGCAGCAGAAGAAGCCTTGACGGACGCACAAAAGACGGCTTATGAGGCATTGTATACGGAAGAATCCTATTTAGAAGGATATATTGGCAGCTATCGCGGTTCTTTAAATCGCAAAATGAATGCAATGTTTGAAGGCAATTCTGCCATTTTTACCAATAATGAGAATGCATTGAAGGGCGCATTTGTGCAGTTTTTACCCGAATATGACGAACCGATTGCCTACTTTGGCCCCGGTTATCAGGATAATTCGACCATCGTGCACGAAAACGGCCATTTTGCCTCCATGTTCTATTTTGACAACTCAACCCTTCCCTTTGAATTGGCGGAAACGCATTCGCAGGGTAACGAATGGATGTATGCTGCGTACTTGGAAAACTTGGAAACGGTAGAAGAATCGGTTACGGAAGTATACACATTATCTCGCGCATTTGATGGTATGCTCGCCATTTTCTATTCGACCATGGTAGACGAATTTGAAGAAATTGTTTACACGGCAGAAACGCCCGTAAAAGTGGAAGAATACGCAGGGATTATGGAAACGATTGTCGATAAATACGAAGGCTGTGAAGAATTCCTTGCATCTATAAAAGTGCGCGATCCATTTGAATACATTCAGTATGTAACGATGGCGTCGCCTTGCTATTATTTGAGCTATGCAACGTCGGAAATTGCTTCCATGAGCCTGTATGCAATTGCGCAAGAACAGGGTTATCAGGCGGCGCAAAATGCATACGTGAATTTGCAAGAAGGAATCGATCCTACGTTGGATTTCTTGCCGGCGATTGAGGAGGCAGGATTGCGCAGTCCTTTGGAGGTTGCAACCTACCAAAGCTTGGAAAATGTTTTTTTAGGGAAAAAACAAAACGCATAAGAGGGTGAACATTTCCCGAAAATTTCATGATAAGGAAAAGAGAAAGGATCTGGCGATTCTAACGCCAGATTCTTTTTATGTCCTTATAAAATTTTATGCCCTTATAAAAATAGATTGAAAAGATAAAACGGAAGAAAAAGTCTAAGTTTCTTATTCATTCTTGCATTCTTTCCTATAATTCTCATTGTGTAAAAAATATTTATCGTTTTTTGCGTTTTTATCATTGACAAGTTGTCATAATTTTATTATAATATATACTGATGATTTATGGGCTATCTGCCTGAAAATTATAAAAATGAGTAAATAAACAGCAAGGAGAAATTGCAATTATGTATACAATCGTCAGCAAAAAATCGCTGAATCCTACGGTTACGCAAATGGAAATTTACGCGCCGTTTGTTGCGAAAAAAGCGCTTCCCGGTCAGTTCATCATTATTCGTGTCCATGAAGATGGCGAACGTATCCCTCTCACTATCGCAGGGTATGATCGTGAAAAGGGTACTGTCACCATCATTTTCCAAATCGTTGGCGCAGGTACCGAGCTTCTCAACCACAAAAAGGAAGGGGAATCCATTCCCGATTTCGTTGGGCCTTTGGGCAGACCTACGCACACGGAAGGCTTGAAAAAAGTTTGCGTTGTCGGTGGCGGTGTTGGCTGCGCGATTGCGCTCCCTGTTGCAAAGGCGCTCCATGAACAGGGCGCAGAAGTCACCTCTATCATTGGGTTCAGAAATAAAGACCTCGTCATTTTGGAAGAAGAATTTAAGGCTTGTTCCAATCATTTCCACATGATGACGGACGACGGTTCGTACGGTAGACAGGGCAATGTTTGCGTGCCTTTGAAAGAGCTTTTGGAAGGTGGGGAAACGTTTGACGAAGTAATCACCATTGGGCCGCTTATCATGATGAAATTTGTTTGCGCCACCACGAAAGAATTTGGCGTCAAGACGATTGCCAGCATGAATCCTATCATGATTGATGGTACGGGTATGTGTGGCGGTTGCCGTTTGACCGTTGGCGGCGAAATGAAATTCGCTTGCGTAGATGGCCCCGAATTTGATGGCCACCTTATTGACTTCGACGAAGCAATGAGCCGTTCGAGAACGTATGCGGAATTTGAAGCGCATAAGAGAGAAGAAGCTTGCAACTTGTTCAAGAAGGAGGTAAAATAAGTATGGCACCTAAATTCAATATGAACCCCTTAAAAAATCCCATGCCTTCCCAAGATCCCGATGTAAGAAACGGGAACTTTGAAGAAGTTGCCCTTGGCTATACGGCAGAAATGGCAATTGATGAAGCAAAACGTTGCATCAATTGTAAAAATCGCCCTTGCGTAGCCGCTTGCCCCGTCAATATCAAAATTCCCGAATTTATTGCAAAAGTAGCGGAAGGGGATTTTGAAGCTGCTTATCAGATCATCACGGAAGATTCTTCCTTGCCTGCAGTTTGCGGCCGTGTTTGTCCGCAGGAAACGCAGTGCGAAGGTAAGTGCACGCGTGGCATCAAAAAGGGATGTGAATCGGTTGCAATCGGCCGTTTGGAACGTTTTGTTGCGGATTGGCACAATGAAAATTGTACGGAAAAACCCACTCCTGCTCCCTCTAATGGCCATAAAGTAGCCGTTATCGGTTCCGGCCCCGCAGGTCTTACTTGCGCAGGGGATTTGGCTCGTCTTGGTTATGAAGTAACCGTTTTCGAGGCCTTCCACGTGGCAGGTGGCGTACTTGTGTATGGTATTCCTGAATTCCGTTTGCCCAAGGCAATCGTACAGAAAGAAGTGGACAACTTGAAGGCACTTGGCGTAAAAATCGAAACCAACATGGTTATCGGTCGTGTCATTACCATTGAAGAACTCAAGACGGAATATGGCTTTGACGCAGTGTTTATCGGTTCGGGCGCAGGGCTTCCTAAATTTATGAAAATCCCCGGCGAAAGCTTGAAGGGTGTCTATTCTGCAAATGAATTTTTAACCCGTTCCAACCTCATGAAGGCATATAAACCCGACAGCAATACGCCCATTCAGCGTGGTAAATGCGTGGCGGTTGTCGGCGGTGGTAACGTTGCAATGGACGCGGCTCGTACGGCAAAGCGTTTGGGCGCAGAAGTGCATATTATCTATCGTCGTGGTGAGGAAGAATTGCCCGCACGTCGTGAAGAAATCGAACACGCAAAGGAAGAGGGCATCATCTTTGATTTGCTCACCAATCCTACGCGCATTTTGGCAACGGAAGAAAACGATCCCCGCAGCCCTGCATACGGTTGGGTAGCAGGCATTGAATGCGTGCGTATGGAACTTGGCGAACCTGACGCCAGCGGTCGTCGTTCTCCCAAAGTTGTCGCAGGAAGCGAATTTACCATTCCCGTAGACTGTGTAATCATGTCGTTGGGGACGTCGCCTAATCCTCTTTTGAAGGCAACGACGCCTGGTTTGGAAACCAAGAAATGGGGTGAAATTGCCGTTGACGAAGTGGGCAAAACCTCTCTTGAAGGCGTATATTGTGGCGGTGACGCTGCAACGGGCGCCGCAACGGTTATTGCAGCCATGGGCGCAGGGAAAGTAGCGGCTAGGGCTATCGACGAATACATTCAAAGCAAATAAGTAAAACACTTGAAATGCGGCGCAATACATTGTTGCGCTGCATTTTTCTTGGTTGTGTACAGACGTACACGCCCTGCAAAAAGCCTCGCGCGCCTCGTCTTGCTTGCATTTGAAGCGTTTTACCGCACACCAACGAGCAACGCAAATTGACGATACATTGTTGCGCTGCATTTTTCTTGCGTATTATGGTAAAAAATACAAAATCCTCTTGACGAAGCTGGGAAAAAGTGCTACAATGTAATTGTGCTATTGCAATCAAACAGCATACTATCAAAAATTAGAGGAAATATCATGAAGAAGAGTAGAAAAATCTTACTGTCGTTGCTTGCAACGCTAATGGTTGGCGCAGCTTGCCAATTATTTGAAAATAGAATAGTATACATCCTTTCTGAGGATAAATCCTATTATATTATTAAAGACATTTTCAATTGTACGGAGACAAATCTTATAATTCCTTCTACACACGGAGGGAAACCTGTAAGAGAGATTGGTAATTCTGCGTTCCGTGATTGCTCCAGCTTGACGAGCGTGGTGATTGGCGACAGCGTAACTTCGATTGGTAATTCTGCGTTCTATGATTGCACCAAATTGACGAGCGTATATTATAAAGGCACGGCAAGCGATTGGTCTGCAATTTCGATTGATAATACTTATGGATATAATAATTCTTTAATCAATGCAACCCGTTATTATTACAGTGAAAATCAACCTACGGAAGAAGGCAATTATTGGCACTACGTTGACGGCAAGCCTACCATTTGGGAATAATTTATAAAACTAACCACCGCCTTGTTATCTTTTTGGATAACAGGGCGGTTTAGCATTTGCGCAATGGGATAGAGAAAATATTGTGAAATTTTGGTGAACCCATTGACATATACAATTTTTTTTGCTATAATAGATAATGGAATAAGATTTTTGCAGGAAAAATTAACACGAAATTGTTTAATAAATTGGAAAAAGAATTTCGGAGGGAATAAAATTATGAAAATTTGGAAAAAACTTTC
>JAFTMD010000114.1 GCA_017452585.1 Clostridia bacterium
ATGCGATTGAGGCACTCGACCCCGATCATAAAGCTCGTCGTATCTATATGTCTCCCAAGGGAGAGGTATTCCGTCAGCAAAAGGTGTTTGAATTGCTCGAATACGAGCATCTCATACTGCTTTGTGGGCATTACGAAGGGGTGGATCAGCGCGTGCTGGATCTCTTTATCGACGAGGAAATCTCCATTGGCGATTATGTTTTGACGGGGGGAGAACTCCCTGCGATGGTAATTGCCGATTGTGTGTCCCGTTATGTAGACGGCGTGATCAGCAATTCTTCCCTTGTGGACGAAAGTTTTTCGGAAAATTTGTTGGAGTATCCGCAGTATACCCGTCCGCAGGAGTATAGAGGATTGACCGTGCCAGACGTTTTGCGCAGTGGTGACCATGGAAAAGTGGATGCGTGGCGCAGGGAACAGGCGATTTTGCTCACCAAAAAGCGCCGTCCTGATTTACTCAAGTAAGAAAATCGTTGGTGTATTTGCTGAATACGCAAACGAGGAAAAGGAAAAATTATGAAAAATATACAATGGTTTCCTGGGCACATGACGAGGGCAATGCGCGATATGGAGGCGAAACGCGATCTCTGTGATGGCGTTATTTGCGTTCTTGATGCGCGCGCTCCCATTGCTACGGTAAACAAAAACTTAAAGAAAATTTTTGGCGAAAAGCCGATTTTATACGTCCTGAATAAGGCAGATTTGGCCGATCCCAACAAGACGGACGCCTTCCTTAAATTCTTCGAGGAGAGGGGTAAGTATGCGTTGAAGTGCGATTCAACCAACATTTCCACCAAGCGACAGCTCCTTTCGAGGCTGAATGCCATCACGGAGGAAAAGAGAGAACGTGCGCTTGCGAAAGGCTTAAATCGTACCTTCCGTTTCATGGTGGCGGGGATTCCCAATACGGGGAAAAGCACCATCGTCAATCTTTTAAGTGGTCAGAAAAAGGCAAAGACAGGGGATAAGGCGGGCGTAACCCGTGACGTGCGGTGGCTCAAGTGTGGCGCATTTGACCTTTTGGACACGCCCGGTACGATGCCTCCCTCCTTTGACAATCAGTACCATGCCCGCCATTTGGCGTATATCGGCAGTATCAACGACGATATTTTGGACATGGACGACGTTGCGTTGGAGCTTTTGGGCGAGCTGGCGGAGAAATATCCGCAGTACTTGACCGAGCGTTATGCGATCACCGATTTTTCGGAAAAGCTGGGCATGTACGAGCAGGTTTGCAAACGCCGTGGGTTTATTTTCCGTGGCGGAGAGTTCGATTATGAACGTGGCGGCAAGGCGATTATGGATGATTTCCGAAAGGGGCGCACGGGGCGTATCACATTGGAACATCCTGCCGATTATAAGGATTTTGAGTTTTAATTTATGAAAAAGATCTGGAATGCAGAGGAAAAATTGCGCATTGAGCGCGCGCTTTTGGCGCAGGGATATCGCTATGTTATTGGCGTGGACGAAGTGGGCAGAGGGCCATTGGCAGGGCCTGTTGTCTGCGCGGCTGTGGTGATGCCCTTGGAAGAATCGGAGCTGGTGGTTGGTGTTGATGACAGCAAAAAAATCTCTGAAAAGAAGCGCGAACTCCTCGCGCAGGAAATTCAAAAAAAGGCAAAGGCTTATACCATGGTTGAGGTGAGCGAAAAAATCATTGATGAAATCAACATTTTGAACGCCACCAAGTTGGGAATGAAGCAAGCGATTGAAAAGCTGGTTGCTGAGTGTGCATTGGAGGGGGATTTTGTCGTTTTGACAGATGGCAATATGACGTTGGATATCACGTTGCCACAGCACAGCGTGGTGCATGGGGACGCCCTTTCCTATTCGATTGGTTCTGCCAGCATTATTGCCAAAGTCTATCGAGATCATTTGATGGACGAGTTTGCGAATACCTATCCGCACTATGCGTTTGAAAAAAATAAGGGGTATGGCACGGCGCAACACATACAAGGAATTAAGGAGTACGGTTTATGCCCGATTCACCGCAGGACATTCACAAAAAAGTTTTAGGGCGCAAGGGAGAGCAGTTGGTGGAGGCCTATCTCAAAAAGCAGGGCTGTACCATTCTCAAGCGAAACTATCGCACGCCGTTTGGCGAGGCGGATCTCATTGTGCAGGACGGCGACGAAATTGCCTTTGTTGAGGTGAAAACGCGGGAGTCGTTTGCCTTCGGCATGCCCGCGGAAGCGGTGAACAAACGCAAGCAGGAACGCTATCGCAAGATTGCGCAATTTTATTGGATTCGGGCGGGGGAGGAGCCTAACGCTCGCTTTGACGTGGCGGAAGTTTATCCCGACGGACAAATTAGCTATTTCAAATATGCTTTTTAGCCACTCGCGACCGAATTGAACCAGACTAAAGTAGTCTTTCGGCTAGGGAAAAATAAAAAAGCTATCAACAAGAAAAACATCTTTTCGACAAAAGGTGTTTTTTATTTTTGCGAAAAATCTGCTATACTCGTTGCATGGAAATCTATATTGAGTATGCCTTTTTGGAAAATTTCCTTTACGACGGGGGATTGCTGGCGCTTGCCTTTTTCGCCTCAAAGGAGAAGGTGTGTTGGGGAAGAATCGGGTTGTCCGCCACGCTCGGTGGCGTGTTTGCGCTCCTTTTCCCCTTTCTTCGTTTGCCGTTGTTTTTAAAAAACGTCTTAAAATTGACGATGGGCGCGCTCCTGTGTATGCTGGCTTTTCCCGTCATAAAAACGCGAAAGGAGTGGGGCAGGTATGCGTTGACGACAATTTTCTTCTTTATATTCAGCTTTGGGTTTGGGGGTGTATTGCTCGCTCTGTTTTCCACATTTCCCGCCGAAGGGGAGGGGTACGTGATCGGCAAAATCCCCAGCGTATTGGTGTTTTTTTGTTTTTCCCTCCTGCTATTTGCCTGTATTTTTGGGATAAGATGGCTTCAAGCAAGAAAAACTGTTTATCAAAACTTAGTTTTGTGTCGTTTGTATAGTTCAACCCAATGGAAAGACGCGCGTGGGTTTGTGGATAGTGGAAATTTAGCAACAAAGAATAATCGGCCCGTGTGTTTCGTCACTCCCGACCTGTTGTTTTCTTTGTTTGAGGAGGAAATTTTCGCAAAGCAAGGCACCCATGTCTGCGATGAGATGAAAATTGTCACCATGGCGGGGGAGAGAATTATTCCTCTCTATTCGGGAGAAATCGAGTTGGAGGGCCGAAAAATACAAGTCTATTTTGCTTCCGGGCGGAATATGATAGGAAGAGGGTACGACGTGCTTCTGCACGGACAAATTTTGGAGGAAAAGGGAGAGAATTTATGAATTTTTTCAAGCTTTTACAGTTATTTTTCAAACGCTTACATACGGAAGAAAGGGTGGACTACATTTGCGGGAGTGACGGGGCGCTTCCGCAGCCACTCTCCGCCAAAGAGGAGGGGGAGATGCTTCGCCTTATGCAGGAGGAAGGGGAGAAGGAGCGCGCAAAATCCGAGCTCATTCAGCACAATTTGCGCCTAGTGGTCTACATTGCCAAGAAGTTTGACAATACAGGGGTGGACAACGACGATTTGGTGTCTATCGGGACGATTGGCCTCATCAAGGCGATCAATTCCTTTAAAGTGGACAAAAATATCAAGCTGGCTACCTATGCTTCCCGATGTATCGAAAATGAAATTTTGATGTATCTGCGCCGAACGGCTCGGCTTAAGAGTGAGATTTCCTTTGACGAACCCCTCAACACCGATTTTGAGGGGAACGAGCTTTTGCTGTCGGATATTTTAGGGACGTCTGCCGATACGGTGTATGGAAATATCGAGGCGAACGCGGAAAAGGAGCAGCTCAAGGAAGCGTTGAAAAAATTGAATGATCGGGAGCGGAAAATCATGGCGTTGCGCTTTGGCCTGGGCGGTGGCGAGGAGATGACGCAAAAGGACGTTGCCGATTTGTTGGGGATTTCGCAAAGCTATATTTCTCGTCTGGAAAAGAAAATTATTTTGCGTTTGAAAAAGGAAATTGCCAAGATGGAATAGGTATGAAAAATTCAGCCATTGCACATACTAAACGCATACGTAATGCACTGTCAACGCATACATGGGTGCCTCGTTTACATAGAAAGGAGGGTATGAAGTATGCAAAAAGTGGAGATATGCGGGGTGGATACGGCAGGGCTTCCCAAGTTGAGCGCCAAGGAAAACGAAATGTTGATGGTGCGCATCAAAGCGGGAGATAAGGCGGCTCGCGATACGTTTATCATTGGCAATATGCGGTTGGTTTTGTCGCTCGTCAAGCGGTTTCGCATTAAAAATTTAGGGGCGGACGACGTCTTTCAGGCAGGGTGCGTGGGGCTTATCAAGGCCATCGACGGGTTTGATTTGTCGGTGGGCGTCAAATTTTCCACCTATGCCGTGCCAATGATTATTGGGGAGATTAAGCGCTATCTGCGAGACGGCAATTCTTTGCGCGTATCGAGGAGTATTCGAGATATGGCCTATCGGGTGTTAAAGGCGCGCGAGGCGATTGAGGAGAGGGACGAGGAGGCGACGATTGGGCGAATTGCGAAGGAGATGCAGGTGGCGGAGCGCGAAGTAGTGTATGCCCTCGACGCGATTTCTGATCCCGTTTCCTTGTACGAGCCCGTCTACAATAAGGCAGGAGATACGTTGTTGCTTATGGATCAGCTCTGTGATGAGAAAAACACGGATGAAATTTGGACGGAGCACGTTGCCCTCGGTGAGGCGATGGCAAAGCTTGGAGAACGGGAAAAAAAGATTTTGTATCTTCGTTATTACGAGGGAAAAACGCAGACGGAAATTTCAGCCGAAGTGGGCATTTCCCAGGCGCAGGTTTCTCGGCTAGAAAAAAATGCCCTGCAAAATATTCGATTGAATATCTCGTAAAGGAACATTTTTGAGGGGCGCTCGCATACAATAAAGTATGTGAGGTAGTTTATGGAGATTAATTTTTCCGATTTACGTTTAAAAGAAGTGATTAACACGCAGGATGGAAGACGGCTGGGGCGCGTGTGCGACGTTGTGTTGTGCTATCCCGAAAATCGGTGGATTGGCTTGGTTGTGCCGAGTGGCAGGGGCTTTGGGAAAAAGCAGGAATTGTTTTTAGAGCTGAGAAATATCGTCAACATTGGCGAGGACGTCATATTGGTGAACGTGGGCTTTCCCTGTAAGACAAATAACCCTCAACAAAGACATGGTACCCCCGTTTGTCCACCTCAGCACTCTCCGCATCCCCCTATGGGCGGGTGTTCCAGAGGAAATTTTGAAGAATTTGAGTGAGAAAAAAGGCTTCTTTAGGAAGCCTTTTTCATTTAGAGTTTTGGTATTTAAAAAGATATTCTTGCTGTTTTTGAGTTAACAGCTCGCTTTTCAATAGGAACTCTTTTTCTCGTTTACTGAGAAAAACGGGGATAGGGAGATTAAGAGAAAATAATTCCTTAGGGAATTGACGGAAAAATTCTTCCATCAAGGTTATGTCAACTACTCTAAGGATAAATCTTCTGTTCTTGTTCCCTTGTACATAGTCATTGCGATAATCAATTTCAATTTTCCACCCACGCCAATAGTCGAACGTGATGTGTTTGATTGCGGAAAAAGGCAGCTCACGTGTTTTGGAAAAAAGATAGGGCTTATACAAAATTACGTTGTCTTGAAATATAAGGCTGCTATTCGTTAATATTCCCGCCAGTGTGATGAGGGCAAGGCCGCCCAGAAGACCGACAATTAGCAATTTCAGCTTTGGATCAGAGGGGGGTAAAAGACAGAGTAGAGAAAAGATGAAAGCCATTACCCATGCAATTATTAAAATGCGAAATGTTTTTAGCTCCGGATAAAATTTTTTCATAAAGTGGGTTCTCCAACAAATTGTATAGGATTAGTATACAGGATTATTTTTCCTTTGTCAAGAGGATAGGAGAGTATTTTTTGAGAAAGCATTGACAAAAAGGCAAACTCGTGATATAATGAGTATATTGGGGAAATACGCATGAAATTTCACCGGAATTTCACGAGAAATTGTCAAAAGGATAACAATTTTCGTGTATAGTATTTGGGTGGGAAATTGCGTAAATTCCCTCCTAAAAATCCTTACAATGAGGTTGAAAATGAAAATTTTGATTGTAGATGACGAGAGTATGATTCGCGAAGTTTTGCGCGAATATATCGAATTTGAAGGCAACGAGGCCTTTGAGGCAGAGGACGGCATGGAAGCGGTTCGTCTTTGTCGTGAAAATGACTACGACATCATTTTGATGGACGTCATGATGCCTCACCTCGACGGATTTTCCGCGGTGAAGGAAATCAAAAAAGTGAAGGATATTCCCGTGATTATGCTTTCGGCGAGAGGAGAAGAATACGATAAGTTGTTTGCCTTTGAAATCGGCGTAGACGATTATGTTACCAAACCCTTCTCGCCCAAGGAAGTGATGGCGCGTATTCACGCCATTACCAAGCGCAGAAAGGTCAATCTTTCCGGCAACGAAGTGCTGAAATTTGAAGGCTTGGAAGTGGATATGGCAGGCAGAAGCGTCTACGTCGACGGCGTAAAAGCCGAACTTACCCCGAAGGAATACGAATTGCTCTTCTATTTGATCCGCAACAAGGGGATTGCGTTGACGAGGGAAAAACTCCTCTGCGACGTTTGGGGATTTGATTTTTATGGGGACGATCGCACCGTCGATACGCACATTAAAATGCTTCGTGGCAACTTGAAAGAATATCGCAAGTTCATCATCACCTTGCGTGGGCTTGGTTATAAATTTGAGGAATAAATGAAAAAGAAGCAGCCGAAAAATGCAGGGCAGGGCATTCGTGGCAGAATGCCTCGCTTGGGGGAGAAATTCCGTATTCAACAGCGCACCACCAGTTTATATTTTTTGCTGTGGGCGATTTTTACTGCGCTTACATTTTCCATTTTGTTGGTGGGGAATTTCTCTCAACAGTTTATCGTATGGCAGTCTTATCGAGAGCAAATTGCCCGTGATTTGGCGGAAAACGGCCCGATTATCGAGAAACGTATCTTGGAGGGATCTCCCGATTGGACAGGGGGAAATTACAGCGGTTATATCCGTATGTTGGGACGATATTACGACGTAGATATTTTCATTTTGGATGAGCAAGGAGCGGTGTTGTTTCCGTTAGAACCCAACTTCAACCCCGAAGCGCCCGAGGTGGAGGATAGCTTAGATTTTTCTCAAGAAATAAAGGAGATTTTGTCTAACTTGGAAGCGGACGGGCATACCATGTACGAGTCGAAGTCGGAATATGTCTACGCATCGAAGATACAGCTTTTTCCTAACGCGGACAGCTATTTATATATAGGAAAGCCGATGGAGTTTATGCACACCGTCAGCGCGCGCATGAATTTGCGTATGATATTGATCTCTATCTTCGTGCTGATTTTCTCCTTTGCGGTGACGAGCGCCGTGGCAGGGTGGTTCACCAATCCTATGCAGGAGATGACGAGAAAGGCGCGTCGTTTGGCGCAGGGAGATTTTGACGTCGATTTTGACGGAACGAATTATGCCAAGGAAATGGTGGAGCTTGCGGAGGCGTTGAACTTCGCGCGTGATGAACTCTCCAAAACAGATCGTATGCAAAAGGAATTGATCGCCAACGTTTCTCACGATTTTAAGACGCCGTTGACCATGATCAAAGGATACGCGTCCATGATTATCGAAATTTCCGGTGAAAATCCTGAAAAGAGGAACAAACACGCGCAGGTGATTGTCGACGAGGCGGATCGGTTGGCGTCCTTGGTGAATGACGTGCTGGATATTTCCAAAATTAGTTCGGGCTTGGAAACGCTGAAATTAGAAAAGTTGGACGTTTCTGCCTACCTTTACGAAATTATGGATCGATTTGCCTACCTGCGGGAAACGAAGGGATATCAATTGATTGCAGAGATTGACGAAGGGCTTGTAACAACGGCTGACGAGGGAAAAATCGGACAGGTGATGTACAATCTCATTGGCAACGCCATCAATTATACAGGCGAGGATAAAAAGGTGTACGTGTATTTAAAGAGAGGAGAAAACGGTACCTTCCGTTTTTCCGTTACGGATACGGGGAAGGGGATAAAACCGCAAGAAATCCAAAATATTTGGGAGCGGTATTATCGTTCTTCGGAAACGCATAAGCGTCCCGTTCAAGGGACGGGGCTGGGGCTCTCCATCGTTAAGACGATTTTGGACAAGCATCAGTTCCATTATGGCGTGGAGAGTGAAATTGGAAAGGGAAGTACTTTTTACGTAATTTTCCCCGAAGTCCTTGACAAAATTCAATAAGTATGCTACAATATCATCAATAAAAACTTTGGGGCGAGGTGGAATTCCTCACCGGCGGTATAGTCCGCGAAGGAAGAGCTTTCTTCCCCGAGTTGGTGAAATTCCAACACCGACGGTAACGAGTGTAAAAACTCCAAGTCCGGATGAAAAAAGCGAGTGCTTTTCGTGGTGAAAAGCGCGTAAGAAAAGAAATGTACGCTCCTTGTTTTTTGGCAAGGAGCGTTTTTTTGGAGGTATACAATGTTGAAAGAAAATTTGAAAAAGGTGGGGGCAGGTATGCGTTCATGGACGGAAAAGCACTTTGCGCCCAAGCGTTTGGCGCTGATGGGCATCTTCGTCGCGCTGTCCTTTGTCGTGAGTTTATTAAGCTTTTCTATCTTCCCCGGTTCTCCCGTTTTCTTCTTGGAGTTGGATTTTGGAAACGTGTTCATTCTGCTCATTTCCTTTTTGCTTGGACCGGTGGAAGGGGTAATCGTCTGTGTATTGAAAGAACTGTTCCGCATTTTAGCCGGAAGCACGGGTGGGGTTGGAGAGCTTGCCAATATGTTGATGACAAGCGCGTATATCTTGCTTCCCTCCATTCTCTATCAATATAGAAAAGGGCTTGCATCAGTGGCGTTGAGTTTGGCAGGCGCGTGCGTTATTGGAACGGTGGCGGCGTTGTTGGTCAATCGTTTTATCACATTCCCCCTCTTTTTGGGCGAACAGGGTGTGGCAGTTTTTCAAGAAGGTTTTTGGCTGATTGTCGCATTCAACCTTATCAAGACGGTGGCAGTGGGGATTTTGACCATTCTCTTGTACAAACGGCTGTCAAATTTCTTAAAAAAGATAAAAATTTAGAAAAATCCGTAGGAAATTATTGCAAAATTTTGCAAGTGGTATTATAATAAATATATGGCTATTTTTATATCAAAATCAAGAGAGGAAACGGAGGCGTTTGCCTCGGAATATGCAAAAACCTTACGCCCCTACGACGTCGTTTTATTGGACGGGGACATGGGCGCGGGCAAGACGGTGTTTTCTAAAGGTATTGCGAAAGGGCTTGGCATTCAAGAGGAAGTTACCAGCCCGACCTATGCGTATATGAATGATTACGACGGACGACTTTTCCATTACGATTGCTATCGCATCGAATCGGTGGAGCAGGCGGAAAATCTGGGCTTGGCGGATTATTTCGATATGGGTGGCATTTGCCTGATCGAATGGGCGCAGAATATTGCCCCGTTGTTGCCGCGCAAGGTGAAGCGTGTTTGCATTCGCAAATTGACGGAAAACGAACGAGAGATTGAGGTGATAGAGTGAGTATACAAAATTTTTTGGCGCTTGATACGAGTGGGAATCACCTGAGTGTGATTGCCTGCAAAGAGGGGAATATCCAGCGTGTATTTTTGCCGAATTGCGCCATGAAACACGCGGTTTCGGTGATGCCTGCTGTGGAAGATGCTTTACAAAAAGCGGAGCTTTCCTTGGAGGAGTGCGACTTTTTTTCCGCTGTGGTGGGGGCAGGTTCGTTTACGGGGATTCGCATTGGCATTTCTGCCATAAAAGGATTTTGCCTTGCCTTCCAAAAACCTTCTCTTCCCGTCACATCTTTCGATGTGGTGGCATATAATGGGGTAGACGGCGATGCTTCCCAAAAGAAACTCTGCCTGATTGACGCCCTGCACGACAGCTATTACGCCTGTGGATATAAAGGGGAGGAAATTATTTTGCCCCCTGCCTACCTTTCCGAGGAAGAAGTGCTTGCCTTGGCGAAGGAGGGATATACACTCTGCGCCATGGGAGAGCTGCCCCTTTCTGAGAAGACGGAAGTGCAGTTGTCTGATCCCTGTGTGGGGTTGGAGAAAGCCGTTCTCGCGAAGGCAAAACAGAACGCCTTTGGGGAGTTGACCGCCTTATACGTACGAAAAAGTTCAGCGGAGTTGAATCTTGGAAAATGAGTATGGTATTACGTTTATGGGAGGAGAAGGATATTCCGCAAATTGCTAATATTGAAGCGAGAACTTTTCCCGATCCCTGGTCGAAGAAAGATTTGGAAAATGTTTTAAAATTCTCCTTCTATCGAGGTTTTTTGGTGGAAGATAGGGGGCAGGTATGCGGTTACGGGTGTATGATGGTCGCTTGTGAAACGGCGGAGATCGCCAATATTGCCGTTGATTTACCCTATCGTGGCAAGGGAATTGCCAAGGCGATTTTAAATGAAATGCATTTGTTTGCCAAGGAGCTTGGCGCAGTGGAGTGCCTTTTAGAGGTACGCATGAGCAATGCTGCCGCCCTTCGGCTCTATTATCAGTTTGGGTATGAACCGTATGGGGTTCGGAAAAACTATTATGGCAATGAAGATGCGTTATTGATGAAGAAGATTTTATAAAGGAGAGCGAAAAATACGGTTGATTTATCCGATGTTTCGTATCTACAAAAGGGGCAGGGAAAGGATCTCGTGTGTCTGCACGGCTATCTTTCCTCCAAGGAAGCATTTGCTTCGCAGGTGGCGTATTTTTCAAAATTTTATCGGGTAACTGCAATTGATTTTTTGGGGTTTGGGCATAGCAGGTGTTTGACGAGCGCCTTTTCCGTGGAGGAATATGCCATGTGGACGAAGGAAGTTTTAGAGCTTCTCCAGGTGTGCCATCCTCACGTGATTGCCCACTCCTTTGGCTGTCGGGTGGCGGTGAAGCTTGCTTCTAAAGAACCGACGTTTTTTGATAAGATGCTGTTGACGGGCGCGGCGGGGATTCGTCCCAAGCACGGAATTGCCTATCACGCGAAGGTGAAGCTCTACCGTTTGGTGCGGAAAATTGCCCCTGCCTATGCGGAAGCGCATTTTGGAAGCGCTGAATACCGCGCACTCTCTCCGATTATGAAGGAGAGTTATAAAAAAATCGTCAATGAGGATCTGCGCAGTTGCGCGCAACAGGTTAAAAATCAAGTTCTACTCGTGGAAGGGGAGAAGGATACGGTGACGCCAATTTCGGACGTGAACGCATACCTGGGTGCCTTTCAGCGAGGGAAAATGAAAATAATGCCGGGAGGACATTTCGCTTTTTCAGAGTATCCAACGGCGTTTAATATTATAGCTGAGGAATTTTTTTATGAATGAAGTACTATTGAGAGTGGTGTCAGCTTTGCTGTCCGCCATTCTGTTGTTATGGATGACGGAAAAGATGATGGGGGCTCTGCAACAGAGTGGCTATCAAAACAAACGATTTTGGTCGTGGCTTAAACGGGCGGACAATATGCAAAGCAAGCGTCTTTGGATTTTTTCCATCATGCTTGCGTTGGTTACGGCGGTCGTATCCCTGAGTTTTTCCTTTTTGGGGAGGGAATCAGCGTTGTTTATTTCTGCCATTCCCTACGTAGCTTTTTTCGTGTTGTATATTTACGCCGATCGAAAGTTTGCGTTAAAAGTGCCTTTACAGCGCACCGATCGGGTGAAGCGTCTGTATGTGGGGATGTTTTTCCTTCTCGCTTGCGTGTCGTATGCGTGGATTGCCATTCTCGCCTTTTTGGCGAAAATCTTTAACTCGTACGCCTACGATTTATTGGCTTACGTGCCCGTGGCAATTTTGCCTATGGTGCTTCCAACATTGTTGACGTTCGTCAATAGTTTGCTCAGCCTCTACGAGGAGAAACGCAACGCCAATTTTGTCAAACGGGCAGGGCAGGTATTAGATGAACGAGAAATTATCCGCGTTGGCATTGTGGGCAGTTATGGCAAAACGTCGGTGAAAAATATTGTAAAAACCTTGCTTTCCGAACGTTTTGACGTGGTGGCTACGCCTGAGTCTTATAATACTCCCATTGGAATTGCCAAGACGGTGTTTTCCCCGGAAATGGAAGGGAAACAAATTTTTATTGCCGAGATGGGCGCGCGAAAGCAAGGGGATATCGCTGAACTTTGTTCGTTGGTTCATCCCGATTACGCCATTTTTACGGGCGTTTGCGAGCAGCATATTCAAGGCTTTGGTAGTCTGCAAGCCGTTTGGCAGGAAAAGAGCGTCATTTTAAATCATGCAAAACAAGTCGTCTGTGGTGAAGGTTTGCAGGATTGGTTGCCCAACGATTGCGCCAACGCCGTGTTGCCGATTGCGGTGAAAAACGTGCGATTGGGTGCAACGTCTACGACGTTTTCGTTGGTGATTGATGGGCAGGAAATTCCCGTCCGCACCAAATTGCTTGGAAATGCCGGAGTGGAAAATATCCGTTTGGCGGTTACGCTCTGCCATTTGCTTGGCATGCGCGCGGAGGAAATTCAGCGTGGCGTGGAAAAATTGCAACCCATCCCCCATCGATTAGAGCTTCTCGAAAAGAGAGGGGTATTCATTTTGGACGACGGCTACAATGCCAATCCCATGGGTGCAAAGGAAGCGCTTACGGCGCTCAGCCGTTTCAGCGGAAGAAAATGCGTGGTGACGCCCGGTTTGGTGGAATGTGGCATTTTGGAAAAAGAAATCAATGGCGAACTGGGCAGACAAATTGCCGAGCTTGGTTTGGATAAAGTGATTCTGGTTGGCGAAACGCTGGTTGGCGCGGTCAAGGAAGGGTACGAATCGGCAGAAGGGAACATGGACGTATTGACGACGGTGAAGACGTTGGCGGATGCGCAGGTTCTCCTTGGTGAATGGATTCAGCGTGGGGACGCAGTGCTCTTTTTGAATGATTTGCCCGACGTGTATTGACGGATAAAATTGTATAAACAAGAGAAACACCAAAGCAAAGGAATAAATTGCGGAGGTGTTTTTTTGATGCGGAATGTAGCGGTTGTGTTTGGGGGGCAGTCGGCGGAAAATGAAATTTCCGTGTTGACGGGCGTGTTTGTCTTGAATGTTTTGGATCGGGAAAAGTATAAGCCAATTCCCATTTATATCCATTATGACGGCGGTTTGTACACATCTTCCAAGATGTTTCAGTTGAAAACTTTTCAAGAAAAAAAGTTTGCGAGTTTTGAACGAATTTTCCTCGACGGTGGCACCATGTATGCGTTCAATGCAAAAAAACGGCATTTAACGCGCATGGAAAAATTGGATGTGGCGCTCAATTGTTGCCACGGTGGATTGGGGGAAGGTGGCGGCGTATCCGCCATGATGGCATGGAATGGCATTCCGCTTGCCTCGCCCGATTTGATGGCATCGGGGGTGCTTCTCGATAAGTGCATGACCAAGGTTGCCATGCGTGGTTTGGGGATTCCAACGTTGGAGTATATTCGTGTCAACGAGGGGGATTATCGAAAGCGAGGTGCTTTTTTGCTCAAGCGAATTTCCACTCGGTTTAAGTATCCCGTGGTCATCAAACCTGCCCATTTGGGCTCGTCCATCGGCATCACGCTGGCGCATGACGAACGAGAAGTGAAGAAGGGGATAGAGCTTGGTTTCACCCTCGATCATCGTCTGCTGATAGAGCCGTATCTTGCCAATAAGAAGGACGTCAATTGCGCTGCGTATATGCGCAAGGGGGAAATCTTCGTTTCCGAGCCGGAAATTGCGTTCGGCAAGGGGATTTACTCCTTTGAAGAAAAATACGTCAATCGCGCGGAGGAGGGGAC
>JAFTMD010000115.1 GCA_017452585.1 Clostridia bacterium
CATATTTACACGAATGCATCAACACGTCCTCTATCTCTTTGCAAGTGAGTTTTTCATCTGCGATAAGAGCCAAGTCACGCTTGACGGCAGGGAACTTGGGAAGATTGGTGTAGCATACGCTATCATTCAAGCTGAGCGCCGCCAAATCAAGTTCGCCAAGGTATACTTTCTTATCCAAACCAAGCGAAGAAGCGATGGCAGGATCGAGTTCACCAAAGCTCCCCACAACCTGTCCATCCACCAGGATATCGGCAGAAACGCCAGGGTGAAGATAGGTTTTTTCCGCTCTTTCATAGCTGAAATTCAAATGGAAAACGTTTGCCAGATGTTCCACTGCGCCCTTCATATCAAAGAAGTCCTGCTTTCCGCCCCAAATACCCAGCACGAGGTGTTTTCTTTCCTCCGGTTGTTCGCCGGCCTCCGTATTGTTGGGAATATAGACGTTTGCCACTTCAAATTCTCTGCCTTCGTCGTTGCCACGACGGATGTTGCGAACGGCATTCATCAACATGGACGGAGCAAGGAAGGTGCGCATCACGGACAATTCTTCACTGATGGGATTTAAAATGCGTACGGCATTTCTTTCCTTCGCATCTTCGGGAAGTTTCATCAAATCGAAATCCTTGGGAGAATAGAAGGAATAGTTATACGCTTCCATAAAGCCCTGCACGCGCAAGGTGTTCTTTAAATGCAATTCTTTCTTTTGTTCGCCATTCAAGCCACCGCCCGTCACTTGCGCCTTCGCAAGGAAGGTGGGCGTGATGTGTTCGTATCCGTACATACGGATAATTTCCTCTGCTAAATCGGGATAGCCGTCCACGTCGTCACGGTATCCGGGAATTTCCACCGTCAGGCAATCCCCTTCAATGGTCGGCTTGAAGTTAAGACGTTCTAAAATAGACAAAATTTCTTCTTCCGGCACTGTAATCCCCAAAAGCGCATTGATTTTTGCCACGCTCGCTTTCATATAGCGAGGGGTTAAATCAACCGCACAAGCGTCTGCGCAAAGTTCGGTTACTTCACCAACCCCCAACTCTTCAATGAGATGCAATGCTCTTGCCATACCCCATGCATTGGTGTAGGCGTCAACCCCCTTTTCAAAACGGGAGGAGGAATCGGAGGACTGCCCCAAGGCGCGAGAAGTCTTTCTTACGCTGTCACGCGCGAACTTTGCCGATTCGAAATAGACGTTTTTGGTGGTGTCTTTGATTTCGCTGTTCAAGCCACCCATGATCCCCGCAAGCGCCACAGGCTTTTTGCCATCGCAAATGACAAGATTTTCGGTGGTTAACGTAAATTCTTTCTCATCGAGGGTAACGATTTTCTCCCCTTGGAGTGCTCTGCGCACGATAATTTTTCTGTCGCCAATTTCATCTGCGTCAAATGCGTGCATAGGCTGGCCCATTTCCAAAAGAACAAAATTCGTGATATCAACGATGGGAGAAATGGAACGAATACCCGAAAGCGCCAAACGCTTTCTCATCCACGTAGGCGATTGACCGCCCTTGATATTTTCCACATAATGCCCCACATAACGAGGACAAAGATCGGGTGCCTGCACCTCTACGGTGATGGGCTTTGCTGTCGTCTTTTTCTCCGTGAACGTATACATGGGTGCCTTCAACGGCTTTTTAAGCACCGCTGCCACTTCGCGCGCGATCCCCAAAATACACTGACAATCGGGACGATTTGCCGTGATAGAAATGTCAAACATCCAATCGTCCAAACCGACAATTTTCTTAATATCTTCCCCTACGGGCGCGCTCTTATCCAAATCGAGAAGGCCGTTTACTTCAGCGCCGGGATAGAAATCGTCGTTGATGCCAAGTTCTTCCCCAGAGCAGAGCATACCGAAGGATTCTACCCCACGAAGCTTACCTTTCTTAATCTTTTTAATTCCGTCAGGATTTTTTTCCAACATTTGCGGATTGCTTTCCACGACGGTGGAGCCGTCGAGCGCGCAGGGCGTTTTCATGCCTACATACACGTTGGACGCGCCTGTAACGATCTGCAATTCTCTGCCGTATTCTTCCCCGCAATCCACCACGCAAATCTGCATATGGTCGCTGTCGGGATGAGGGGTAAGGGCTTTGATCTCCCCAACCACTACACGGTTGACCTTCTCCCCTAAATAGGAAAGTTCTTCCACTTCAAACCCGCAAGAGAAGAGTTTTTCCGCAAGTTCCTGCGCGGAAATATCAATATCTACATAATCTTTTAACCAACTGAATGGTGCTTTCATCTTCTCTCCTCCTTAGTCTTCAAATTGTTCCAAAAATCTCGTATCATTTTCGAACAAAGTCTTAATGTTATTGATACCATATTTAAGCATGGCAATACGCTCAACCCCCATACCGAAGGCAAAGCCCGTGTATTCGTCGGGATCGACACCACAATTTTCTAAGACGTGGCGATTGACCATGCCTGCGCCAAGAACTTCAATCCAACCCGTTCCCTTGCAAAGACGACAACCTTTGCCACCACATTCCGAACAGCTTAAATCGACTTCTACACTGGGTTCTGTGAAAGGGAAATAGGAAGGACGAAGGCGAACCTTCGTAGAGGAAGTGAACATTTTCTGCGCAAATTCCTGCAACATCCCCTGCAAATCGCAAAGGGTGATTCCCTTATCCACCACAAGCCCTTCCATCTGGTGGAACATGGGCGAATGGGTTGCGTCGTCGTCCGAACGGAACACTCTGCCGGGCGAAAGAATTTTAATGGGCGGAGCCTGCTTTTCCATGACGCGGATTTGTCCTGCCGACGTCTGCGTACGAAGCAGAAGATTATCTGCCAAATAGAAGGTGTCTTGCATATCTCTTGCAGGATGATCCTTGGGGGTGTTCAGCGCAGTGAAATTGTAATAATCCGTTTCAATTTCAGGCCCTTCAAACACTTCAAACCCCATACCTGAGAAAATGTCGATCAGCTCATTCTTAACGAGCGTAATGGGATGAAGCGCCCCTGCTTTGTAGGATTTACCAGGCATCGTAATATCAATGCGTTCCTTTTCATATTGCGCTTTGAGTTCCATCTCCTTCACGACAACCGCGCGGGAATCAAATTGCGCTTCCATGCTTTGCTTGAATTCATTGACAACTTTCCCAAAGAGGGGTTTTTCTTCTTTTGTCAAATTTTTCATGCCCGCCATGATGCCTTTGAGTTCGGTTTGGAACTTTACTTTGAGTTCGTAAAGCGCCCTTCCCGTTTCCGTCAATTGAATTTGTGATTCAATCTCCTGACGTAAGCTTTCAATTTTTTCTTTCATAGAATTCCTCCGAATTGTTTTAACTTTTTTGACTATATTGTTTTAACTTTTTTGGCTATGTTACAAAGGATAGTTGATTTATGCCAAAAATGTATTTTGGCAGATTGACGAGAAAAATACAAGAAAGACAAGCGAAAGGCGAAGGCGCATACTCTTGCGGTCTGTAACTGAGCCTTTTGTGACGTATTTCGTAGGATTTTTCCGTCAAAATCAACCGAATGATGTGACAGAGCCACCAATATAAAACGCCCTGCACGTTTTTCAACGCGCAGGGCGAACAAAATCCGCGGTACCACCTGCATTCACGCAATTGCTTGCGTCTTCCTTTTCGCCGTAACGTGGCGGTTACGTTCCCCTCTACCCCCAGTGGGCTCAAAGGGACAGCTCCAAAGTGAAATGGCAAATTTTCTCCTTTTGCACACCTTTCAGCCACGAGTATGCTCTCTTTGAAAAGGAATTTGAAAACGCCTGCTTTATCATTGCTTTTCTATATTATGTATATTATAAAATATTCAAGCGAAAAAGTCAACGTTTTTCCTATTCATTTCACGAATTTTTCTTCGCAAAAAGCGCAGGAATATCCAAGAGAATGGAGATTGCCATGACGAGCATTGTAATGATTACCACAACCCCAAAAATCGTTTGCAACATCACACCATTGTTGAAATAAACATGCACAGTCCCGTAATGCACAAAAATACCAATCCCCTTAACCAGAATCATAACCAGCAGTACACCTCTTATCAGCCAATCCATTCTTGGCTTTCTGCAAAGTTCAATTCCGTATGCAAGCATCCCAATGGGCAATATGGCCACAACAGGCCAAAACATCACTGAAAAGACAATTAGAAAGAATCCTCCCCAACCTCCTTCAGGGAAATCCCCGATTATAAATGAGCCTACAAAGTAGGTAATGATAAACAAAAGGCCACTGAGAATATTAAAAACACCTGATCCTCTCAATAATTTCTTCATTTTATATTTCTCCTTATTATCAAATTTTAATATTGCTATTCAGATAAAAAATCAACGTTTTTCCTATTCATTTCACGAATTTTTCTTCACAAAAAGCGCAGGAATATCCAAGAGAATGGAGATTGCCAGGACAAGAATGGTAATGATGAGCACAACACCAAAAATCGTCTCTAAAATCATATCTCCTCTGAAAAAGGAAGAAACACTCCCACAATGCAAATAAAGACCAAACCCCTTAACTAGGATTATACCAAGCAAGATTCCTCTTGTTTTCCAATCCATGTTTTGCTTTTTACAAAGCTCACTTCCCAATGCAAACATCCCAATGGGCAATATACACACAGTGGGCCAAGCCATTATTGCGACTACGATTAAAAGAAAGGCCGCGATAGCATTATACGGATGTCCCGTAGGGGACGTCCCCAATAAAAACGATCCTCCAAAGTAGGTAATGATAAACAAAATGCCACTGAGGATATTAAAAACACCTGCGCTTCTCAATAATTTATTCATTATGTATTTTCTCCTTTTTTGAATTTTTGTCGAGTTTTCCCCTCTATCTCCTTACGCAAAGCACTACGCCATCCATTAAAATGGATACGCCCAAGAAGATAGAAGAAAACAATAAAAGCCATGCAACCTTGAAAGTTATCATATACCATACGAATATGTATATAAAAAGAGCCTTAAGCAACATATTGAAACAAACGGCAACCGCTACGCCCGGTTTTATACGGGAAACCTTTCGAATTTCTGACCCAACACCTAAAGCGAGAATCCCCATCGGTGCAGATAGAAAGATACAAATACCGATAACAATTACTATTAAACCTAACATTCCATAGAAACCAATCGCGCCAATATACCCTTTATCAGCAGATAAATAAACGATTAGTAAAAGCAAAAAAACAGGACTAAGTGCCATTGCAGGTATAAATAGGAGCGAACCAAACACGACATTCAAATCCCCTGCAATTTTTTTGATTATATTCATTATGTATTTTCTCCTTTTTTGAATAATTTTTTTGCAAAATTGGTCTACTCATGCTCTATTCATTTTCCACACATCCCTATCCGCCTTAAACGAACTCCAAACCACAATGCTTGCCAACACGTAAAGCGCTATGTGCAGCCACGCGCATGGAGTTGTTATGACTAACCCCAGCATGTTAGACAGGATAATGACAGCAAACATCAAGCCCGTCAATGTTTTGGATATGAGGTTGGGCAACAACAAAACCCTACTAACCCTACCCGAACTGCTTTTAACACATAAATACAGACCGGTGATCACCATCAATGCCATCTGCACGAGATATGTAGGGAGTATAGCAATACCTCCCAACATCACGAAAATGTCTATAGCAACAAACCACCGAAGCCCATCCGTGGACGAAGGGGGCATATAGAGCACAATCAAAGCATCGACCACTGCTAAAACGATTAGAAACACCGGATATAAAACGCCAAACACCAGGTTGTATATCCCTGCTTTTCTTATCTTATTTTCCATTTTTTACCTCCTTTTTTATTATTTCTCTATCCCCATTATACTCCTATTTTATTCCTTTGTCAACACTTTTGTAAAAAAAACACAACAAACGAAAATTTGCTGTGTTTCCATACTTTATTCTGCGTTAGTCATTCGAGGCCGATTGTTCCATCGCCAAAAGCGCCTTCTTTTGTTCCTTTTCTTCCTTTTGCTTTTGGCGGAGAGAGATAAAAAAGCCACTTAAAAGCTGTTCACACTCCGTTTGAAGAACTCCGCCCACCACTTCCGTCTTATGATTGAGCAAATTTGCGTCGGCAAGCTCGTTGGTAAGCGACCGTCCTTTCTGCTCGTATGCGCCAAAATAGATTTTATCCACGCGGGCGTTCAAACTTGCCCCCATGCACATTGGGCAGGGTTCTAAGGTAACGTACAGTTCGCACCCTTCCGGCAAGCGCCACGAATGGAAAACCTTGCACGCCTTATCAATCGCCATCATCTCCGCATGCGCCGAGGCAAGCTGTAATTTCGCTCTACGATTATAGCCACGCGCCACCACCTTATCCTCGTACACAACCACCGCGCCGATGGGGACTTCCCCCTGCTTTTCGCCACGCTTGGCAGCACGAATTGCTGCGCGCATAAATTTTTCTTCTCTCGTCAATTTCTTCATTGTTTACACCCAAAATTTAGACAACCGATCAATCGTGTCCACATTTTTTTCTATGATATCAGGAAGCGCCTGCTCCCCCAACGGATGAGCAAAAATATCCTGCCCTACCTCCACCGTAAAAGAGGGAATTTGTAAAGTTTCCAAACACCAATCCTTAAAGCCACCTACGCTCCCCTCCGCCTCTTTTAATGGATATCCCGTACATTGAGAAAGCAATTCTGCCAACGGCTTAGATAGGGGGCAGGTATGCGTTGAGTTACCAAATTTCCAATAAATCTCCTCCCCCTTGGTGTGGTAACTCACCGTGTAATCGGGGCGAAGTTTTTGCGTAAATCGGGCAAGCGCATTACTCTCGGGAGCGCAAAGAGGAGCCGTACCCACGTAGTTTTCCCCACCGGGAACGCGCGTATTCTTAACCCCCTTTCCCCAACGAGCAGGAAAATTGACGTTTAAGTCCACCCCTTGCCCATTGGCTTTCCAAAGAGAAAAATCCCTTTTCCCGCCATTCCATTCCAGCAATTTTTTCTGATGAAAGGCGTCGGGAACGCTCTTAAGCCCCACCTGGGAAAGAAGTGCGCCATCCGGATTTACCAATGGAATAAACCAGCAACTTCCCAAAGACACGCCTTGTCGTATTTGCGACAAACACAGCTTTGCTGTGATGTATTCTCGGCCGTGTATACCTGCCTGCACCAGTCCGCAAGGTCTACCTTTTCCCACCTTCATCGCATACATGGTATGCCCAAATACACTTTTCCCAATGGAAATTTTCTCGCCTGAATATCCTTCGTAAAACTCGGTTACTTCCGCATAAATATCCATACTGTAGGATATGACGGAAACAATTTACTTGTGATACGTTGACCCTGCATTGATCATATACGCGCGATAGACCTGTTCTGCCAAAATCACCCGCATGAGTTGATGGGGAAAG
>JAFTMD010000116.1 GCA_017452585.1 Clostridia bacterium
AATTCAAATTGTACCAAATCCATTTGTGCAGTCATGAATTTATCAGGGAAGTGGGTATAAACTCTACCAACAAGGCGCTCTGAACTATCCCCCATCCACGTATCTACAATATCAGGTCTTACGTATTGAACACAGGTCGTCGCAAAGGTATGCTGTTCATTTTTTAAACGATTCTTTATATCAATCACATAATTACGTAAAAAGACCGCCGTTTTATAAACGACAGCATTAACACTCATTTTTAAGCCAAAAATAAGCCTCACATGCAACATTACATTCTTTCTTAGTATATTGCAAGCCGCACCTAACTCACGTCATAAAACGCCAAACGAACCACCCATGTATGCGTTCACGTTACCATAATAGGTATGATAAATGATATTATGATCTTGCACTTCGATGTATTTAATATGCGAAAATTGCAACCGCTCGTATCCGTCTGTCGTTTTAATTAGCAAGGTTGAATCTTTGCGTTTTGCCACTCTGGCGAATGCTCGTTTCATCTTCAAAGCAAATGCGTATTGCTCAATAGGTTTAAGGATATAATCAAGCGCTTCCACTTCATATCCCTGTATCGCATATTGATTTATGTTGGTGACGAAAATAATTTCCTCCGTTTTATCCAACTCTCTCAATTTGCGCGCAGCTGTAGCCGTCCATGCCTGGCATTTGTATATCCAAAAAGACAATGCTGTATTGATTTTCAAAATGCATGAAAAATGAATACGCATCCGTAAATTCTTCAACCTTACATTCCACTCCATCATTTGCCATTATAAAAGCAAGTTGTTCTTTCAGGTTATTTATAGAGTCCTGTTCATCATCGACAATAGCTATCGGAATCATACATTCTCCTCTCCTTGAATACTTATTCTAAATCATAATAATTAAAAACTAAGTAGACATTACCTATCATGATTTATGGTAGGTTTATATGATATTATAAATCTCTTTTATCAAAATGTCAAGAGAAAAAAGAAAAAATGTTTAGGTGTTAATCTTTAAAAATAATTTTATCTTAAAATTATTTTTAATTATTATTTACGCATACGCGTACACCTGCGAAGCGTTTCTACAATGTAATCTCCTCCTTTTTTTAATTCAACGCATACTGATATGCCTCCAAAAGTTAGACAGACTTTTGGAGGTGCATATTTTTATAAAAATAAATAAGGAATGGAACACAAAATACTCGCCAAAATTCAAAATATCTGTTATACTAGATATGCGTGAACATAATTGGGGATACAAAGCAACAATGAGGAAACACTTTCCACAATTAGAACCAAGGAATTTCAAATTTCTTAAGAATTGGGAATGCATATGCTGATTTTACACAAAACTTAACCAAATATCAAAGCAACGCTCTATAAAATGCAATTTTTCAAGGGGAAAATATGAAACCATACGTCATTTTACACATGCTTATTTCAATCGACGGAAAGATTACGGGCGATTATATGAACACACAAACGGCAAGTAGCCTTTGCGAAGAATACTACCGCATCAACCGCGCCTATCAAGCGGATGCATACCTTTGCGGAAGAATTACCATGGAAGGGAGTTTTACGCAAGGCAAAAAACCTGATTTACACCCCTATAAAGGAGTGAAAGTTCCGCGCGAAGATTACGTTGCGAAACAGCACGGTTATTACGCGATTTCCATTGATCCACACGGCCGACTGGGCTGGTACGGGAGCGAGATCAAAGATGAAGATCCCGGCTATGACAACGCGCATATTATCGAAGTTTTATTAGAGAACGTTCAAGATGAATATTTAGCATTCTTAATAGACAAAGGGATTTCTTATATCTTCTGCGGAACGGATAAACTTGACGTTCCGCTTATGAAGGAGAAACTTCACTCCCTCTTTCATATCCAAAAAATTCTCTTAGAGGGCGGTGGCCTTACCGACAGTTTGTTTTTAGATGCTGATAGCATTGACGAAATGAGTTTGGTTGTCGTGCCATTGGTAGATGGTTCAAAAGAAGGGATTGATCTGTTCGCAGGGAAAAATTGCCCTCTCCAAGAATATGAATTGACCGCTTGTGAAAAACTTCCTCAAAACGGTCTGTGGATGAATTATAAAAAATGCAACAACACGGAGCGTTTATAGCTTAGTTATTCTTCAACGCATACCTGGTATGCCCTTTTAATAAAATATATATGAAAAAGAAGACAACTTACGCTGTCTTCTTTTCCATTTTTTATGGGCATTGTGACACCCATTTAGGGACTCCCCTCCCCCCATCTTTCGATTGAGGAAGGGTGTGTATTAAGGAGTTTATTTTATTTTTGCGCTTTTTTCTATGTTCTTATTTTTTCTTGCGAGCAAGACCTACAAGTCCGTCGATTACGCAGAAAGCTACACTCAAACCGAAGAATACGGTTGCGCCCATAAGCGCTTTATTCATCATATCCTGCCAAGGAGGCGTAACACGAATAACCTTCGTTGAGCTGGAGTAGCCACAGATTGCGTTGGAGTTAACAGTTGCGTAAATAATTCTCTTACAAGCTTCTCTCATCGCCTGACCCATGTTACCGTATTCACCCGTACCGCCTGCTTCAACGGGAGCGAAGTGCTTGAAGGTATAGGTACCGCCGGTATAATCGGGATCATCTGCGCCGTAGTTATATTCGTTCAAATCGGTTGCGCCGGTGTATACGTTAACAATTCTCGAAACGTATGCTTCACCGTGCTTACCGTCGGTCATATCGCCCGCGCAGTCCGTTTCAACGATACCGGGCATACCGATTTCGCCACGAAGCCAATCTTTACCAAGAGCCGTGCTGTTCGCGCCTGCGATCGTACCAAAACGGCTGAACGTCGTCATTACGTTGTATGCGCCACCATCTTCGAATACGAGTTCGAATGCGCGCAAATAGTTTTCACGAAGAGCCTGTTCGGTTACCCACGTCTGAACGCCGTGACGACCGGTTTCGGATTCGTTCAAAGCACAATGCTTAACGAAGCAGTGTACACCCATGGATTCGATGGCAGCCGTTTCAGGAGCGCCGATCAAACCAGTGAGCATAGCATCTTCAGAATAATATTCTGCCGTTCTGCCTGCATAGGGGCTACGAAGAATGTTGAAGCCACCGCCGAGCAAACCGGACATACCTGCCCAGTACCCTTCTTCACCGATCTGCTTACCTACTTTTGCAGCGATTTCGCGGTTGAAAGTTGCCGCCAAGACACCGTTGGAGGAGAAACCAGTGGTTGTATAGGTAACTTTATCTCTAGGATCGCCCGATCTCTTGATATCGGGATCGTTAACACGTTCGCCGTAGGGGTTCGTGGGGCCTGAGAAACGGCTGCCGCCGCCCTTCGTGGAATAAGTCTGGCTCAAACCGTTAGGACCGTTTTCATCGCCAGTGGAAGGCTTTGCAATGCTTTCAACAGCCTGCGTTCTGTGACGACCGTTGGAGAGCAAGTCAACCTGTTCGTCCCACGTCATTTGGTCAAGCAATTGATCCCAAAGAAGGTTTTCGTAAGCAACGCCCTTCATATCCACTACAACGAGACCGTTCTGCGCGCCGTACGTAGGATATTCGCCACCTTTCTTGATGACTTTACTTGCGTCCATCTGATCGCGAAGTTCGTTTGCCATCGTCTGCGTCATGGTCAATTCTGCATAATATTTAACAAGCGTACCGTCTTCCTTTCTTTCACTCATCTTAATAGCGTTCCAGTTTTCACGGCTGTAGTATTCTACACTGTTGGTACCTCTGCCTTCGTAGGTGTTGATGTCTGCGAAGGTGAAGATGTTACGGATGGGGTTACCCGTCGTTTCGGAGAGGGAATAGGTTTCCTTATCCAATGCGGAATAGGTGATGCGATGCGCCATTGCTGCATTGCCATCAGCGTCCATCTTGCCGTTGGTGTTTGCCTTGGTGTAACCCTTAGCCGCCAACAAATGATTGGTTGCTTCGTGCGCGTTCATTGCGGGGATCAAATAGTAATCACCGGGCATAATAACGTACGTGCCTGCGCCAAATGCATCGTAAGAAGTGAAATATTTTTCCTGTACTTCTACGGTAACCGTTTCTTTCGCGCCTGCTGCCAATTCGCTCGTCTTACCAAAATCGATAAGTTCTACGGAAGGAACTTGGATTTGATTTTCCTTTGCATATTCTGCATAGGGTTTTGCGATGTAAATTTGTACGGGCGTCTTACCTGCAACCTTACCGGTGTTCGTAACTTCTACGCTAACTTCATATTTCTGGCCAACCTTCTGTACGGTGGGAGCAGAGAATTCGAAATTGGTGTAGGAGAGACCATAACCGAAGGGATATGCAACCGTTGCATCATAGTCGTATTCCCCTACATTCTTCGTACCCATTACATAGTCTTCATATCTCGTTTCGGTGTACTTGTAACCCATATACATACCTTCTTGGTATACCATATAGGTGGACATCGTAGACTGATACTGGTTATCTTCTGCAGGGTTAATGAAACCGAAATCTGCATAGTTTTCATAGGTGAAGAAATAGTTCTGATCGGTGAAGTTATTGTTGATGGGGTTCATCAAATGATTCGCCCAAAGCGTAGAAGCAGCGCCTGCGCTGAAGTTATATTCGCCGGTCAACAATTTTGCAACAGCAACCGTACCTACTTCACCAACGGAACCCGTCCAAAGACAAGCGTCGATGTCATACGTGTCATTCTTCAAGAAGTCAAGCTGAATCGTACTTGCCATATTGAGAATAAGGACGATTTTCTTGATCTTGCCCTCTGCTTTCATTGCTTTCAAGCCTTCCAATACGGAAATTTCCGACGCGCTGAGCTGTAAATAGTCACCATCTACACCGTCATTTACGGAAGGTTTTGCATAGTTTTCATTGCCGTACTGCGCATTCTTGCCACTCGTTGCGGGAAGGTCGTACCCTTCACCACCCGTACGTTTGATGATGAAAATACCTGCTTCGCCATAGGTAGGAATCTGCGCGTATCCTTCGCCTGCCTGTACAACATCCCAAGGAACGTCGCCAATCTTAACATTCGTCGTGGAGCTAGATGCTTTATAAGCGTTATTCTTCGACCATGCAGTGTATTCATCCTTCAATTCGGGATTAACTTCCAAAAGCACGTCTCCCTGCGCCATATCAGTATTCTTCAAATGTGTTTCGTCGTGGTATTTACCTGCGAATGCATCGTACCAACCGATTGCTTCCGTCGTGTTGATACCACCCGAACCGCTTGCGCCATAGAAAGGAGCTGCGGACGTAACGCCGAATACGCTTACTTTACTTCCTTTTTTAAGAGGAAGTGCATTGTCATTCTTCAAAAGAACGGTACCTTCTTTCTGTTCTTCTTCCTGAACCTTAAAGCCGTTTGCTACCAATTCTTTAACGCTCTTAAACTGACTTTTGTAGCCGTGTTCAAGATCATAACCTTCAGGGAGTTCACCCTGTTCAACTTTGAAACTCTGCTGACCGAAAAAGGCGGTGATGGTTTCAAAGTTATCGTTCATAATGCTCGAAGCCGTCACACCAAACCCAAGCAAAAGGGCAGATACGGTTACTAACGCTTTCTTAATATTCGTTTTTACTTTACTCATTTTGCTTCAACCTCCTTTTCCTGTGTAACAAAAATGTTGATTAAGCTGAGGACAAACGTAGCCACGAACAATGCCGTGCAAATGATGAATTGCTGGCTAACTTCGTTCAAGTCAATACCAATCAAAACAACCATTACGTAGCCGTATACAGCTTCAATGTACATTAACAGCGCTACGGAAGCACCGATTGCTAAGGGCGCGTATGCCCATGCAGAACGCTTAATGAGAATCAATAGAATAGCTACAACTGCGCCTGCGGCCAAAAGAGCCACTGCGGGCCAAGACATCATACCAGCGTAGTTTCCGTACTGGATAACATACATACCAGCTGTTACAACGGAAAGCACGATGAGTAACAACGTCAAAAGGAACCCGGGGGTCTTTTTACGAGAAACTTGTTTACTTTGGGTCATGATAACCTCCTATCAAAATATTTTTTTTCGACATCTTGTGCCGATACTATAAAAATCTTATCATAACCAACAAAAAAAAATGGCAGGTAAAGAATAAACTGCCATTTTTTAGAGCGAATTGTCGTTTTTCTCAAATTTTAGGTTGTTCTTGCCACAAAGAAATTGCCAAACTAAACACGTCTTTCGTGATTTGCACGTCCAAACTTCCACCGTATTTTTCAGCAATCAGCTTCATACTTTTCATTCCGTAACCATGATAACCCTGTTCCTCTTTTTTCGTCGTACAAGGTAACCCGTCTTCTATCGAGATTTCTCCTTGATAGTAGTTCGAAATATGCACCACAATCATATCCCCCTTCTTTTCCAAGATCATATCGATAATTTTCTGATCAGGGTTATCCAAAGCAAGCACCGCTTCCACAGCGTTGCTGACCGCATTTCCAAACAGGGAATAGACGTCCGAGACGTTCATAAAAGCAAGGCTTGTGCCGTCCCCTGCATAATTCAACATAACGCCGTCCTGTTGGTATTTTCTACAAGTATCCGTCAAAAGCACGTCGAGCGCTTCGTTACCCGTCTTGATTTTACTTGCGTAATCTCGTAATACGTCCTTGATAGAATTGATTTCTTCCTTCGTTAAACGATCATCATAATCGGATAAACGACGCTTTAAATCATGATATTTGACGTTGAGCAAGTCCATATTATTTTTGCTGATTTCGTATTGCTTACTCTCCTCCTTGCGAAGCATTTGTATCGCGGAGTTTTCATTGCGAAGCTCTACCATTTTACAAAGCACGAACTGCACCAGTAGAGCCAACGTACAACAAGCGATTGCGTACAAACTAACGCTGATAGCTCCCATACCTTGCGCTTGCCGCCCAAATCGGCTAAACACGATGCAAATAATGATGGTGACAATGGCGATAATGCTAAAACTCTTATCCATCTTTTTGTAATATTCATTCTTGGCGATAAACCGACCAAGGCACATGTAGAACAGAAAATATATGATTGGGAAAAATAAAAGCTCGGCTACGTTCTGTCTACTTATCATCCACTTCGTTGGCAACCATTCCAAAAGATTAAGTCGTTTCATAATGGAAACGCAATGATAGGATATATGTTGCACCGCATACCCTGCTATACACAGGGAAAAAACTTGACGAACGGACAATTGGAAACAAGTCCACATCCCCACAACCGAAATGGCAATGAGAAAGAAGAATCGAAATAGAGAATAGGGAATTCCATAGCTAATTCCCACCGGCATCGGAAAGAAATAAGCTAACGTCAAACAGAGCAATAAAACGCAGGGATATTTCCAAACAAATCCCTTTCTTCGATCCGCTGCGTAAAGAAATATTAATTCACTGGCGAGTATTTGTAACATAAAAATGACGTTTCCAAACTCAAACATTCGTCCTACCTCCTAAGTACTCAACATATGATTCCAAAAACAATTTCTTTTGCGGGCGGGAAATGAGCAATTCTTCCTTCCCTAAGTACACAAGTTCCTTCTTAATTGCCGTGACGTAGCGCAAATTGACCAAATAACAACGGTTACAGCGTACAAAGTGCGGTTTATTGATCTTTTTTTCCACGTTTTTCAAGGTACTGTATTCGCTGTACACTCCCGTAGTTGTATGATAAATGACGTAATGCCCCGACACTTCCAAATAACGAATGGCAGAGGCTTTCACCATATGCATCTCCCCTTCCGTGTAAATGGGGATCACGTCATCAGCTTGTTTTACCGTTCTTGCAAGCGCTCGCTTCAGCTTAATCGCAAAGCTGTACGGATTGATTGGCTTAACGATGAAATCAAGCGCGTCCACGTCGTATCCTTGCACCGCGTACTGCGACATATTCGTCACAAACAACAAAAGGACGGCTTCGTCTATCTTGCGGAGCATGCGCGCCGTTTCCATACCGTTCATAATAGGCATTTCAATGTCCATTAAAACGATATCATAGAAAGGTTGATAATTTCCTAAAAATGCAGTTCCAGAGGGAAACTCTTCCACGTGCAAAGAAATCCCCTCTTGCTTGGCGATCTCTTCCAAACACGAACGTATGAATCTCCTTTCCTTCTCATTGTCTTCCACAATGGCGATTGATATCACAAAAACACCCCCTTTGGCGTAGATTATTGCTTGTTTACTTCCAATTACGATTTTGCGCTGTTAACACTTAAATCAATTTTGACAGCTTATTTATTTCAGTTATGTAGTATATCACTTTTTTTTCGTTTGTCAAGACTATTTTTACACTTTTTTTTACCAAAAAACAGACTAATAAAGAAAAGCGGTATGTTTTTTATAAAAACATACCGCTTAATTTTTAAAATTTTTTTAATTTTTTTCTAAAATTTCATACACGAAGGAAATGTAGTCTTTACTCGCCTGCTTAACCATAGTCATAAATTCTTCCGCCCCGCCCTTTCCATCGACACCGCTTTCATAACCAAAAATGGAATATGATTATTCATACAAGACAACGCCACGCACTCTTCGCGAGAAAAGGATGTCAACTCCAACACGCCTCCCTTACAATCTTCATAAATGAAATCGTGCATAAACTGGTCTCTAAAACCAATCTTTTCCACATCTTTGAGGAAAACCTAACCCTACAGCGTTTGATGTTCGCCCACATAATCGCCGTCACCAGGAGAATCCCCAATCAAACGAGGAAAAGCACGATAAACATCTCATCGAATGCGAGCATTAAAAAATCGAACGTAAGCAAAGAGATAGCACTACTGCGCAATATATGGAGGACCAAAGGTAATTTCTTCCAGAGGAGCGGGGTATAATTTCTTTATTTTTTCAATCAGTTTCATAGTGTAATTTAGAAAGTACTACCCCACATTTAATACGTGAACGTATACATGGGTGGGGCATTTTATTGTATTGGAATAAATCCAAAGAAAAAAAAGATTAGGAATCTGTATAGCTACGAACGCAGAGCGGAATCCACAAACTCTCCGCTAAGCGCGTGCCCTCTTCCACTTCCGCTTCACCGATACAATCGACAATCGAGAAACAACAAGCCACGCCGTTGCGCTTGCAAATTTTTGCAGATCCGAACTTTCCCCAAAGCCACTTGCTCTAAATTGAGAACGACTGTCGATCTTATCCAACGACAGCCCTTTTATTCTTTCATTAACACTCATTTTAAAGCCCAAAATAAGCCCTATTTGCAACATTTCCTTCCAACTTGGTATATTGCAAGCCATACCATAATCGCGCCATAAAACGCAAAACAGAGCACCCATGTATGCGTTCACGTTATTGCTAACACTTATTCAAAACACCCAATCGTTCATTTTTTGAACGACTTTTTTTATCTGCCCATCTTCCTTTTTGCATATAAGAATAAATGCTAAATTAATTGAATTGGTAATAAAAACCCACTCTACCCATATTCTCGTGCTCAGCTTAAATGAGTCTATAAATAAATTAACTCCAAAAACCACAAGATTTATTTAAACTTTTTCTTAAAAAGTGTTGCCACTTAGCTTGACAAATCACTATGATTCTATTGACAAAAAACACATACTAGTAAAACAGCAGACAGCTTAAAAAGCTGTCTGCCTCTTTTTTGATTATTTCTTCTTGTTTTTCTTCTTACCGCCAAAGAGCAAGCATCCAACCGTCAATACGCCGAATACACCCGTCAAGGTATACATCAGCGTCTTCCACCAAGGAGTGAGAAGCTTAATGGTTGCGCTGCCTACGTTCATGGCATGGCTTTGGGAAATGCTGTACGCAATATGCTTCGTCGCCTTCTGCACAGCCGTTACGATTGCCGCATCCCCTTCTAAGCCGTCCAACGTAGCCATACCCGAACTGTATCCGTCCCACAAGTCCTGACCGGCCAAAACGCCAAGACGGTAGTCCATGTATTTTGCCATAACCGAACAGTCGGTGATTGCGGCGCCCTTCATGCCCCATTCGTCACGAAGGATGCCCGTCATCAAGCCATAGTGTGCGCCCGACCAAACGACGCCGATACGATTGAAGGAAGTCATAACGCCCAAGCCGCCGCCAGCGACAGAACCTTCAAATCCTTCCAGATAAATTTCACGGATTGTCTGTTCGTTCGCCCACGTGCTGATGCCGTATCTGCCTTCTTCCTGATCGTTAAGCGCGAAATGTTTGGTGAATACGTACACGCCCTTCTTCTGAATGGCGTTGACTTCCACCTTACAAATTTCACCCGACAACCAGCCGTCTTCCGAATAATATTCGAAGTTTCTTCCCGAATAGGGAGTTCTGTGGATATTTGCGCCAGGCCCATAAATACCGGAGTAAATCTTCCCATTTTCTGCATCGCTTGCCCAAATAAAGTCTTCCGCGATACTGTTGCCCATTTCTGCAATCAATTCTACGTTATACGTTGCCGCCATAACGTCTTCGGAAGTGTAGCACATTGCGCTACCGCCGCCAATCAAGCCTGCCGTCAAGCCTTGAGGCCCGTTTTCATCCAACGTTGCGGGCAACCCAATGGTGGGACAAGCCTGCGTCAAATGGAAACCATTATAAATCAAATTAGTCATTTCCTTATAGGGAAGCTGAGAGATGAGTTCATCCCACTTTGCGTCATCGTGAGGCGTATCGCAAAGTTCTGCCACCTTCATCGGCGTTTCAAGCGTTGCGCCCATGGTAGGAACCGTCGTTACGTCAGCGTAATAAGCTGCCTTCATCTTATTCATGATGGCAACTCTGCCCGATTCTTCGTGCGTCAAGCCGTCTGCCCACATCTTATCGGTAACCGTCATGGTAACCGTCTTTTTGGGGAAAGTACCCATCCAATCATTTCTCGTCAAGTAGGTAATCTTCTGTTCTTTCGTTCCTTCATACTTATTGATATCCGCATCTTCAAAGAGGTTGGTAATCTTCTTGCCCGTATATTCGGAAACGGAATAGGTCGTCGTATCCAACGCTTTCTGATTCCACTTATAAGCAAGCTTCGCATTCCCTTCGCCGTACATCTTGCTTTCGTCTACGGTAATGCCGTTTTCTGCCTTAGCCATCAAAATATTATTGATTGCATTGTGCGCGTCTGTACCGATTGTGAAGTAGTAATCCCCTTCACTCAAAATATACGTCTTTGCGCTGTTCGCATCATAGGACGTTAAATCGGTTTTATCCACCGTGATGGTGTAGGTTTCCGTATCCCCTGCCTTGACGAGTTTCTTTCCAAAACCGCAAAGCTCTACTGCCGATTTTTCCACTGCGTTTACCTTTTCATAATTCCCGTAAGGGGATTGGAAATACGCTTGCACGGTATGTTTTGCGTCC
>JAFTMD010000117.1 GCA_017452585.1 Clostridia bacterium
TTCTACCAATGGTGCGAATACCTTCGATATCCCCGGAGCCAAGCGCGGACTTATTAATAAGGAAGCTGTGAGGTTTTACAACGACTTTCTTCGTTGCCGTATCCAAAACGTTGCCTTCCGCGTCGGTAACCTTCAATGTGAGTTCCGTAACGCCGGCTTTGTTTGCTTTCACAGCAATCAAACCATTATACATCTCGCATTCAATGTTCTGATTGGAAAGTTCCAATGCATACTTAAGCCCCTGCGCTGTAGAATTGGTCGTGAACGTAATATCACCCGGTTCACCGTATTCACGTACGTATACGTCTGCATTTTCAAATTCGATATCAGCGGTTACGTTTTCATCGCCGCCGCCAACTTCTGTACCTTTGAATTTTGCCTGCACGGTAATATTGTCGGTAACTGCCTGAATTTTTGCAGGTTGCCAACCTTCAAATACATCACCCTCCTTTACGGGCGTTTCGGTGGGATATTTCACTTCACTTGCGCGCAATACAAGTTGCGTATCAATCGTCTTGCCATCTACCACAAACTTAACTGCGTATTTAACTTCATAACCTACGTTAAAGGTTTCCCCTTTATAGCTTATGGTGAGCGTCTGGCTGCCCGTCTTATCCGTCACAGCGCCACTTACCATGTCTTCTGTAACGTTAATCGTTTCGCCAAGGCTGGCTTTGATTACTAAGTTATTGTAATTTAAGGTGCTCTTATAAGCAACCACTTTTTCAAATTTAGTGCTATCCAAGGAATAGGTTACTTCCTGCTGAGAACTGCTGGAAGAATCACTGCTATTGCTCGGAGGTGTAAGCAAGCTGTCGCAGGCAGCGAAACCTGCCATCAACGTCATCGAACACAAAAGCCCTAAAACTGCTAAAATTTTCTTTTTCATTAATCTTTCTCCTATATGGATTTTCTTTATAAATTTAGATTTTTGCTATACATTATTATATTGGTGTATTTTTGTTACTCATTTGCTTGTTTACTTGCAACGTTAACCGTCAAACGAAGCTCGACAACATGTTCGGGGTTGTTGATTTCCCAAACCTTCAAAACTACGATCGTGTAGCTTTCCATCGAATTTGCATTTGCCTTTTCAGCCGTAATAGCAAGCTGCTTATTGGCCATATCTTCCTCTACCTTGATGTATCCTTCATCATGTTCGTAGGAAAGTTCGTAGCCAAATTCAACGCCCGAAGGATTGATTGCAAACTGTACGTACTTGGTTTCGTCAACCGTAACCAAAATCGACTGCGCGCCCATCCAGTTGCCTTCGATCTGACGAATTCTTGTCAACGTACAAGTGTCTACGTACGCGTCTGCGCCTTCTACCATAACCGTCAAACGAATGGTGACGCTTCCTTCAAAGGTCGTGTTCAAATAGTTATATTCGAGTTTCTTCGTTGTTGCGTTGAGCGCATAACTGATGACGGAATCCGTTGCATTGCCCTCTGCGTCCAATACCTCGATCTGATAGGTGTATTCTACCTTTTCATCAATATAAAGCGCAATGGAACCAGCCGTTTCCTGCATGGTATTTACCACTTTCTTGTCGACAAACTGTACCGCTGCCGAATTGGTGACCTGCACCTCTACTTCGTCGTAGATACCTTCATTCAAACGAGAAATGACGCGAATGGTTGCCGTACCGACGCTCTTTGCGCTGATCACGCCTTGCGCATCGACACTTGCCACTTCTTCCCCAGCCACCACTTCATAACGAAGTTGCTTATTGGGCGTATTCTTCGGCGTAAATACAACGCCAATCGTTGCCGTTTCCCCAATGTCAAGAATTTCCTTGGAAACGCTTGCTTCTACGCTTTCCAAACTCTTGGAGTCAACCTGCACGATAAAGCTGTCTCTAAAACCGCCGTCCATCGTCGTTAACGTAACTTCCGCCATGCCGCAGGTGGAGGGAATGATCTTTCCGCTTTCTGCGTCATATTCTAACGTTGCGAAGGGTTTACCTTCCACTCTTGCCGTGGAAAATACGACTTCTTTATTCGCTGCATTGGTGGGATATACCGTATATTCCAAATCGTACGTTTCTCCCAAATCCAAATCGAGATAAACGACTTCTTCCGAGTGAATTTCTACACGCTCTACGGGCACTTTAACTGTCAAGCTGACCGTGCTTGCCGTCGTATACAAACTCAACATGATAATCAAAGGCAGAGCCAACATCAATAAAATTAGTTTCTTATTCATAACGCCCTCCTTATGCTACCAAACGATCGAAACTCTTCTTGATTCGATAAGAATAATACAACAATGCAAACGCAAGATAGGCAACGCTGCCAAACAAGGGAAGCATCTGTGCATATTCAGGTTTAAGCTGCGCAACAATACCTTCTGTGCCCGTCATGTTGGCAAAGATGGAGATGAGCAAAGATCCAATCCCCAATCCAAGCGCCAAAAGCAAACCAAGCACGACGACTTTTGATACGGTACGATTGCTGATTTTTTCCACTTCTGCAGGCGAACCGGACACTTTTGCATGGTTCAAATCCATACGCGTTGCAAGGAAGATCTGCGCCAACGAAAAGAGAAGGGCAATCCCTGCGCAAAGCGTTGCGTCCGCCGAACTGAGCGACGTTGCATTTGCCAAGACAATCGCGCTGGCAACAATCGCAAGCGAACTGACCAAACCACAGAAAAGTACCTTTGCAAACAACAATTTGCTTGCGCTGACAGGGAACATTTTCGATTTCAATGCCGTCAAACCGTCACGCGTAATGTTGGTTGCGCAGAAGGTGTTTGTCAAAATGCTGAAAATCAAAAGGACAAGCAATGCCAAGGAGAAGGGAATCTTCATACCGATTGCATTGATCATCAACGATTCGAACAAAGTATAACAGGAATAGACCATAACCGGCATTGCCGCTGCAATCGAGAAATACGAGAAGAGATGTTTCGGATCGCGGAATACGGAAATGAATTCCTTGTTTAAAAGTGCCAACAAGGGAGGAAGAGCTCTATACGCCGTTTTCACCTTCCCTGTTTGGCGTTTGTTTTCATTTTTGTACATCGTTGCGCGGAAAAGTCCTCTGGAAACGAGATAAACAATAACCAACGCAAGGAGTGTCAAGGGCACAACAATGAGGAGGGATTCATTTACATTTTGCCCCAACACAATCGACGCAAAACTGTTCGCGGGGTATGCCCACGACAAAAGATTTTGCAAGCTTACAATAAATTTCTCGTTGAAAAGGAATTTAATCGAGCCCGTTTCCATCAAGGATTGCAAAATTTCCAACAACCCCGAATAGAGCAAGAATGCGCCGATGACGATTCCACTCAATAACAAGAAGATCAGCCAATATTTATTGCTGATAAAATCGAGCACTTTAATATACGGCACCAAGAATACCGTAGCGATTAAAAACGAGGTCATTGGCAATAAAAGCCACGTGATGAGGGAATACCCCCAGAACATCATACCCGGCTTTAATGCCAAAAAGAAAATTAAATTGACGGGTACGATCAACAAGAGCGCAAACAGGTAATTCCAGATCATGAGGGTGCAAAGTTTGCTCATGAATAACGTCTGCTGTTTTACAGGCAAACGCAAGAAGAGGTCGCGATCCTTTTTCTGCGTCAACGTCCCACGCATCTTTTCCATGCAGATAAAGGACATTGCCACAATGATAACCGTATAGAAAAGATTGAGCAATTCTCTTGCTCTTTCCAATGGCGCGGAAACCTTATTGATTTCCACTACGATATAATTTTCCACGATCGTGGAGACGAGCATAACGAAGACAACCCCTACCAACAACGTCGTTAACAGGGACAACAGACTGCCAAGCAAGTCGAAACTCCCCTTTTGACGAGTGTGGAATTGCATCTTAAACTCGTGCTTAAATAAAACCCAAAATTCTCTCATAATACTTTTGCCACTCTCTGCGTAATTGATAAGAAGTAACGTTCGAAATCTCTGCCCGTTCTTCTGAACTGCACCATGTCAACTTCTTCTAAAATTCTGCCCTGGTCGATAATATAGACGCGGTGACAGAGGCGTTGTACAACGTCAAGATTGTGCGAAGAGAACAAGACAAGATTCCCTTCCTCCGCGTGTTGTCTGAAGAACATTCTCACTTGCGTTGCCGTATACGGATCCAAACCAACCATAGGTTCGTCCAAAATAAACACCTTGGGATTGTGAATCAAAGCGCCCATGAATGCGATCTTCTGCTTCATACCATGCGAATAGGAAGAAATGGGATTGTAAATGGAATCCCCAAGCGCAAACATGCTCTGGAAAAGTTCCACTCTCTCCTCTCTATCCTGCGATTTTACGCCGTAAA
>JAFTMD010000013.1 GCA_017452585.1 Clostridia bacterium
ATTATCATTTATTTTGATTGCCTTATATGTTTTCTCCCCTTTTATTGTGAAAATATACTTTTTTTCCATTATTTTACTTGACACCCCTATCGGAAAGGAGTATAATAAAGCCATACAACAACTGTTGTAAATTTACAAAAATAAGGAATAGATAAAGAATATGAAACGTAAACAAACAAAACATGTATTGTTATCCGCAGTCCTCTTAGGGACAATGATGTTCCCTTTCGCATCTTGCGCAGCTAAAGAGGTTGCCTCTGTCAGCGGACGTGAAACCCTCTATCAATATCAGATTGATGAAATTTGGTTGGTTGCAGATTTTGGCAAGAAACTGGAAACCTACACCGATTGTAAAGAGTTAACTTATTTCTCCGAAACGAGAGCCTTGGACAATATGACCTTCGCTTCTCCCTCCAGCTATATCAAGGACGAATCGTGGTGGGGGAAGGAGTACTTCCCCGAAATCGAACTCAAGGCGGAAGAATATGGAGCTTATAATTGGTACTCGCAAAAACATCACTGCTACGTAGATGTCCTCGTAACGTTTGAAAAAGTGAAAACCACCTATACGCCCTCGTATACTATCAAAAATGATCTTGCTGAAATTACATTCACCGAAGTTCAATATCCTGGCACAAAGTTAGATATTTGCAAAAATGAAAATATCTTAACGTACAAAGAATATGAAGCATTCCTTCAAAAGAAATCGCGTGAATTTGCTGGCGTAGATGTAAACTCGAACGAATACGAAAACCTTGTTGAAAAATACGAAAAGCAAACGAAAAATATGGTTGTTCTCAAAACGCAATGCATGGTTGTAACTGCCATGGCGTTGACAGTTGAATACGTACCCCAATAATCGGAATAGAAACACTCCCCGAAAGCCCTGTTTTTGGGGAGTGTTTTTTCCCTTACGAACATACCATGTATGCGTTGAGATACAAAAACAGGAGCAAAATGCTCCTGTTTTCCATTTACATATTCTTTTCAACAAACGCTTCCAACACCGCTTGGGGAACAAAACCTAAGTTGTTATCCACAGGCTTTCCACCCTTAAATGCGATAATGTTGGGAATGCTTGTAATGCCATACTTGATGGCAGCCGGTTCGCTGGCTTCCTCGTCTACGTCCATCTTGACAAACAACGCTTTGCCGTCGTATTTGTCGGAAACTTCCTCAAAGATGGGCGCCAACATTCTGCAAGGCCCACACCAGCTTGCCCAAAAATCACAATATACCGTCTTGTCCGAATTGGCAATCAATTCTTCCAACTCAGCTGCATTTACATACTTTACCATAACTTTTCCTCCTTATTTTTGAAAATACATACACATATCCGCAAAAGCGACGGGTTCACTCTCCCCCGTTGCCATGCATTTGACGTTGGCTTTGCCTTCCGCCAACTCGTTGCCACCAATGACGGCAACGTATTTCGCGCCAATCTTGTCCGCGTATTTAAACTGCGCCTTCACCGAACGATCCATGTGATCGATTTCAGCAATTACGCCATTCTTTCTAAGCTGGGCGGCAAGCTCGAACGCCTTTTTGCGACAATCTTTATCCATGCCCGCAATATACACCGTGGGGGTAGCAGGTTCGGGAATTTCCACCCCCGTCTGCTCCATCACGATAAGCAATCTTTCAATCCCGGCGGCAAATCCAACGGCAGGCGTGGGTTTTCCGCCCAATTCTTCAATCAACCCGTCGTATCTTCCGCCTGCGCAGACCGTACCCTGCGCCCCAATCGACGTGGAGACAAATTCAAATACGGTGCGCGTATAATAATCCAACCCTCTTACAATGCGAGGATCAATGACGTAATCCACCCCGGCGAGATCAAGGCACGCCTTCACTTCTTCAAAGTGCGCGTGACAATCTTCGCAGAGATACTCTAAAATTTTAGGCGCAGCCTGATTGATTTCCTTGCAGGACGCTTCCTTACAATCGAGAAGTCGCAAGGGATTTTTTTCAAACCTCGTCTTGCAATCCCCACACAGTTTGTCCAAATGGGGAGCAAAAAATTCCTTCAGCGCCTTATTGTAGGCAGCGCGGCAAGTTTTGCAACCGATTGAATTGATGTAAAGTTGAACCTGAAGCCCCAATTTCTTGAGCAAGGTATCTGCGGTTAAAATCGTTTCCGCATCCGTCTGCGGCGCTGCGGCGCCATAAACTTCCACACCAAATTGGTGGAATTCGCGAAGTCGACCAGCCTGCGGTCTTTCATAGCGGAAGGCAGGAATAATGTAGTACATCTTGGTGGGCAAAACGCCGTTTGCCATACCATTTTCGATAAATGAACGCGCCGCGCCCGCCGTACCTTCCGGTTTGAGCGTGATCGAACGATCCCCCTTATCCTTGAAGGTGTACATTTCCTTCGTTACGATATCCGTCGTATCCCCGACACCGCGTTGGAAAAGTTCGGTGTGTTCAAACACGGGGGTACGAATTTCCTTGATGTTGAAAAGCGCGGACACTTCGCGTGCCATTCCTTCCACATATTGCCATTTATAAGAATCTTGGGGCAGAACGTCCTTCGTGCCCTTGGGAATGTAAATCATATCTTTTCTCTCTTAATTATTTTTTACTCCGCCGCAATCAACGTTTGTTTCGTACTGCTTACGATTCAACGGAATTGCAACGTAGCTTATCTATCAAAGTATATATTTCTTCAAATTTCTATCGCCCGTGAGTTTCTTCAAATGCTCGTCGACGTAGTTTGCGTCAATCTGCAAGGTGAAGGTGGGATAATCCCCTCCGGCATTGAAGGAAATGTCCTCCAACAAATATTCCATCACGGTGTGCAAACGACGGGCACCAATATCTTCCGACGTCATGTTGAGCTCTACCGACACCTCGGCTATACGCTCAATCGCGCCTTGATCAAATTGCAGATCAATGTGGTCAACACTCAGAAGCTGTCTATATTGGAAGGTCAAGGAGTTTTCCGTTTCCGTCAAAATGCGGACAAAATCCTCTTTGGTGAGGCTCTTGAGTTCCACAGAAACGGGGAAACGCCCCTGCAATTCGGGGATTAAATCCTCAATCGAAGCGACATGGAACGCGCCTGCCGCGATAAAGAGAATGAAATCGGTTTTAATCGGGCCGTATTTCGTGACCACCGTCGAACCTTCCACGATGGGCAAAATATCCCTTTGCACCCCTTCTCTCGATACGTCCGCACCATTGCGGTTGCCTTTACCTGCTATTTTGTCAATTTCGTCGATAAAGACGATCCCGTCATTTTCAGCGCGATACAATGCCTCCGATTTGATGGCATCTTCATCCAAAAGCTTGCCCGATTCCTCCGACAAGACAATCTCAAAAGATTCCTTCACCGAAAGACGACGCTTTTTCTTCTTCTGGGGGAACATATCTCCAAAAATACTGCCGATTGTAATCGACGCGCCGTTTGGCATCAACTCCATGGGTTGATTGCTTTCCGTCACTTCCATTTCAATCATATAATTGTCAAACTGCCCCTTCTGCAATCCGTCAAGAAGATTGGCCTCGAACACTTCTTTGGAAAAATCACCCTTTTCCTCTTTCATTGCCTCGGACAGGGCGCGCACAATGCGCTTTTCCGCCATGGAAGTGGCCTTCATTTTCACTTCCTCTTCCTTTTCCGATTTGACAAGTCGATAGGCGCATTCCGCCAAATCACGAATCATTCCCTCGACGTCTTTGCCCACGTAACCCACTTCGGTATACTTGGTGGCTTCCACCTTGACAAAGGGGGCCCTCACCAGCTTGGCAAGTCGTCTTGCAATCTCCGTCTTGCCCACCCCCGTCGGGCCTTTCATGATAATATTTTTCGGCGTAATTTCCTCGCGAATATCTGCAGGGAGTTGCGCCCTGCGGTAGCGATTTCGCAAAGCAATTGCCACCGCTTTTTTTGCTTCATCTTGACCAATGATGTATTTATCCAAACGATAAACGATCTGTTTAGGAGATAAATCCATAATTACACCTCCTCATTTTTTGTGCGTTTTGCGCGCGGTTTCTTGACAGGTTTTTCCTCCTCAGAGGTAACCATGTCTGCGTTCACGTTCTCACCGACCACTTCGCAACGAATGTTATCGTTGGTGAAAACACAAATTTCCGAAGCAATTTTCAACGCCTTTTTCGCAATCGTTTCCGCGTCATAATCGGTTTCCTGATAGAGGGCGCGCGCTGCCGCTAAGGCATAATTGCCACCACTCCCGATTGCGCAAACCCCTTCGTCGGGTTCGATTACTTCCCCCGTCCCCGAAAGGATAAGCAGCGTATTTTCATCCGCCGTAATCATCATGGCGTCCAATTTTCTGCCAATTTTATCACTTCTCCAAAGATCGGCAAGCTCCACTGCCGAACGCATAAGATTGCCACCAAATTTATTCAACATGCCTTCAAAACGTTCGGTGAGCGCAAAGGCGTCCGTAACCGAGCCGGCAAACCCCAAAATGACTTTGCCGCCAAAAATACGGCGCACCTTCACCGCTGTGTTCTTAAAAATGACCGATTCGCCCATCGTAACCTGTCCATCACCGGCTATTGCCGTCACGTTGCCACGCTTGACGGCGCAAATCGTCGTTCCTCTAAATTCCATTTTCTTTTTTCTCCTACGAATTAGTAAGCTGTTCTTGAATGCACTGCAAAGCGCGTTCTGCCAACATACGATAACGTTCTTTCTTATCTTTGATACGAACGGGCAAACTCTGCAAAATGCCAAAATTAGCGTTCATGGGCTGAAAATCCTTCACTTTGGTGGAAATATGCGTCTGCAACGCACCACACATTGTGCGGTCATCAAATACATGGGTGCCTCGTCCGAGGATTTCATCTGCAATATGAATGGCCGCCAGCAATCCGCTTGCCGCGCTTTCCACATACCCTTCCACGCCTGTAATTTGCCCCGCAAAGAACAGCCTTTGATTATTCATAACCGAAAAATTGCGATTTAAAACATCCGGGGACTGAATAAATGTATTTCGATGCATAACACCATAGCGCAAGAACTCCGCATTCTTCAACGCAGGGATCATGGAAAACACGCGTTTTTGTTCGGGAAATTTCAAATTGGTTTGAAATCCGACGAGATTATACATCGTCCCTTCCGCGTTTTCCTTGCGAAGCTGTAAAACTGCATACGGACGTTTACCATCCTCCCCGTACAGCCCCACGGGTTTGAGCGTTCCATATCGCAACGTATCCCGTCCACGGGAAGCCATCACCTCCAGGGGCATACATCCTTCAAAAATTTCCCCTTTTTCAAACTCATGCAAGTGGGCTCTTTCCGCCGCAAGCAATGCGTCCACGAAGGCGTAATATTCTTCCTTATCCATCGGGCAATTGATATAATCCCCCGTTCCCTTTCCATAACGATCCCCCGTGAAGGCGCAGGACATATCCACACTCTCTGCGGAAATGATGGGCGCTGAGGCGTCGTAGAAATGTAAATTCCCGCCAAACGTCTTCAAAATGTCCTCACTCAAGGCATCGGAAGTAAGTGGTCCAGTAGCGATCACTACATACCTGCCCCCCTCGTTTTGCGTTTCGGGAATGGTGAGCACCTCCTCCGTACACAATGTTAAATTGGGACAATTTTTCAATTTTTCCGTAATGTACGCCGAAAAATGCGTGCGATCGACGGCAAGCGCCGCGCCTGCGGGCACTTTGGTTGCATCCGCCGCCTCGATAATCATCGAGCCCAGCAAACGCATTTCCTCTTTCAAAAGTCCGCAAGCATTGCCATAGACGTCATTGCTTTTTAAGGAGTTGGAACAAACCAACTCCCCATACAATGCACTCTCGTGCGCCGGCGTAAATTTCTTCGGTTTCATCTCGACGAGGGTTGTTGGAATGCCGTGAGAAGCGAGATAATAGGCCGCTTCACTCCCAGCCAACCCGCCACCCACGACGAGGACTTGAGTATCTTTCATGAATTTATATCCTTTTCTTGTTTAGCCAGGCAAAAGCTAACCTCGTTGGGGTTACTCCTCAAAATCCTCGGGGAAATAGCTGTCGCTGGAATCCTCAAAATTATAGAAAATAGGTTCTTCCAAGGGAGGTGCTTCAAAATCGTCCGCCACCATCACTTTCTTATTTTTCTTGGGTTCTTCCGCCTTTTCTACGTAATCACATTCTTTATTGCTACACTTGATCCCACCGCGCGCCGTCTTGATAATGGCAGACTGGCACTTGGGACATTTATCCCCCGTGGGGATATCCCAACTCATAAACTTACAATCGGGATAGCCAATACAACTATAATATACCTTTCCACGTTTGGATTTTCTCACGCTCATTGCCGAACCACATTCGGGGCATTTGCCCGCAAGTTTCGGTTCTTCATCTGAGGGCATCGACATGGTCGATTTACAATCGGGATAGCTGGGGCAGGCCAAAAATCTGCCAAATTTCCCACTCTTGTACACCATGTTTTCGCCACACTTGGGACAGCGAACTGCGGAAATTTCCTCCTTGGATTCGCTGACGATATTGTGACATTCGGGATAGTTGGAACAAGCCAAATATTTGCCGAATTTCCCCATACGACGAATCATCAGGTGACCGCATTTATCGCAGATTTCCTGCGTAAACTCATCCCCGTACGAGGATGCTTCTTTTAAATTTTTCTCAAAACCGGGATAAAAATCACCGATAACCTGGCGCCATTCTACGCCACCATCTTCGATATCGTCAAGCTTGGTTTCAATCCCTGCCGTAAAACCGACGTCCATGACGTCCGTGAAACATTTTGTCAACATATCCACTACGTCATACGCAATGGGGGTGGGATACATATATTTCCCATCCTTCTTGACATATTTTTGCATGAGTTTAGAGATAATCGTCGCATAGGTGGAAGGTCTGCCAATCCCCTTTTCTTCCATCGTCTTGACGAGGGATGCGTCCGTATAACGGAGGGCGGGTTTGGTGAATTTCTGCTCTTTTACCATGGAAATTAAGTTGAGCAAATCCCCTTCGCTTAAATCGGGAAGAAGCTTCGCTGAATTAATTTCATCATCATCCTCTTTCTTCGCGTTGACGTCTTGATAAACGGCGGTAAAGCCTGCAAAAAGCATCACTCTACCACTTGCCTTAAAGATATAACCCGAATTATCGATTTCCATCTGCATACTGTTATATCTAGCCTCTGCCATCTGAGACGCCAAGAAGCGTTCGTAAATGAGCTTATAAAGCCCGTAATGCTTGCGATCGAGGAGTTTCTTCGCCTTGTCGGGCGTCATTTCCAAATCAATGGGACGAATGGCTTCGTGGGCATCCTGCGCGCCCTTTTTAGAAGCGTAATAATTGGGTTTAGCCGGCACATATTCCTCACCATAAACCTCACGGATACGCTGAAGCGCCTTCTCCTGCGACTCTTTGGAAACACGGACGGAGTCCGTTCTCATATAGGTGATAAAAGCCACCTGATCCCCCGTTTCCGTCGTGATACCTTCATAGAGGTGTTGCGCAAGCGTCATGGTTTCAGGCGACGTAAAGCCGAGCTTATTGGAGGCGTCCTGTTGCAAAGAACTGGTGGTGAAGGGGGCAGGAGCGTGCGCCTTGACGATAGATTTCTTCGTCTTGGATACAACGAATTTCCCCTTCTCTAAGACGGACAAAACCTCCTCCGTTTCCTTGGCGGAAGAAGGCTTATATTTGCGCGTACCCTTCTTTTCCAACATGGCTTTAAACGAAGCGTATTTTGCGGGAATATCCTGCAATTCCGCCGTTAAATTCCAATATTCCTGGGGCACAAAGGCGGTAATTTCTCTCTCTCGTTCGACGATCAAACGAAGGGCAACCGATTGCACACGGCCACCTGATAAAGTACGCTTGCCGTTGCCGTTTTTATCCTCGATTTTATGGTTGAGCAGGGTGGAGAGCTTATACCCCACCAATCTATCCAACACACGACGGGCTTGTTGCGCGTCTACGAGGCTGTAATTGATCTTTCTCGGCGATTTTAAAGCAGCTTCAATGGCGGACTTACTCACTTCGTTGAACTCGATACGATTGTCCCCATCTTCATTTAAACCAAGCACCGTCTGTAAATGCCATGCAATGGCTTCCCCTTCTCTATCAGGGTCAGTTGCAAGATAGACGCGATCGGCTTTTTTCGTCGCATCTACCAAACGGCGGATTACGTCTTCTTTCCCTTCGGAATTGACGTATTTGGGTTCATAGTTGTTTTTGATATCCACCCCCAAAGTATGGACGGGCAAATCACGAATATGCCCCGCCGAAGCGTCGACACGGAATTTACCTTTGAGATATTTGGAAATGGTTTTCGCCTTCGAAGGCGATTCTACGATAATTAAATCCATTCTATATTCCTTATAATTGATTACTGATATATTGAAGATTGTTTTATGTTTGAGCGCGGATACTTTTCTTTAGACGCGGATTGCGAAGTATTCCAAGCCCGTTAAAGAACGCAAAAAAACGGTTCAAATGTGAGCTAGGCAAGGAAGAGAGGAATTTTTCGACAGGAGCGTACAAGACGTACGTGACTTAGAAAAATTTCACTCTGACAACGTATTGCGAAGCATTTCAAGCCTGTTAAAGAACGCAAAAAACGGTTCAAATGCGAGCTAGGCAAGGAAGAGAGGAATTTTTCGACAGGAGCGTACAAGACGTACGTGACTTAGAAAAATTTCACTCTGACACCGCATAGCGAAGTATTTCAATCGTTTTTTTTATTTTTTGGCGGGAGCGTACCGATTCCCCCCCAACGCCACCACCACCCCTTTGACTTCGAGGGCCGATAACAAAGCTTTCACCTTGTAGGCGGGGAAACCGGACAGAGCTGAAATATCCATGATATGCCCTTCGGAAAGGGAACGCAGGGTGGTGAGCAGTTTCCCCTCATCCACCGTCAATTTTACTTCGGAAATTTTTCTTTCCTCTAAATTTATAGACAACTTTGCCGCTACGTCAAACGCGCTTTCGGTTAAAATTCCACCACCGCGCAAAATTGCATTGCAACCTACGCCGGCTTCACTCCCCGGGAAATAGGGAATGGCAAACACCATCTTCTTCTGCGCCCAGGCATAACGAGCCGTAATCAATGCGCCACTCTTTTCCGCCGCCCCAAGCACCAGCGTTCCTTCCCCCAACGCCGCCAACAGCTTGTTGCGGTATTCATAAGAATAGGAACGAATGGGCGTCTCATACGGATGGGGAGAAAGAATCAGCCCATTCTGCGCCACTTTTTCTAACAGGGAGAGGTTATATTGCGGGATTGCTCCAAACCCACCCGCCAACAGGCAGATGACTTTGCCACTTCCTGCAAGCGCACCTTCCATGGCAGCGCTGTCCCCTCCGTCGGCTGTCCCCGTCGTTACAACGATGCTGTGGGAAAGATCTTTGGCAATCTGTTTGCCGATATGCAAGGCGGTAGGCGCCGTTCGACGAGAACCGACAATGACAAACTTACGCTCTTTTAACAGAGATTTATCCCCCACCGCATACACAATTTGCGGAGCGTCTGAAAAACCCTTCCACTCCTTTGGATAATCGGGAGAAGTGATGGGGATTTCTTTGGTTTGAAATTTTGTAAACAAGGTATTCCTCCTTACAACAAATAAATAAGCAGTGCAATCTGCCAACCCATTCCTATCAAGTTGACCACATGAAAATACCATTTTCGGGTTTTATGACGCGCCACAAACATAGCCATATAGCCACCGATTGCCCCACCGAAAAAGGAAAGACTCAATAAGAGTTTCTCACTTGCGCGCCAAGCATTTCGTTTTGCACGACTTTTGTCCACGACGTAATAGACAAAGGTGAGTATGCTCATAAAGCTAAGATATGCAATATATTGCGGTGTCATACCACCCTCCTCAATCCAAAGCGGACAACTCTGCGCCGTAGGTTCGATAAGAAATGGCCTCATAGAGATGTTCGGGTAAAATATCCTCCGATAATGCCAGGTCGGCAATCGTGCGGGCAACCTTCAAAATTCTCGATCTCGCGCGAGCAGAGAGGTGTAAGCTTTCAAACGCTTCTCGCAAAACCTGTTCGCACTCCTTATCCAAACGGCAGTACATCTTCATTTCCTTCTCGCCCATTTCTGCATTCGTCTGCACCATGGTGCCTTCAAAACGAGTTCTCTGCACCCTTCTTGCGCTGTCTGCGCGCATTTTCACCTCAGCGCTCGATTCCTCCTGCGCCTCAGAAACGAGGGCGTCGTATTCCACACCGTCTACTTCCACCTGAATGTCAATTCTATCCAGCAACGGCCCGGAAATTCTCGCGCGATAGCGTTGAATATCCTTCGGCGTACACATACAACGACGTTTTTTGCTGCCATAATTGCCACAAGGGCAAGGGTTCATGCTTGCGCAAAGCATAAACGAGGCAGGGTAGGTAACCGTTCCGCCAGAACGGGAAATGGTGATGACGCCATCTTCCAAGGGTTGACGAAGCGCCTCCAACGCCGAACGTTTATATTCGGGCAATTCATCTAAAAACAAAACGCCTCCATGCGCCAAGCTGATCTCCCCGGGATGCACGGTTTTATTTCCACCCCCGCAAAGGGATACGGTGGTTGCCGTGTGGTGAGGACTTCTAAACGGGCGTTCGGTGACGATCCCCGCTTCGCCAAGCGTCCCTGCCACCGAATGGATTTTCGTGATCTCCAACGCCTCGTCAAAGGACATATCGGGAAGCATGGACGGAATCGATCTCGCCAGCATTGTTTTCCCACTGCCCGGAGGGCCGACAAAGAGGATATTATGTCCGCCTGCCACCGCCACTTCCAAGGCGCGTTTGGCAATTTCTTGGCCTTTGACAAACGCCAAATCGTAGGAGGTTTTCTTTCCCTGCGTCGTCTGTGCAAAAGATCCGGATGGTACTGGCTTTAAAGGAAACAAGCCCGACAAATGATTGACCACTTCGCGAAGATTGTTTGCCGCGTATACGGTAACCCCTTGGATAAAGCTGGCCTCTCGAGCGTTGTCTGCAGGAATGATAAACGTTTTAAACCCTTTATCCCGCGCGGAAATAAGGGCGGGCAATACACCAGATACTGCGCGCAATTCACCGTTTAAAGCGAGTTCGCCAAGGAATACAATCCCCTCCACGTCCGCCTCCAACGTGCCGTATCCGAGCAGCAAACTGATTGCTACGGGCAAATCGAAAGACGTTCCTTCCTTCTTGACGTTGGCAGGAGCAAGATTGATGGTGATTTTGTGGGCAGGAAAATCCAGCGCGCTGTTTTTCACCGCACTTCTTACACGTTCCTTCGATTCCTTCACCGCTGCGTCGGGCAAACCGACCATCTCGTAGGAAGGTACGCCACGGGAAACGTCCGCCTCCACCATGACGCAAACCCCTTCTAACCCCGAAAGGGCATAGCTTTGTACTATTGCAATCATCTTTCCGTTCTTCACCCCTTTTTCATTCGTTTGCGCATACATTATATATATGCTTATTTATTGTACTCGAAAAAAACAAAAAAGTAAACCAAATTATAGGCAATTTACATAAAAAAATTGGGAATGTATGGAAAAAAAGAATTTTAAAAAAACACCTTCCTGCTATTTTTTTATCCATTGAAAAAAAGAAAAATGAAGTGAACCCCAAATAGTTCACAAAAAAGAAAAAAGACAAAAACTCTTATGGTATAATTGTACCATAGGATGTTTTTGTTATGGCAAGA
>JAFTMD010000014.1 GCA_017452585.1 Clostridia bacterium
TCTGATATGCAACGGTTACCTTTGCCTTTTCCTGATACGGAAAAGAAGGCGGTCATAACTCCGGCCCAAACTTCGCAACGTATCACTGTACTGCTGGAATATGAATGGTTTGAGACTTATTTTACTCTTTATGCCGTTCAGTTTCCCGACATCCAACGTATCCAACTCTATTGTTACGTCCACACAGGGACTCATACACACCGTCAATATCATGATTGATTTACTCCTGCGACCTTTTTATCGCTACGGGTTTATTATACCAGACAGAAATAAAACGAACCTGTCTGGTATACTATATATAAACGGAAAATGCAATACCTAAACAAAAAATAATTCCATATTTTGTAAAAATTTCGCACAAACAACACAAAATCGGCAAATTTTACCCACGCAAGATAGCCCATATTTTTGCCCCGCCTAAATGGAAGATTTACAGACAAAAAATCTCCCTTGTGAGGGAGATTTTTCAAACGTTTTACAAATTTTTACATAGAAATCATTTGAAGAGTTTCATACAACTCATGATTAAACGTCTTTTGCATGGAAACGGCTTCAATAATGTCCATATCGATAATCTTGTTTTCACGAATACCAACTGCACGGTTGCCAATGCCTTCATTCAAAAGACGAACGGCCTTGTTACCAAACTGCGCCGCCAACATTCTGTCTGCCATGCTGGGCGAACCACCACGCTGCACGTGACCAATACAGGTAGGACGCACCGAATATTCAGTGACTGCCTGCAACTTATCCGCAAACTTTTCTGCGCTCATAACGCCTTCTGCAATAACGACGATATTCGAATGTTTGCCATTTGCGCGGGAACGTCTAATTTTTGCTTCGATATCTGCAATGTCAAATTCCACTTCGGGAACAACGATAATTTCCGCGCCAGATGCAATACCACTGTAAAGAGCAATATCCCCACAATGTCTGCCCATAACCTCTACGACACAGACACGTTCGTGAGAAGTCATGGTGTCACGGAGCTTGTTGATGACGTCAAGACAAGTGTTAACCGCCGTATCAAAACCAAGGGTGTAATCGGTGTATGCCAAGTCGTTGTCGATCGTACCGGGAATACCAATGGTAGGCACGCCATATTCAGAAAGCACTTTTGCCCCTCTGAACGAACCGTCACCACCGATAACAACCAAGCCTTCAATGCCGTGTCTTTGAAGGGTAGCAAGCGCCTTTTCCTGCCCTTCCTTCGTCTTCATTTCCAAACATCTTGCCGTACGCAAACACGTGCCACCACGCTGTACGATATTGGAAACACTACGCATTTCCATTTTTACCACATTATCTTCAATCAAACCTGCATAACCACGTTCGATCCCAAATACTTCCATGCCAAAATAAATCCCCGAACGTACAACCGCGCGAATTGCAGCGTTCATACCGGGCGCATCGCCACCACTTGTCAATAAACCAATGCGTTTCATAATCCTTAACACCTCTTATCGTTTTTCATTGGGCATTTTATGCCCTGTCATATGTTTCTATTATATTATAGCAGAACTTTACAAAAAAATAAATCTTTTGCGCCTACTTTTTTGCAACTTTTATAAAATTTTTATGCAAGTTTCCGGCAAAAAGCTTGCAAGTTCTGCAATGAAAGCCTTATTCAAGTTTACTTTTTGCGTACATCTCATCTTTTTTCCATTCTGAACGAAGTAGACCGTCGTTTCGCCAATATAGAATGTGAGCGTATCCAACAGCTCCTCTATATCCTCCTCTTCCAAATCGCTGACGTTCAACCAAAGCACCTTTTCCGCCGCCGTTTTTTCCTGTGGAGGCGCAACGGGGCGCGCGGGTGCCGTTTCACTGTCGGCGTATCTACTATAATTGGGTTGAGGCATCACCGTCTGTTTGCTTTGATTTTCCTCCAAAGTAAATTCGGAGATTTTTTCCACAATGATAACGGGCGCTTTGTCCTCTTCTACGCTGAGTTTCCCTGCCAAAGATACGACACGGTCAGGTTCGAGGAAATTACGCATCCGATCGTAAATTTTCGGAAAGCAGACACATTCGATAGAGCCGTACAAATCCTCCACCGTAACAAACGCCATAAACGTGCCGCTTCTCGTCTTCAATTTTTTGAAGGTGGAAATCATACCGCCCATGGTGACCTGCTGTCCGTCTTGGATTTGATTGTACGTCTTGCTTCCCGTTTCTCCGTCCTCTTCATAGGCAAGCATCGAACAATTAAAGGTTCTATCTTTAAAATAAGGAAGGAATTTTTCAAATGGATGTCCGCTGACGTATACCCCTAACACCGATTTCTCTTTGGAGAGTTTTTCCATCGTTTCAAATTCGGGAATGTTAGGATAACGCACCTCAATTGCCTGTTCTTGAATGATGCTTCCAAACAGAGAAATCTGACTGCCCCCCTTTTGCTTTTCCATCGCATTGACACGGGTAAGCACTTCTTCATACACCGCCGCCACCTGCGATCTGGTATAACCAAAACAATCGAAAGCGCCTGCGTAAATCAAACTTTCTACAATGCGCTTGTTGACGTACTTCGCACAACGGGAAACAAAATCGGCAAAGTCTTTAAACAAGCCATTTTTTTCGCGTTCTTCAATAACCTGCGCAATCGCGTCCTGACCTACCCCACGGAGTGCGCCGAGGCCAATTCGAATCCCCTTCCCTTCTACCCAGAAAATATCCTTGGATTTGTTGATGTGAGGAGGAAGCACTTCGATATTCTTTTCCTTCATGTACATGATGTACTTGGCAACTTCATCACTCTTGTCGATACGATCGTTTAAGATGCCCGCGAGGAATTCTTTCAAATAGAAATGTTTCAAATAAGCCGTTCGGTAGGCAACCACGGCGTATGCAGCGGCGTGTGATTTGTTGAATGCATAGGAAGCAAAGCTTTCCATATCCCCAAAAATCTTGGCTGCCACTTCTACGGGAATCCCCTTGGATACACAGCCTGTGATCCCCTCTTGAGGAGCGCCATAAATGAACTTGTCCTTCTGTTCCATCAGCTCTTTCTTTTTCTTTTTTGACATCGCGCGGCGCACGAGGTCGGCTTGCCCATAGGTGTAGCCTGCAAGCTGTTGGAAAATTTGCATAACCTGCTCTTGATAGACGATAACCCCATAAGAATTTTTCAAAATGGGTTCCAAAAAGGGCGTATCGTATACGATAAGTTCAGGGTTATGTTTATTGCGAATATAAGTGGGAATGAAATCCATGGGGCCGGGACGATAGAGGGAGATCCCTGCAATCAAATCTTCCAAACAGTTGGGTTGCAGGTCTTTCATGAACTTCTTCATCCCACCTTGTTCCAACTGGAACACGGCATCCGTATCCCCGGAGGAGATAAGCTGATACGCCTCGGGAACGTCTACCCCTATTTTATTGAAGTCGATTTCGACACCATGGCCAATCTTGATGTATTCTAACGTATTTTGAATGTCGGTGAGCGTGGTCAGGGCAAGGAAGTCCATCTTGAGCATCCCAACGGCTTCCACTTCTTTCATATCGAACTGCGTAACAATGTCGTCACCATTTCGCGCCAAAGGTACGTTATCGGAAAGCACCTTATTGCAAATGACAACCCCTGCGGCGTGTTCGGAGATATTTTTCGGCATCCCTTCGAGCTTTAACCCCATGTCAATGACACGGTGCAATTCCTCGTTGGTTTCATACACTTCGATAAATTCCGGATTCTTTTTATCCTTTTGTTCTTTGAGTTTCTTGGCAATCTCCCCGCGCTTTTCTTCGGGCAGAGAAGGATCTTCCAATTGTTTTTCCAATTTGGGAATTTTTCTCCCAAGCAATTCCCCAATGGTCGATTTACCGTCCATGAGTTTTGCCACTTTATCCGTTTCCGAATAGGGAACGCCCATCACTCGCCCTACGTCCTTGATAACAGCACGGGAGGCAAGCGTACCAAACGTAACGATCTGCGCCACATTTTCAGGATGATATTTTTCACGGACGTATTCTATCGTTTCATAACGGCGCTTTGTGCAGAAGTCCACGTCGAAGTCGGGCATGGATACACGATCGGGGTTCAAGAAACGTTCAAAAATCAGACCGTATTTCAAAGGATCCACGTCTGTTATACCAATCGCATAGGCAACGATACTCCCCACCCCGGAGCCTCGGCCGGGGCCAACGGGAATTCCATGCACACGTGACCAATTGATATAGTCCCATACGATAAGGAAATAGTCGGCAAAGCCCATGGAGATGATAATTCCCAATTCGTATTCAGCGCGCTCGCGAATGGTATCCGTGATGTCTGCATATCTGGTAGGCAATCCTTCCCAGGTGAGTCGTCGTAAGTATTCAGGCGAAGTAGAACCATCGTCCGGTTTATATAAGGGAATGAGGGAGGTGTCGCGAATGGGATCTCCCTTAGGCGTCAAATCAAACACGGGCTCTTCAATTTTATTGGCAATGACGCGCGTGTTGGAAATAGCTTCCGGAACATAGCTGAAAAGCTCCAACATCTCGTCGCCCGATTTCATGTAGAATTCGTGCTGTTCAAAACGCATTTTCGGATTGTCAAGCGTCGATTTTGTCTGTATACAGAGCAAAATTTCATGGGCTTCCCAATCCTCTTTTTCAATGTAATGCACGTCGTTCGTCGCCACGAGCTGAATGTCCAGCTCCCTTGCAATCCTAATGAGGTCGGGCAGGATTTGTTTCTGTTCGGGAATACCATGATCTTGCAATTCGATATAAAAATCTTCCCCGAAGATTCCCTTCATCTCCTTTGCCCAAGCCTTTGCGCCATCATAATCTCCACGGAGGAGTAATTGAGGCAAACGCCCAGCCAAACAAGCGGAGAGGCAAATTACCCCTTCGCTGTGCTGTTTGATCAAATCGTAACTGATACGCGGTTTTCCACCGTAATATCCATCAATAAAGGAAAGGGAATCCAACTTGACAATATTTTTATATCCTGTCTTATTTTTAGCAAGCAGGACAATATGTTCGTTCTTCCCCGGGCGTTTTTCCAAATGGTTATCCACGGCATACAATTCGCAACCGATAATGTATTGAATCCCCTTCTTTACGCATTCTTCCGCAAAATACAAGGAGGCGTACATATTTCCATGGTCGGTGACCGCGCAGGCGTTAATATTATTTTTCACGAGATGGTCGATAAGATCGTCCACCTTCGCCGCGCCGTCCAACAAACTATATTCCGTGTGTAGATGCAAATGTACAAAATCCGTCATACGTTTTCCTTCTTCTCCGTTGCCTTTCCATCGCATTTTTCGGATAATTCCATAATCCTGCGCATCCGATGATTGATGCAACTTTTACTCAATTTTAAGGTGTCCGCCAATTCCTGTAAGGACATAGACGGATTATCTTTTCTAAACTCTGCAAGCGCCTTCAAATCGTCCGATAAATCAGCATAGCCGCTCCACTTTTGCAACTTTTCAATCGCCACCACTTGTTTCACCGAAGCAATTGCCGTCTTATCCGCATTTCCTGCCATGCAATTTTGCGCGCGATTTTCCTGATTCGCCTGATCACGTCTTTCCACAAGCTCGGAAAACTTTTTCAAGGCGTGTTGAACCCCGATCACGGAAAGAAAATCGGAGATAATTTCCTTGCTTTTGATGTAGACCACATACGTATCCTTGCGCTCGACATAGCGCGCCAAAAGCTCCATATCCGCCAATAACGCGCAAAAATCTTTGGCAGTTTCCCGTTCGGAAAATACAAATTCTAAATGATAGCCCGTCTTGCCACCCTCACTGGGTAACATACAACTGCCTCCCCCCAAAAATGCGCCTTTGATGTAAGCGATCTTATGCGCGTCCTCCGAAGTGAGGGTTGCAGAAATACCACTTCTGATCCCTCCCGTCTTTTTAAGGAGTTTCAACTCCTTCATCACACGTTCGACCTCGGTGGAGGGGCATTGCAACAAGAGCTTGTCCCGCCCGCTCATTCGATCCATTGTGGCGTGGGTGATATACAGTTCTGTTTCAAATAATTCTTCAAACATCGTCATGAAAAATTCGGCAACATTCTCCGTTTCACTGACGATAAAAAAATTGGGCGCGCCGTCCATCTCGCCCAAAAAGCCACTGGTGCGGATAAAAGCGGATAAGGCAGCTTTTTTCTTGACGACACCTCCCTCTCCGTGCCCGATCCCGTGGCTGATAATTTCTTTTTTGATATCTGAAGTAAAGTTCATGTTTATAAATGTTTCTTATATTCCGCAAAACGGAAGGTAGGCAAGCGCCCATCTATGTTATCGATACGATCCAGAGGGAAATCCAACCGAGAGAGCTGTTCTTCCACCAATTTAAAATCCCCTACGCGATTTTTAGTATGAGCGTCCGAATTGATGATGAAACGTACGGAAGTTTTTGCGACCATATCCATGAGTTCTTCATCCTTCAAATGCGTTTTCTTCGCGTTCAACTCGATATACGTTCCATAATCGGCTGCGCATTTTGCAACCTCCACGGCGTTGGCAGGGCAATAGAAATTTAAATGCGTGATTGCGTCAATGGGATTATTGCGAATGGTGTTTGTGTACGCCTTCGTATTGCGCGCCAACATGGAAACGGACGGGCGAATATGCGCACGGGGCCAAACGTAATTTTTCGCTCCGAATAAAAACGTATCATAAAGGGGGCGATCAAAGCGAATAAAGGCATGTTTACCGCAAAGATAGATGTCAAAATCTTCAAAATCCTTTTCCGTTAAATCGGATTTACCGGACACTCCACAAATGTTGGCTTCGATCCCCACCAATACGTCAATGCCATGTTTTTCCGCCGCCGCCTTGCATTCTGCCTTATAATCTTCAATTTCTTTGCGACGAATCCCAAAGGCAATGTGCGTATAGCCGTGATCGGAAATCCCTATCTGTTTTAAACCCTTTTCCTTTGCGCTTGCTACGTTTTCTTCCACCGTATTTTTTCCGTGTGAATACGGAGTATGCGTATGATAATCTGCTGTTAAAATCATTTTTTTCACCCTTTCAGTCTAAATACTGTATTTCCTCTTCCAGTGCCACGCCGCAGTACGCAAATACGGCGTTTTGTATCAATTTAATCAGCGCGCGCACTTCGCGCGCCGTTGCGTTCCCATCGTTGATTATGAAATTGGCATGATCAGGGGAGACGATTGCTCCACCCACACGCAAATTTTTTAAACCCGTTTTCTCTATCAATTCCCCAGCCGATTGTCCTGCAGGGTTCTTGAAAATACATCCCATGCTTTTGCCTTTAGGCAAATGCGCCCTCGACGCTCTGTAGAAACGTTCGACCTCTAAAACGTCTGCATAGGTGCTTTTTTTCAGCGCAAACGTTCCCCCTAAAATAACGTCTTGATTGTCCATAAATAGGCTGTGCTTATAGCGATAATCACATTCCTCTTTGGAAAGAATTTTCACCTTACCTTCCCGCAAAACACGTACGCTTTGCACGCGCTCGGATAAATAGATCCCACCGGCGCCGGCGTTCATATAAAGCGCACCGCCTATCGTGCAGGGAATGCCTGTCAAAAATTCCAATCCCGAAAGGGAATTCTCTTTTACAGACTTTAAAAGTTTCCCGCTTTGCACCCCTGCTGCAGCATATACGTAAGCGTCCTCTATACGTAATTCCGTCATTTTTTTGGTGCAAATCACCACCTTGTCCGTCCCTAAATCGGAGGGAAGGGTGTTGGTTAAATTGCCCACCACCACCCAAGGTGTTTTTTGGCTTGTCAAACGTCGTATCACATCTACCATTTCCCCTTCTTTGCGGGGATAAATGGCAAGCTTCGCCAGCCCACCACAACCAATGGAAGTGTGTGACGTAAAATCAAAGGGACGTTCTATGTCTAAATTTTCATAATCGAAAGATACAGCTTCGTTCAAAGTTTCACTCCTATTATAGCATATTTTTTTTAAATTTGAAAGTATTTGCATGCCTTTTTTGCTAAAAAATTACGAAAATTACTTCCATATTATTACTATGCTATCAGTGAAGAAAAAAGAACGCAAATGATGCGCGCCCCTCCTAATTTTTAAATCCAATATTCTCAAAGTATCACTATCAACTTACCCTTAAAGATCATTTTAAATTTTATATTATAATGTCAACCATTATTATACCATCAACTAGCCCAATTGTCAAGACTAAAATCAAAGATTTTTCCCAAGAAATGACTTATCTACTGTTATTTTCTTTCAGTGATAATCATACACTATTTTTCTCTTTTATTCCTTCATTAATCATATAAACCTCGCTCACCATCTAATGTACTAGTTATTTAAAACTCTTGCGGGTATCGTCCCTCTATTTTCCTCTTTCTTTCATGAAAAATGCGACTACAAAAGTTGAGGAAACTTTTGTAGGCGCATAGCACTTTGAAACACCCTTTTCTGTTATACTTTTCTTTTGGACTTTCTATATTCCGTCGGCGACATTCCCGTCGCTTTCTTGAAAACTTTACAAAAATAATTATATTCCCCATATCCGCACGCTTCTGCAATCTCGGAAATCGAATACTCTTCCAACAAGAGCTGTTTTGCCTTTTCGATACGACAATATGCAATATACTGTTTGATCCCCATACCAAATGCTTTTAGGGATATTTGATAAAGATTGGAGCGCGACACATTGAACTGCTTACACAAGCCCTCACTGGAGAGAGGCTTGTCAAGATTGGCTTTAATGTATTTTTCAATATCCGAAGAGATATCCTCATTTTTCCAAACGGCAAGATTTTTGATATATACGTAGGAAGATACCGCCTCTAAAATACTAACAGCGGCATGAATTTCCTCCGTAGACTTAGAAGTAATTGACGAAATCGCACGCAAACTTTTTTGTCTGGATATGCCATACCCTTCCGCCAAATCACAAGCTTTTCCTACCGACTCTTTATAATTCTCCGTGGGCAACATATGCGCCAAAATTGCATAGCCAACTACGCCACCGCCAAGCTGTATGGGTGTGATCGCCTCCGTGATTCCTGCGTGGCAAGTGTAAATATGCGGTTTCCGCATTTTCTTTGCTCTCTCGCACGCTTCCATGTCGCATTTATGACAACCACTCTCTCCCGCTTCTGTACTTCTAATCAGCGTGCAAAAACTTGGCGCAACTTTAGGATATTCCGTTACCAATTGAAACTCATTATCAAATATGGAAATACGAATCCCCACCGCCGTATGGAAATCTTTTAACAACTTATCCAGATTTTGAATATCGAAAGAACTTATCATCTTTTTATACTCCTTTTTAATATCTTACCATACATTTTTATTTTTGTCTATAGCTTTTGGATAAAAAAGAACAAAAGTATATATTTTTAAATCATTTTTCCATTGTTTTTACTTGTGTTTTATTGTATCATTATATTATAATAAAAATATAAAGGAGTAAAATCTATGAAAGAAATCTTTGCAAACATCCCCGTAATTCCTTACGAGGGCCCGAATAGTAAGAATCCTCTTGCGTTCCATTATTATGACGCAAACAAGGTAATCATGGGCAAACCCATGAAAGAACACCTCCCCTTTGCAATGGCTTGGTGGCATAACCTCTGCGCAACGGGCGCGGATATGTTTGGCCGTGGTACGGCGGACAAAGCCTTCGGCGCAAGCGAAGTAGGTACCATGGAACACGCAAAAGCGAAGGTGGACGCTGGCTTTGAATTTATGCAGAAGCTCGGCATTGAATATTTCTGTTTCCACGACGTAGACCTCGTTCCCGAAGCGGACGATATCAATGAAACCAACCGTCGTTTGGACGAAATCACCGATTATATCCTCGTTAAAATGCAGGAAACGGGCATCAAGTGCCTTTGGGGTACGGCAAATATGTTCGGCAACCCTCGCTTTATGAACGGCGCAGGCTCCACCAACAGCGTGGACGTGTACTGCTTTGCAGCAGCGCAGGTAAAGAAAGCGCTTGAACTCACCGTAAAACTCGGTGGCAGAGGCTACGTATTCTGGGGCGGCAGAGAAGGCTATGAAACTCTTCTCAACACGGACGTGAAGCTCGAACAGGAAAACATCGCAAACCTTATGCGTATGGCGGTGGAATACGGCAGAAGCATCGGCTTTACGGGCGATTTCTATATCGAACCCAAACCGAAGGAACCCATGAAACATCAGTACGATTTCGACGCGGCAACCGCAATCGGGTTCTTGAAAGCGCACGGGCTTGAAAAAGACTTCAAAATGAACATTGAAGCCAATCATGCTACCCTCGCAGGGCATACTTTCCAGCATGAACTCCGCATCTCCGCAATCAACGGAATGCTCGGTTCTATCGACGCAAACCAGGGCGATATGCTCCTTGGCTGGGACACCGACGAATTCCCTTGCGACGTATATGACGCAACCATGTGTATGTATGAAGTACTCAAGGCCGGCGGACTTACGGGCGGCTTTAACTTTGACTCCAAGAACCGTCGTCCTTCCTACACGGAAGAAGATATGTTTAAGGCGTTCATTCTCGGTATGGATACGTTTGCTTTGGGCCTTATCAAAGCGGCGGCTATCATTGAAGACGGAAGATTGGATGCGTTCGTAGAAAATCGCTATGCAAGCTATCAAAACACTGAACTCGGCAAGAAGATTTTGAATAAGACTTCCACTTTGGAAGAACTTGCAGCGCATGCGGCAAAGCTTGGCGCTCCCGCACTTCCCGGCAGCGGCAACCAAGAAGGTTTACAGCATATTGTAAACGATATTCTTTTCAAAAATTAAGTTATGAATACATATATCGGTATTGATTTAGGCACGTCTTCGGTAAAGCTTTTGCTCGTCGCCGAAGACGGCAAAATCCTTGCAACACACTCTGAAAAATACCCCATCTCCTATCCTCAATCGGGTTGGAGCGAACAAAACCCCGAGGATTGGCTCGACGCTGTAAAACGTGGCGTCAATCGTCTTTTGGAAGGGCAAAATCATGCAAAGGTAAAGGGCATTTCCTTCGGTGGTCAAATGCATGGGTTGGTCGTTTTGGATAAAGACGACAACGTAATCCGTCCTTGTATTTTGTGGAATGACGGCAGAACAGAGAAGCAAACGGAGTACTTAAACACCTTCGTTGGCAAGGAAAAACTCTCCTCCCTCACCGCGAATATTGCGTTCGCGGGTTTTACCGCACCTAAGATCTTATGGATCAAAGAAAACGAGCCTGAAAACTTTGCGAAAATCGCAAAAATTATGCTCCCGAAAGATTTCATCGCGTACATGCTTACGGGGAATCACTGTTCCGACCTCTCTGACGCGGCTGGAATGCTCCTTCTCGACGTCAAAAATCGAACGTGGAGCGAGGAGATGTGTGAAGTCTGTTCGGTGAAGAAAGAATGGCTCCCGAATCTCTACGAATCCTATGAAAAAGTGGGCGAACTCAAAAAGGAATATGCGGAACTTTGGGAAGTTTCCGAAAGCGTATGCGTAGCGGCAGGCGCCGGTGACAACGCCGCGGCGGCTGTTGGCACGGGGATCGTAGGCAACGGCGGTTGTAATATTTCTCTTGGCACGAGCGGCACCGTATTTATTTCGCAGGACAACTTCAGTGTGGATAAGAAAAACGCGCTCCATTCCTTCTGCCATGCGAACGGAAAATACCATCTCATGGGCTGTATCCTTTCGGCGGCGTCCTGTAACGAATGGTGGATGAACATTTTGGAAACGAATGATTATCGAAAGGAACAGGAAGAATTGGAAGCACTTTTGGGTAAAAATGAAGTATTCTTCCTCCCCTATCTCATGGGTGAAAGAAGTCCGCACAACGACGTCAATGCGAAAGGCGCGTTTATCGGGCTTCGTCCTACCGTTACTCGCAAGCACTTGACGCTTGCCGTCATGGAAGGCGTTGCATTTGCGCTCAAGGATTGTGTAGAAATTGCAAAACAGAGCGGTTTGGACATCCCCTCCACCCGTATTTGCGGCGGGGGCGCGAAGAGTAAGCTTTGGCGACAAATTATTGCAAACGTATTGGGGATTCCCGTGGAAGTTCCCTCAATCGAGGAAGGCCCTTCCTATGGCGGTGCCATGCTGGCCATGGTCGCTTGCGGCGCGTACGAAAGCGTGGAAAAAGCGGCGGAAAAAATACTCTCCGTTTCCGAAATTGTGTATCCCAACGCAGACATGGTATGCCTCTACGCTGAAAAATACGAAAAATTCACGAAGCTTTATCCCGCTTTGAAAGAAGTATTTTAATATGATTTTATAAAGGTGAAAATTATGAAAAAACAAGTATTTAACCCGTATCTTCCCTCCTACGAATACGTTCCCGACGGCGAACCGCACGTATTCGGTGACAGAGTGTATATCTATGGCAGCCACGATTGCTTTAATAGCAACGAGTTCTGCGCAAACGACTACGTTTGCTGGTCTGCTCCCGTGAATGATCTCTCTGATTGGCGTTATGAAGGCGTGATCTGGAAGAAGACGGACGATCCCGAAAAGCCCCCCTTTTTCCTCCCCACCATGTACGCGCCTGACGTTGTGCAGGGCAAGGACGGGAAATATTATCTCTACTATTTTAAGGGCAACGAACGCCGTATCGGCGTAGCCGTTTGCGACACCCCTGCAGGCAAATACAAATACCTGGGTAGGGTGAAATACCCTGATGGCACCATTTTGGGCAGGGATAAGGACGAGACGGATATGCACCAATTTGACCCCGGTGTCTTCCGTGACGACGATGGAAAAATCTATATTTACCCGGGTATGGCGCCAAAGTCCCCCAACATCTTCACCGCA
>JAFTMD010000002.1 GCA_017452585.1 Clostridia bacterium
ATATTTTTTAAATTTTGTTCACTAATCGTCGAATATTGTCGAAAAGAAAAGCACCGTTTGAACACGGTGCTTTTTACCTTTCTTTTATTTTTAGGCTGTGTCACTGAGAATGGTTGATTTAAGCTGAAATTTATTTTCAGCGAATTGACGAGAAAAATACGAGAAAGACAAGTAGCCAATCGTAACCGAATAGAATTAGGTTTTTGATGGCAGATTTTGTCTAATACTGCGTTAAAATCCTCGATAAACCTTTTGGTTGTTCTGCGGTTTTGCCTTGTCTTATCCTAAATCTGCTCAGCAAAAACTGCTTCGCACCTCAAAGAGTGGATTTTTCGATAGATTTTGGCAAAGGCGAACATGGCTGTATACAAATACAGCGAGAGAGTTTTTGCCTAAAGATGCGGAAAAGACACCTTTGAGGCTAATTCTACTCGGTTACCATTGGCTATGTGAGGGCGCATACTCTCTGCGGTCTGTAACCGAGCAAAACGCGTAGAATTTTAAAGGATTTTTCCGTCAAAAATCAAACAGGTGATGTGAAAGAGCCTATTTTTAAACGCCTTGCGTTTCGTCGAGATATTCATCGTACGTAACCTGACGGTCATAAGTTTTGGTTTCGTTGAGTTCAATGATACGGTTACAAACGGTATTCATCAATTCTTGGTCGTGCGAAGTCAAAAGCATACAGCCCTTATAATTGCTTAACCCATTGTTGAGTGCGGTAATAGATTCGAGGTCAAGATGGTTAGTGGGTTCGTCAAAAATGAGGAAATTGCTTGCTTCCAACATCATTTTTGCGAGCATACAACGCACTTTTTCACCACCGGAAAGCACTTTTGCGTGCTTGAGCGCCTCTTCCCCGGAGAAAAGCATTCTGCCCAACCAACCACGAAGATATTCTTCATAATGATCGTTGGAGAACTGGGAAAGCCATTCGACAAGATTTAAATCGCAGCCTTGGAAATATTCATTATTATTTTGAGGGAAGTAGGAAACGGAGATCGTTTTTCCCCATTTAACCGTACCGGAATCGGGCTGTTCCTTGCCCATCAAAATATCATAGAGCATGGTGAGTGTCGTGCTCTTGTCCGAAACAATACCTATCTTTTCATCACGCTGTACGGTGAAGGAAAGGTTTTTAAAATATCCCTCTTTCGTCAAATCTTCTACGAACAAAATATCATTTCCAATTTCCTTCTCAAACTTGAAATCGACGAAAGGATATTTACGAAGGGAGGGCTTGAAATCGTTGATGGTAAGCTTTTCCAATTCCTTCTTTCTGGAGGTTGCCTGACGAGATTTGGAAGCATTTGCTGCGAAACGCGCGATAAATTCCTGCAATTCCTTGGCTCTCTGTTCGGATTTTTTATTCTGCTCCTTTTGCTGACGCGCCAAGAGCTGGCTCGTTTGATACCAGAAATCGTAGTTCCCCACGTACATATTAATCTTACCAAAATCGACGTCGCAAATGTTGGTACATACTTTATTCAAGAAGTGACGGTTGTGGGAAACGATGATGATTGTATTTTCAAAGTCCATCAAGTAATTTTCCAACCAACGAACGGTTTTAATGTCCAAGTTGTTGGTCGGTTCGTCCAAAAGGAGGACGTCGGGATCCCCAAAGAGCGCCTGCGCCAAAAGAACACGCACCTTTTGCTTTGCGTCTAATTCACTCATCAGGCTGTAATGCAACTCTTCCGTAATATCGAGCGCATTCAAAAGTTGCGCTGCCTGGAATTCTGCATCATAACCATTCATTTCCGCAAATTCACTTTCCAAATCTGCCGCGCGAATACCATCCTCTTCCGAGAAATCGGATTTTGCGTACAAAGCGTCCTTTTCGTCCATTACTTCCACCAAACGTTTGAACCCCATCATAACCGTACGGAGCACCGTTTCGTTGTCATACATATTTTGGTTTTGTTGAAGGACGGACATACGTTCATTCTTCTCCATGGAAACAAATCCCTTCTGAGGTTCTATTTCACCAGAAAGCACCTTTAAGAAGGTGGATTTGCCTGCGCCGTTTGCGCCGATAATACCGTAGCAGTTTCCCTTCGTAAATTTCAAATTAACGTCTTCAAACAATTTCTTGCTGCCGAATTGAAGGGATACACCTGTAACTTGTAACATCTATAACACCTCGAAAATTTTAATCAACCTGTATATTATACCATATATTGACAACGAAAGCAAACGTTTTCTTTGGGATAAATGGAAATTCCACGAAGTTAATCAGAAATCAAACCTCTTTCTCTCGTTTAAAATCATAATCAAAATACAATTCAACCAATGCATCGCGCCCCTGCTTGCCCGTTTTTAAATGATCGGGGGACACTTCCACCCACTGATTGTCCTCCTTTCGTTTTCCCCACCAATCGTCAGGCGAAAGGAAAAGGATCGACTCGATGAGATCACAATGTAAAAAAGCATACCGCGCAATATATTTTAATGTTTTCGGTAAAATAACCTCTCGAACGGAGGTCTTTCCTAAAAAGGCATAGCTATCTATCGCCGTAACCCCCTCCGGAATGGTGACCGTTCTACCTGCGCCTTGATAATCGAGAAGAATATTCTCCCCTTCATCATGGAAAATGACACATTCATTGATGATTTCTATCTTGGACGTGAAAGGTTGATAATGCACGTCGTCGTCCTCTACAAACGTCATCAACGCCCCATTTTGCGTGTCGGGATATTTACTTACTTGCGCATCTGAACGATCATACACTTCCACCAAATGATAACAAAGTTGGAAAGCCCCCTCGCCGATCACCGCCACGTTTTTCCCAATCTCCACCGAATATAACTCACTGTGCCCTTCGAACAAGCTGGGAGCAAGTTCACGCACGGGATATCCGTAGTAAGTATCGGGAATGACCACACGGCGCGCAACATTTCCTACGATTTTCGTACAGATTGCATATCCTTCCATCATATTGACGGTAAACTCCAAACCGACCAAATCGCAAACTTGACAATATCCTTCTTTGTATGTATGTTCTACCATGGGAAGAACTTCCTGTTTGACGAATACTTCATCACACGTAGAACAATGCAAACCCTCGCTCAATCCCGTCTTTACACAAGTAGGCGCAACTGCCTCATCAATCGCCTCGTTATGTTCCTTTTTAGAAATGGTTTCAGTGTAATATTCCCCACATGCGCAGGTATATTGCGTAATTCCTTCCATGGTGCAAGAAGGTATGCGCAACACTTCCATTTGATAACGATGTATATGTGGCATAGTTGTCTGCGAGGAAGAATTCTCACTCGAACTATTCGAGGAGGAATCTTCCATGGAAGAACTTTCCTCGTCACTACTCTTGCTAGAATCCTTCTCCTCACTGCTGCTTGCGCTTTCCTCTAACGAAGAAGAATTTTCATTCAAAATGGACGATTGAGAAGAATCATTTGGCGTGCTGTTTTCAAGCGTTGACGAAGTAGACGTAGAAAATCCTGATTCGATGTCGGAAAAACCACTACTCCCACCATCTGCCACACTGTTATCCAAGGATGGCCGATACATAACCCCAAACAGCGTAACCATCGTCACCGCCAAAAAGAGCAGAGACCATCTTTTTATTTCTCTATAATTCATAATTTTTCCTTTTGCAAAAATAAAATGTCCTTGGTAGCCAAAGACATTTTATGCGCATGCTTATTTCGTAAGCTTTTCAAGTTCTGCAGCAACGTCTGCAACCGTAACGAGCCCTTCCACTTCGTCATCGGGAATAGTGATCCCGTATTCATCTTCAAGTTGGCTGAGAAGTTCAACAAGATCCAAAGAATCTGCGCCAAGATCATCTACAATCTTTGCATCAGGCGTTACTTTTTCCACAGGAACATTGAGCGCTTCTGCAAGCATTTTTTGAATTTTTTCTAACATGATATGTTTCCTCCGTATTGTTTATGTCAAAACTTGACAACTATATTGTAATACAAAATCCTTTATTTGTCAAGTGCTTTTATGAAATTAATTTATTTATTATTCTTTTTCATCGTAAGACCGATACGATTCTTCTTAATATCAACCTCTTTGACGCGTACTTGCACAATTTGACCAACCTTTAAAACTTCAGAAGGATGGCGAATGTATTTTTCGGTGATTTCCGAAATATGCACCAATCCATCTTGATGCACCCCAATATCAATGAATGCGCCAAAGTCTACGACGTTGCGAACGGTTCCCGTAAGTTCCATGCCCACTTTCAAATCTTCGATGCCCATAATATCTTTACGGAGCATGGGTGCAGGCAAAGCCTCACGGATATCTCTACCCGGTTTCATCAATTCGGTTACGATATCTTCCAAAGTAGCGCGATCAAGTTCACTTTCCTTTGTTGCCTTTTCTAAACCATATGCTTTAATTTTTTCACGCAGATCAGCAATTTTTCTTGCCTTTACATCTTCCTTCGTGTAAGAGAATAAGGAGAGCAATTTCTCTGCTTTTGCATAGGATTCCGGATGCACGGCGGTGTTATCCAAAATATTGTCCCCACCGTCAATACGAAGGAAGCCTGCGCACTGCGTATACGCCTTTTCGCCAAGTTTAGGCACTTTTAAGAGTTGCTTTCTCGATTTAAATCTGCCATTCTCTTCACGATAAGCAACGATATTTTTTGCCACCGACGCATTAAGCCCGGCAACGAATTTCAAGAGAGATACACTGGCGGTGTTCAAATCTACGCCAACACTGTTAACACAGTCTTCCAAAACCCCGGAAAGCGCGCCGTCGAGGCGTTTTTCATTCATATCGTGCTGATATTGACCAACCCCGATGGATTTCGGGTCAATTTTGATAAGTTCAGCAAGCGGATCTTGCAAACGACGAGCGATGGAAACAGCGCTTCGAGCCGTTACGTCATAATCGGGGAATTCTTCCGCGCCCAAAGGACTTGCCGAATAGACGGAAGCGCCTGCTTCATTGACGATAACGTACCCTACTTCTCTGCCCGTTTCATTCTTGATTTCTTTAATGAGTTCTGCAATGAAAATTTCACTTTCCTTGCTTGCCGTACCATTTCCGCAAGAGATAACTTCTACGCCATATTTAGCAATCAGTCTCTTTAAAATGACCTTAGCTTCCTCGATCTTATTTTGAGGAGGCGTAGGATAAACGACCGTCTTATCAAGCACCTTACCCGTGCCGTCAACCACACAAATTTTACAACCCGTTCTGAAAGCAGGGTCCCAACCCATGGTGATTTTATCTTTGACGGGCGGTTGCATCAAAAGCGGTTTTAAATTGAGTTCAAACATCTTAATTGCCTGCTCGCTCGCTTCTTCAAAGAGTTGCGCGCGCACTTCACGTTCGACGGAAGGCGCAATCAAACGATCGTAGCCATCTTCCGCTGCCGCCTTGACAATTTGCGTGCTTTCGCCACCGTCTTTCAAGAAACTTGCCGCCGTGATGCGCTTTGCAAATTCTCCGTCAACAACAAGGGAAACCTTTAAAAATTCTTCCTTTTCCCCACGATTGAGCGCCAATACACGATGACTCTTGATCTCGGAAACAGGTTCGTGATAATCTGCATACATCTCATAGGTTTTCGTTTCATCTGCTTCCGCTTTGCCTTTAGCGTAAGCAGAAGTGATTTCCCCGTGCTTAAAGAAGAAATTACGAAGCTTTTTACGCGTTGCTGCGTCGTCAGAAATAATTTCTGCAATAATATCTCTCGCCCCTGCGATTGCATCATTGACCGTTTTAACTTCCTCCGTGAGATACGCTTCCGCCTCTTTCGTAACGTTAAAATTCTTATCCTGCGCCAAAATAGCCTCTGCGAAGGGTTGCAAACCTTTTGCGATCGCCACGGAAGCGCGCGTCTTTCTCTTTTGCTTATACGGACGATAAATGTCCTCTACTTCGGTCAAAATCGCCGCTTTTTCAAGCGCCTGCTGAATTTCTTCCGTCATTTTTCCCTGTTCGGTGATTGCATTGGCAACTTCTTCCTTTCTCTTTTCCAAGTTGCGAAGATAGGTGAGACGATCGTAGAGTTCTCTCAAAATCTGGTCGTCGCAGCTGCCCGTCATTTCTTTACGATAACGCGCAATAAATGGAATGGTGTTCCCCTCATCAATCAAGGAGACAATATTGGTTGTATGTGCGGGTTTTAAATCAAATTCTTGGGTAATCGTTTGTAAAATATCCATAGTTTCTACCTACTTATTTAAATTTTCATTTTTATTTTCAAGGAACGCAAGCGTTCCTTTTCTGTCTGTGTTAATCGATAACTTTCGATGGCTTTTTGAATGGCTTTGTTGTGCGTTTTGCTGGGAATTGCCTCTTGCTGTAACCAAGTGATCCCAACCTCGTAAAATTTAACGAGGACCTCGGCAATCAACCATGCCATTGCCATATGAACGTAATAATATTCGCTGTTTGCTTGCCGTATATACGCCCAAATCATTGGCAAATACTCTTCTTCCATGTAATAGGCCAGCAGGGTGACCAGCACGTATCTTTGGGCATATTCCTCCCTTGACTGAAAGAGCATTTCCAATGTCGGCAACAATGCCTCTCTGTTTTTAGAAATGCATTTTGCTTTGCATTGATCGCACAACGCCCAATTATCCATGAGCGCCACTGCACCAGGTAATTGTTCGACAAATTCCTCAAAGGAAAGCTGAGAAATCATAGTCAACTTTAAAAAAACGACTTCGTAATATACATTGGGAAAAGTCAAAACCTCTTTCCAATCCGCCTGAAACGTTTTGGCAAGCTTTCTGAGAATGGGCGTACGCACCCCCAAAATCGTATACTTGGTGAAAATGAGTTTCCTTTGAAAAAGCGCAAAGTCACTTTCCGCATATTCATGCAGACAATCAAGAAGTTTTGAATACTGCATCTAACGCATCCTCCCATATCTTTTTATCAAAGCGAGGATTTGCAGGGCTTGTAGAGGGCATACATTGATAAGGTATGTCCAAATCTTTATACCTGCGGAGAAAGAGCGCATACGCCAACTTTCCATTGAGTAAAATGCACGCAATGTTGGCATTCGGTAATACCTTGTCCAAATCGGCAAGCTCCTCTTTTTGAATGGTCGCATCCTGAGAGCCTTGAATTTCACAGGACATCACCATATCCCAAAGCGCAATTTTGCGACGCTTTAAAAAATCCTTCTTCCCTTCAACGCTTTCAGGGACGTTCTCCCCAAAATATACGCATATCGTCTTCCAAAAACGATTTTGCTTATTTCCATAATAAAAATCAATTTCGCGACTTTTAACAGAGGGAAAACTTCCCATAACGAGCAAACGAGATTCCTCGTCAAAGACAGGTTCAAAGCCAAATTTTCGTTCTTTATCCATTAGAATTGAAAAGGAGTGTCGGTGTTTCCAACCACCGCAACGGCTTTGTGTTCCTCATGGAACATTGCCGACAACACATCCTGCGCATCACTATACGTCATGCTGTTGATGCGATTGAGCTTGTCTTCAAAATTGAAGATTTTATTGAAATACAGCATATATCTTCCGTAGAGAAGCATCTGCGAATTGCTGCTTTCATTACTGAAAAACATACTTGCCTTCATCTGTTCACGGCTGCGCATAAACTCGTCTTCGGTAATCCCTTCTGCCTTCATCTTACGAATGACGGAATGGATAGCTTCGTACGCCTCTTCCGCTTTGGCGGGATTTACGCCTGCATAAATATTCTGCGCAGCGCATTCGGGGAATGCGGAAAGATAAGAATATACAGAATAGGCAAGCCCGCGCTTTTCGCGAACTTCCTGGAAGAGTCTGGCGCTCATTGAACCGCCTAAAATGGCATTTAACGCCGCAACGAAATCCTCTCTTGCATCGCCACGAGGAACGGAGGGATAGGCAATGGCAATGTGCATCTGTTCAATGGGCTTACGTTTCACCAAGCTCTTATGATTCATCAAAATTGTCGGCTTTCTCTCTTGATATTCCCCTTTTGCAAGTTTCCCAAAATAGCTTTCCACCAACGCTTCTGCCGTGGTAGGATCGACGCCACCTGCAAAGGAAATAACGATATTTTCCGGACAATATCTGGCTTTTTTATAATTTTCCACATCCTCCATCGTGAAACCTTGCACATTTTTTTGCGTGCCTAAAATATTTCTGCCGTAATTTTCCGTGCCATAGAAAGCACGAGTCAATAAATCCAAGCAAAGATCTTCAGGCGTATCTTCATTCATGGAGATTTCTTCGCAAATAACCCCCTTTTCACGCACCATTTCTTCTTCCGTATAGGTGGAATCCAAGAATAAATAACTCAA
>JAFTMD010000015.1 GCA_017452585.1 Clostridia bacterium
GAACTTTACATCCCAAGCAGGTTAAAAAAATTTCCATGGATGGGCATATTGTGGAGCATGAAGTGGTGCGAAATACCAATGCGTATTTGATTATCTATCTTTTGATATTGATTATATCCCTGTTGTTGGTATCCCTTGATCACGTTGGCGCAACGGTAAACGGCGCGGTAGGATACGAAGCCCTCGTCACCAATTTCACGGCGGTGATGGCTACGTTAAATAACATTGGTCCTGGATTGGGCGCCGTAGGGCCCGCTGGGAATTTTGCTTTTTATACACCTTTTTCCAAGTTGATATTTATTTTCAATATGTTGGCAGGGCGTTTGGAATTGTTCCCGATTTTGCTCTTATTGATGCCGAAAACGTGGAAACGTTGACAAAAAAACACCGCAATCGTGCGGTGTTTTTTAATGGGTAAATCCCTCCTACAAAAGAGAAAGAGACCACCCATGTATGCGTTGAGAGAATAAGTGTCTTATATTTAGTGGTAAAAAAGCGGACGAGAAAGTCCGCTTTTTTGCTTATTTTGTGCCAAACAATCTATCACCTGCATCGCCAAGACCGGGCAAGATATACCCATTTTCATTCAGCTGACGATCGAGGGTGGAAACGTACACTTGTACGTCGGGGTGGCTCTCTGCCACTTTAGAAATTCCTTCAGGCGCGCCGATAATTGCCATGAATTTGATGTTTTTACAACCGCGCTTTTTCAAGAGGTTGATGGCGTCGCAAGCGCTGCCTCCCGTTGCCAACATGGGATCTACCAACAGGACAAGTTTATCTTCAATCCCATCGGGGAGCTTGCAGTAATATTCTTTAGGCTCAAGGGTTTCCTCGTCGCGGTACATACCGATATGGCCGACTCTTGCGCTGGGGAAGAGTACGTGTACGCCATTGACCATGCCAAGCCCAGCGCGAAGAATGGGCACGATAGCAATTGCATTGTCAGCAACAATCGTCTGTTCACACACTTCCAAAGGCGTTTTCATCATTTTCTGAACGGTGGGGACGCCATCCTTGAGGGCTTCATAGGTCATAAGCGTGGTAATTTCTTCAATCAGTTCGCGAAATTCCTTCATGGAAGTTTTTTCATCGCGCAAAATAGCAATTTTATGACGAATCAAGGGGTGGTTAAAAATAACGACGTTTTCATAATTTTTCATAAGAGAACTCCTATTGTTTTATTCTTCTCTAGTATACTAGAGAGAAGTAAGACGAACTCGATTTTAAATGGGAAATTTTGTTGCGTTTTTCGCTTTGACTTTGTCTAAAATTGCCCACCCAAAATTGCTTGGCAGCTTAAAGCAAAGATTTTTCGATAGATTTTGGCGAAGATGGGCGTAGTCGTATTGTACATACTACAAGAACAGATTTGACAAAATATACGGAAAAGATCGCTTTTAGACGGGTTCGTTTTATTCTTCTCTAGTATAACACAATTTATCGTGTAAGTCAATATTTTCCGCGTAAAAAATCGTCCTCAAAATTGCTTGAGGACGAAAAAAGAGTTGTCTGCCTTCAGAAGGGGATACGCATTTAAAAGATTTTAAGCAATTCTTCGCCGAAACGCTGTCCTAAAGCAATTTCACAGAGCGCGTCATAATGCCCCAAATCAGGTTCGTAATAGGGTTCTTTTAAAGTGGTCAAGCCCATCTCAATCGTAGAGAAATAGATATTCAGCGGAGAGAGGGTGGAAAACTTCTCTTTTGCTTGGTTTACCGTTGGATAGCCGGGTTCGCAGTAGGGGCTGGAGGAGATGCCTGCGTCAATGAAATAAATCCCTGTCGAGGGGGCGTAAGCGCTGAAATCTTCGCGTAAATAGGAGGCAAATGCGCATTGATTGGTGTAATATTTATCTGCGTTTTTCGTGGCCGTGTCCGATTCTCCCTGCATCCAGCAGACGGCGCGCAAGGAAGGTTGGTAATTTTGCGCTGTCAAATAGGTCAAATAGGTAGAAAGAAAGGCTTGACAAGCGTTGTAAATCGAGCCGCGCTCGCCATATTTCAGCCAATGGATATTCAAGCCATAGCCGGACATGGTGTACTTCAAAATGAGAATTTTCTCCGTGGAATTTTTAGATAAGACGTCCGCCATGCCCACTTCCGGGCCAAAAAATCCATTTCCGGAACCGCAAGTTAAATCGACGGGGACGAATTCTCCGTTGGAGGTGAAGGCGTGGTCGTCAATGCAGTAGTTGATGAGGATATTGTCATACCCCTTTTCATAGCGCTGATAATCCTCTGGTTCGGCAGTCATTTGCAAATATTCGACGATGGAACAGCCCGAAGCGTTGCTTTGGCCGAGCAACAAAACGACCTTAATTGCTTCGCCGTTGCCTTTTGGAAAGCTGGTGGGGAGGGGATAGTTGATGTTCATATTCAAATCAACGGGTTTGGGTTCTTCCTCGCTGTTGTTTGGGTTGAACGTGGAGCATCCGACCATGCTGAAAGCAAGCAATATCGGGAGAAAATAACGTCCTATGTTTTTCATGTGTACCTCGGAAAGTTTATTTTTCTCTAGTATAACATATTTCAAAAAAGAATGCAAGGAAGAGAGAGGGATAATTGAAATTTTGCAAAAAAAGAAATGTAAAATATTACTCAACGCATACATGGGTACCTCGTTTTATTTTTTGGCTCTGTCCCATCACCTGGTTGATTTTTGACGGAAAAATACTACGAAATACGGCGCAAAATGCTCGGTTACAGACCGCAGAGGGTATGTTCTCGAACAACGTAAGGGCAGCGTTGTTCTCGGACACCGCAAACGCGCTTCTTATGCGTTTGCTCATCTCGTCCCTAAAAAGCATTACTAATGCTTTTCTTAACGGGCAACTCGTCCTTGCATTTCGTTTGTCTTTCTTGTATTTTTCTCGTCAAGTCGCTGAAATAAATTTCAGCTAAAATCAACCATTCTCTGTGGCATAGCCTATTTTTTTGAAGATATATCATTTTGAAAACCTGTAAAATATTGGAAGAAAAATGCGAAAGAGTACGATTGTAAATATCACAATAAGTGACATACTAATAACATATTGGTTGGCATCCTGCTTTCTTTTGAGAAAGATGTTGGGGTGCGCATATCAGCACGAATGAAGCGGAATATACAGCCAAAAGATAAAAATTTTATATAAGATAATAAGGAGAATGAATATGAACAAAACAAAATTTTTGACAGTGGCGCTTTCAGTTGTCATGGTATCGGGTGCTCTTGTCGGCACAAGCGGTTGCTTTGGGAAACTCTTCGGGCAAAAATTGGACGACAAACCCTTGGAAGCGAAGATGGTTGCAGACTACACCAAGATGGAAGAGGATAGAAAAGAAACGTTTGCTTCGGGCAGTAAGGGGTATTCCTGGGAAAACGGAGAACCCTTCAACACGTGGTGGAATCCCAAAAACGTTTCCTATGAAAACAATAAGCTTTCCCTCTCCATTTCTGAAATGACGAAAAAGGAACAGGTTTGGGATGAAAGTACGCAGACGAATAAGGATTGTATTTCCGAATACTACGGCGCAGAGGAACGCAGTGAACACTACTATGGTTATGGAGATTTCCAGGTCAGAATGAAGCCCGCCAAAGTGGTGGGTACGGCAAGCACGTTTTTCACCTGTACAGGGCCTTATGACGTATGGTATAACGAAGCAGGCGAAGTGGTTAAACGAAACGATCATGATGAAATCGATATCGAATTCCTTGGCAAAGACACCACCAAGGTGCAGTTTAACTATTTTGCAAATGGTGTAGGTGATCATGAATATATGTACAACCTCGGTTTTGATGCTTCCAAAGAATACCACAACTACGGTTTCCGTTGGACGGAAAAGGACATTACTTGGTTCGTGGACGAAGAACCCGTATACAAAGTGGAAAGAGCCAAGATTAAAAAGGGAGAAGAATGGCCCGAAGAACCCGGCAGAATGATCATGAACTACTGGTGTGGTACGGAAAAGGCAAGCAGTTGGATGGGTAAATTTAAAGAAGATTACAGCGGTAGGGCTGAATATGAGTGGATTAAATCGTCGGCAACGGCATTGCCCGATCCCAGCACCACGAAACCTGCTCCCGCGCCCGATCCTGAACCCGATACGGGTATGCAGGCGCCCACTACTGGTTGGGCAGATATTGACTATTCCAATTTCGGTGGCTGGGGCGGATATACCATTGACAAGGCGAATGGGCTCACCATTTCTCACAGCGAACCCAAAACAGATTGGGCATGTGAAGGTATGGCCCTTGCAAACAGCTATACTTGGGTGAAATTCAATTTAAAAAACAACGGCACGGAAGCGGCTGACCTTCGTATTGATTATAAGAAGGAAGGCGGAGCCAATGCGGTCGTTGGCGTCGTTGCAAACGAAGGCATTTCCTACAACGCAACGGATAAGGCGGTAAACGTGCATATCAAAGCAGGCGCAACAGTAGAGGTGGTTGCGAAGATTGACGAAACTCTGCCCATCGATCAGATGGTTATTTTCCTCAACTCCACCGGCGCAGATATGGCAAAAACGGGCAGCGTTACCATTACGAATTTGCAGGGCGTCGTCAATGCAAACTTGGGAAATACAGGTAACGTTCCAACGGGTAAAGTTATCATCAGAGAAGCATATCATAAGGTTGTATAATGGAGGCATACAATGAAGGGAACGGCAAATTTGCCTAAAAACACACGCAAACGGACGATTGCTTTCCTCGTGGCGGGGCTTGCCCTTCTGTTGACGTTTGTCATCGTGGTTAACGTACTGGCAATGACGCGTTTTGACACCATTCTCTCACAGTATTTTGGTGGAACGAAACCCACGACGCGTGGGCAAACTTACGGCGCGGATACCGAATACGTGAAGAGTGATTTTGCCACCGTAAAAGACTTATACGCCTATGAAGAAAAGCTTTGCGCAGAGATTGCGCAAGATGGCGCGGTGCTGTTGAAAAATGATGGATTGTTGCCACTTGCCCAGGGAACGCAGTTGGATCTATACAGCATTTCTTCGGTAAATTTGATCAGTGGCGGTTCGGGGTCTGGTTCAGGGAGTTTTCATTTGACTGCCGATTTAAAGGAAGGGCTTGAAAACGCAGGATTTACCATCAACCGCGCCCTTTGGAATTTCTATAAATCGGGCAAGGGGAGCGCCTATAAACGTGGCGTTGGCGTCGTTAATTATGGTAGAGGATACGATTGGGGTATCCATGAATGTCCCCTTTCCGTTTTGCAATCGGACGCAAGCGTTATGGATAGCATTGATAGAAATAACGTGGCCATGTTTGTCATTGCGCGAACGGGTGGCGAAGGGGGCGACGAGCCTCGTGATATGTTGGAATTTGGTGGAAAGAGAGGGGAGCACTACCTCGAGCTGAATGCGGAGGAAAAGGAAATTATCCAATGGCTTGGCGAAACCTACAACAACGTGATCATTCTTGTGAATACCAACAATGCGTTTGAGCTTGGCTGGCTGCAAGAGGAAGTAGGCTTCACAAACGTAAAGGCGGCCATCAATTTTCCCGGCGCGGGCAGAACGGGCACGTATGGCTTGGGTTATTTTCTCAGAGGAAAAGATGCCAACAACCGAGAAATTTCCCCGTCGGGGCATTTGGTAGACACCTTTGCTTACGATAATTTCTCCTCACCTGCTATGCAAAATTTTGGGGATGCGGCATTCACGGACGAACAGGGGCGCGTCATCATGTCCTGGGGTGGGAAAGTTTCCTATTCCAACGGGCAGTATGGCAATGCGGCCAATGAAATCAACGAAGATGCAGGCAGATGTCCTTACTATTTCGTAACCTACAACGAAGGGATTTACGTGGGGTATAAATATTATGAAACGCGCTATGAGGATTATGTGCTGGGAAGGGCGAACGTAGGCGAGTACGACTATGCCAAAACGGTTGTATATCCCTTCGGGTTTGGTTCTTCCTACACCTCCTTTGCATGGACGGATTTTTCGGCAACGCCTGCCGATCAGGAAGGGAATATCACCCTCTCAGTCACGGTGAAAAACGTTGGTTTGAGGAGTGGCCGTGATGTCGTTCAGCTCTATTATCAGGCGCCTTACACCGATTACGATAAGGAAAACTATATCGAAAAGGCGGCGGTCAATCTTGCCGGTTTCAAGAAGACAGAAATTATTAACCCCGGAGAGAGTGAGAAGGTAGAACTTACCGTCAACGTCAACGATTTTAAGTCGTACGACGACGTGCAGGAGGGCGGTTATCTTTTGGAGGCAGGGGAATATTACGTTACGCTAGCTAGTGACGCGCACATGGCGGTCAATAACATTTTGAAGGCAAAACGCACCGACGGAGAAACCCTTTCCCGCATTTGCGAAACGGCAGAGGTAACGGGTATGGATGGCATGGAAAGCACGGAAGAACTTGTCTATTTGCACAGGGTGGATGAAAAGCAGGGCTATAACACGGCAAGCAATTTGTTTGATGATGCAAACCTCATTGACCGAGCGCAGTATTTATCGAGAAATAATTGGGCAAAAATGGACAATCTTGGCTTGCGATATGCAACCAAGCAGGTGGAAGTGTTGTGCCCCGGCGTAGGCAAAAACCCTTGGGGAAATACCCATATTGCCGCTTGCGCTGAAATCGACGGCAAACAATTCAGGGCGGTTATGCCGGAAGGATTGTTGGAAAAGTTGATAACGAGAAATTCCTTAATCCCCGAAAGTGAAAAGTTGGAAAACACCAAGCCGACCTTAAATAAGAGGAATGGGTTGGAGCTCATTGATCTGCGTGGACTTTCCTACGAGGATCCGCTTTGGGATCGTTTGTTGGAGCAGTTGACGGTCAACGAACTCTCCAATCTTGTCGCGCAATGTGGCTATTGCTCCCCTGAAATGAAATCGGTTTCAAAACCGCCCGCTCGTGATTTGGACGGCCCTGCAGGGCTGAATAAAGTGGTGGGGCATGGGTCTTGGCCGATTGGGGAAGGTCTTGAAGCAATGACTTGGGCAACGGAATATATGCTCGCCTGTTCCTGGGACGTCAATTTTGCCTTGAGGATGGGGGAATGTATTGGCGAGGACGGGCTATATGGCGGTATCAACGGTTGGTATGGCCCTGCGATGAATATACACCGCACGCCGTTCAGCGGACGAAACTTTGAATACTATTCGGAGGATGCGTATCTGAGTGGAATCATGGGCAAAAATGAAGTGCAAGGCGCGGCGCGCAAGGGCATGTATGCGTTCATCAAGCATTTTGCGGTGAACGATCAAGAAACGCACCGCGATCAAAACGGCCTTGTAACCTTCTTAAACGAACAGTCGTTGCGGGAAATCTACCTGCGCCCGTTTGCATTGGCAATCGTGGATAACACTGTGGAAATTATGTATAACCAAGCCATTAAGGACGTCAACGGCAACACGACGGGCTATGAGAAAAAGACGGCTACAATGCCGGCGGCAACGGCAATCATGTCCGCTTTCAATCGAATTGGCGCAACGTGGGCAGGCGGTCATTATAACCTGATTACAGGGGTATTAAGAGATGAATTTGGGTTTAAGGGCTTTGTGCTCACCGATTACGACACGGGCGATTATATGATCAACAGCCCCAAACAGATGTTGGAAGCGGGCGGGGACGCTAAGCTCAACACGATTGGCGTTTGGAATGGCTTGAAGAAGGGCGCGGATAAATATGAGAATATTCGTTACGCGCAGAGAGCCGCGAAAAATGTACTGTATACAGTTGTCAATTCGTCCGTGATGAATGGGTATGTACACGGCGTGCGTTACGTGCCGGGGTTTGCCTATTATAAACTCATTCTGTTGGGGATAGATATTCTGGCATTGGCAGGCACAGTGGTTTTGGTTTGGAAACTTATCAAAACGGTGCGCAAAGGGGCAAAGAAGTAGATAAGACATTAAAAAATACGACGCGGGAAACCGTGTCGTATTTTTTGCCTTTTTCTATCTCAACGCATACATGGGTATGCCGTTTGTGTCAAAATCCGCGATTCTGCAAATCAATTACAATGTCTTTATATACGTCTATTATATCCGATACACCGTCGCCTGTTTTCTTGGAGAGAGGCCGTCTGCGCATATCAACTTCATCACAATGCGAGATGCCTCGCCTTCCAACTCCTTTGAAAACACCTTTAAAATCTCCCCATTTTACTGCATCGGGAGTAAGTAGACCGTCGTTTTCACCTTCTATTTTATCAACCACTACGTTCGTAAGCATTAGAAAAACGTCGCTGGTTGGTTTTTTCATAACAAAAGCATAGCTTTGATAATAAACTCCTTCGGAATCGCAAACTCGGACATTGAATTCGGAGGCGGCAGATGTTGTTAATGAATGAATTGCGTTGTAGGTGTTTGGCTTCTTATCGCCAAGTATACGAAACCAACAATCCACAAAAAAACAACCGAATTTTAATAGAAATTTAGGGATTTTTATCAGCTTATCAACCGTCTTGGAGCCGTGGTGGGGGGTGGATATTGTGGTAAGGGAAGCAACTTTGTCGCCTGCGCCCAAAATCGAAATGGCATATCTGCTGTCCAATCCGCCTTTAGAATGCGCAATTATATTCACCTTTTCAGCGCCGGTTTCTTTAATAATCTGGTCGATTCGTTGCGCGATATAACGGCCGTTTGTTTCTATATCCGCATTGCTATCCTGGTTTCCAAAAAACACAGTACAGCCCATCTGTTCAAGAGTTTTTGGGATTCTCCCCCAATAGCAAAGGTGACGATGATCACGAAACCCCATGCCATGCACAAAAAGTATAGGATATTGTAATTTGAATGACATTGACAGTTCCTCTTTTTATTATACTATATTTATTATACCAAAAAAATCAAAAGAACGCAAGCCCTGCGCATCAAAATGTAGCTTTTTCGTCAAGACAAAGGGGATTGGTGGCTTTATACACTTGCAGTTTTTATTTTAATAAAGAACTCAATCCCGTAAAAAAGAAAAAGTGAACGGATAGTAGAGCGTATAAAGTTGTTATTCATATCCTTTTTATGTTATAATAAAATAGGCTCATAGAAGAAAGGAGAAAAGAAAATGGATTTAATAAAAAACGGAAATTTGTTGCGTAAATTAAGAAAAGAAAAAAGACTGACGAAAAAAGAACTTGCCGACAAGCTGGGCATTGTTGCGAAAACAGTTTCAAAATGGGAAACCGGGCATGGCTTTCCCGACGTATCTACTCTTTCAGCGTTGTCTGAAATTTTTGGCGTCAGCGAAAAGAGTTTGCTGTGTGGGGATTTACCGCAAAACAAACAAGAAAGTGGCAATATACGTCGTACAAAATTTTACGTATGTCCTTCTTGCGGGAGTATTATGCAAGCAATGGGCAATTGCGAAATTTCATGTTGCGGAAAATCGCTAAAACCTCTACAAACTCAAGCTCCAAATAACGAGCATACACTAACGATCAGTGATATAGAAGACGAGCTTTTCTTGGAAGTTTCCCATTCGATGAGCAAAGAGCATTATATATCGTTTATAGCGTATTTAGGGTATGATAAACTATACACATTCCGTTTATATCCCGAACAGGACTGCGCAATACGAATTCCAAAAGCATATAACGGAAGCATTTTATATTATTGTAATCAGCACGGATTGTTTGCGTATCGAATAACACGCAAACGGTGAGAATGCCTATATAAAAAAAGACGGCGCGTGCCGTCTTTTCGGTTTAATTCTATCTCAATGCATACATGGGTATGCCGTTTTGAGGAGATAGGGAAAGTTGAACTGCTATTTTTCGATCCATTCAAATTCAATAAAATCAGATTCAATCTTTAAAACTATATATTCAGATTGAAATAACTCAATTACAATGGAGTTATAAGCGAGGTAATGCGATAAATACTCCATGGGTTTGAAATTTTTCTTAAATAGCTTATCATTGTTTTCTAATATAAAGCCTTCGCCCTTGGTTAAAGATAATTTTAACGCCCATTTGTATGTATCAAAAATAGGATCGAGCAAATGAATTTTTACAAGTAAAGACTTTGCGTTTGGCTTTATGGCTTTAATGGAGTCATGCCATGAAATATCGTCCTCAAATGTTAATATTAAAAACTCGGAATCATAATCTACCTTAGTGACAATGCAATCGTGCGGGGTTGGAATTGTAGGTAATACATCTTGATTTAAATAATATGTTGTTTTCATGTTATTTCCCTAATTACTATATTTTTAAATATTTTTTCCACCCGGTAGCATATCTCGTATTCCATTTTACACTGGTAATAGCGGAATAAGGAATTTCTATTTGATGATTGTTCCAAATTCCATCAGCGTCAAACTCAAGAAAGTATAACTTATTTTTAAGTACTTTTTTAATGATGCCTATTGAAAAGTCTTCATTAAATTCATCTTCGATAATTATAATATCGTTAAGTGCTTTTAAGGAGTGGAAAATGCTTTGCCACGAAGAAATATCAATTTTGGGAGAGTGAACTTGTGCAGTTACACCAAGTTCTTTATTTATTTCGTTGCATTTGTCGTTTTTGAGTTCTACTTTTTTTAGATGTGATATTTTTCTAATAGCATAGCCGTCGAGCAAGAAATCGTTCTCTTCTTGTCCGAGAATAAATTTTTCATTTACGGCATTTGGATAATAGCAAAAATAGTTTTTATCATAAGAAAAATAGCAATCGCATAGTTCAATATTAGCAATAGCACGCTCAAGAAGTGTGATTTTTTCTTGTTTCTTCATACTCATAATACCTTTTTTCTTTAGTATACCATAAATTTAAGTAAGTGGCAAGCTTTTATGATAAGAAATTAATATAAACGTAGAAATAGGCGTATACCAAAATGGATATTTATTCGTCGGCAAATAAAAACCTAAATCAAACCATTAGGTGGTTCAATTTAGGTTTAACTTGGTGGAGGTGGTCTTGATTGCCGAAAGAATTTCGGCAAAGCGTCAGGCGCTTAGTTGGCTTGCGGAGGAGAGTTTTCTTAATTATGGCGCGCCTTCGCGTGCTCCGACGATAATTCGTCGTGCAAGTGTTAACATACTTCCACCAACGAAAAAAAGACGCCCAAAGGCGTCATTTCGTTGGCGGAGGTGGTCTTGATTGCCGAAAGAATTTCGGCAAAGCGTCAGGCGCTTAGTTAGCTTACGGAAGAGAGTTTTCTTAATTATGGCGCGCCTTCGCGTGCCCCGACGATAATTCGTCGTACAAGTGTTAACATACTTCCACCAACGAAAAAAGACGCCCAAAGGCGTCATTTCGTTGGTGGAGGTGGTCGGAGTTGAACCGACGTCTTACTCGGCTGCCAAAAAACTTTCTACATACTTAGTTTATCTATTATTTCTTAATTTTGCAACGCGGGTAAACACGCTTTGCAAAACGCAGAAGGCTGAATACTCTTACAAAAACACCTTCCGATCTTTCTAAGAGTGTTCCGTCTTACTGACGCCACGGCCCCAACCGACGGATAAATTGGGCGTGACGTATCGTTAAAAAACGATTTTACGCTGCAAGAGCGTATGCATTTCTATTTGCATTTAAATTTAATTGGAATGTTTTTGCGCAGGCACTCCGTCTGCGGTATGCTTATCTTTCCGCTCACCGGCAATCGAATCCGGGGCACCCCCAAATTGGGTTTTGTCTATATTATTATACACAAGAATAGGGGAAATGTAAACATTTTTTTGACGATTTTCCGTTTTTTTTATAAAAATTTCATTTCTGTTGGAAAGAAATATTGACTTTTGTCGGGAATCCATTTATAATAGAGGGGAACAGAATGCAAAAGGAGTATTTGAATATGAAAAAACAAACGAAAACGATTGCGTTAATCGCGCATGACAATAAAAAGGCTGCCATTGTCAATTGGGCTTTAAAAAACAAGGAAACGCTGGCGAAATATGATCTTTGCGGAACGGGAACGACGGCGAAACTCATTGCGGAGGCAACCGATTTAAAAGTGAAACGCTATCTTTCCGGGCCGTGGGGTGGTGATCAGCAGATTGGCGCAAAAGTTGCAGAAAAGAAGATTGACATGGTGATTTTCTTCTGGGATCCGTTGGAATCGCAACCTCACGATCCTGACGTGAAGGCGCTTTTGCGTATAGCGGTGGTGTATGATATTCCCATTGCAACCAACCGCGCAACGGCGGATTATGTTATCCATTCTGAGTTGTTAAAATAAGCAATCGAGCATACCATGTATGAGTTGAGTTATAAATCATGCCTTAGAATAACGGCGCGAATGTGCGATGCACATTCGCGCCGTTTTGTTATATTTTGTCAAATAAAGGGGGTGAGTTATTATCTTTTACTCCACATACGAAAAAGCTGGAATGGGTTTCATTTTAAATGCATTCAGCTTGTGCAGACGGTCGATTTTTGCTTTTGAAGCCTCGTCCGGGCACACTCCGGTGCGGATATACTCGTCCAAACACGCGTACGTAAAACCTAAGTTATCCTCGTCGGTGCGGTCGGTCAAGCCGTCGGAAGGAACCTTCTCCACCAAGTGTTTGGGGAGCCCCAAATAGAAACCGATGGCTTTCACTTCTTGCACGGTGAGTTGCCCCAAGGGCGCAAAATCGCCTGCAGCGTCGCCGTAGCGCGTCGAATACCCCACCCAATCTTCCGAAAGATTACAGGTGTTGGCGACACGCCCATTATTCGATTGCGAGAGGGCGTAGAGGGTGGACATACGGATTCTCGGAGGGAGATTTACTCTCGTTTGACGGGTGATTTCTACTCCGCTATTTTCCAAGCTTTCCAGCACACCATTCACCGCCTTTTCGATGTTGCAAACGTAATAGGGGATACCCAGGTGTGCGACGAGATCGTGCGAACAGTCAATATCAGGCTGTTTTCCGTTGGGCATGAGGACGCCAATGACGCGGTCTTTACCCAGCGCTTTCACGCAGAGCGCGGCAACCACGCTGGAGTCTTTCCCTCCCGAAATTCCAATGACAGCGTTGCAATCTTTGCCGTTTTCTTCAAACCAATTTTGAATCCATTCAACCGCTTGCGCGGTAACTTTTTCAACGTTAAACATTTCCATTCTCCTTTTTTAAATGCCAAAAAGCAAATCACCATACGTGGGAATCGGCCAATAATTGGCGGAAACCAGCCCTTCCAATTTATCAATATCCGCGCGCAATTTTTGCATAATAGGCAACACTTCGTCCTTATAATAGTTGGCATTCTCCCCGGCCTCGTGGCGCATTTGAGCGCCGTGCAGGGCGTTTTCCAGGGTACTGACTTGGACGTAGGCATTGGCTACGCGCGCGGAAATTTCCTGCAACGTTTCCTCTTCGTAAGGGGTGGGGAGCGTGGCGCAAACAGAGCGTTTGGCAATGATCGTATTGGCCAAAAGTTGGCTGTATGCAGTGACGGCAGGAAGCAATTCTTTCTTCGTCATCTCAACCATGGTACGCCCCTCGATGTCAATGAGGTTGCAATAGCTGTTCAGCTGAATCTCTAAACGGGAGCGCATTTCACGCTCGGTGTACACCTTGTGCGTGGTGAAAAGCTGGATATTTTTCTCGTCAATGAAATGGGGGAGCGCTTCGGGTGTGGTCGCATAATTGCGTAACCCGCGCGATTGCGCTTCTGCCAGCCATTTATCGTCGTATCCGTTGCCGTTAAAAATAATGCGCTTATGCGTTTGGAAAACACGTTTGATAAGGCTGTGCAACGCGCTTTCAAAATGCGACTCTTGTTCCAGCTCATCAGCAAACTCCATCAAGATCTGCGCAACGGCCGTGTTGAGTATCGTATTCGGATCGGACACGGACGCGGACGAGCCAAGCATACGGAATTCAAACTTATTGCCCGTAAAGGCGAAGGGGGAGGTGCGGTTTCTGTCCGTGGTGTCCTTGGGAAATTTGGGCAGAGTATGTACGCCGACGCGGAGCAATTCCTTCTCCTTGCTATCGTAAGGGATTTCCCGTTCGATGGATTGTAAAATCTCCGTAAGTTCATCACCCAAGTAGATGGAAACGACGGCGGGCGGAGCTTCGTGCGCCCCCAAACGATGATCGTTTCCGGCGCTTGCCACCGAGATGCGGAGAAGGTCTTGATACTCGTCCACGGCGCGAATTACAGCGCAGAGGAAGAGCAGAAATTGCGCATTTTCCGCAGGCGTATCCCCCGGTTCTAAAAGGTTAATGCCCGTGTTGGTGGAGAGAGAACAATTGTTTTGTTTGCCGCTGCCGTTTACGCCCTGGAAGGGTTTTTCGTGGAGTAGACAAACCATGTTGTGCTTTTTGGCAATCTTTTGCATGATCTCCATCGTCAACTGATTGTGATCGACGGCGATATTGGTCGTGGCGTAGAGGGGAGCAAGCTCATGTTGCGCAGGCGCCGCCTCGTTGTGCTCGGTCTTGGCGAGTACGCCCAGCTTCCAAAGCTCCTCATTCAAATCATTCATAAATGCCTGCACGCGGGGTTTGATGACGCCGTAATAATGTCCCTCCAGCTCCTGACTCTTGGGAGGCGGAGCACCAAAGAGGGTTCTCCCCGTATAGACGAGGTCTTTTCGGCGGGCAAACAGTTCCTTGTCAATGAGGAAATATTCCTGTTCGGGGCCGACGGTTGTCTTGATCGAGGTCACGTCCTCGTTGCCGAAGAGTTTTAAAACCCGCAAAGCTTGGCGGTTGATGGCTTCCATCGAGCGTAAAAGTGGCGTCTTTTTATCCAGCGCATCACCGCTGTACGAGCAAAACGCCGTGGGAATACACAGCACCTTGTCCTTGATAAAGGCGTAGGAAGTGGCATCCCAGGCGGTGTAACCACGCGCCTCGAAGGTCGCGCGCAAGCCCCCCGAAGGGAAAGAGGACGCGTCCGTTTCCCCTTTGATGAGTTCCTTGCCGGAGAATTCCATAATCACTCTGCCATTTTCCGCAGGGGAGATAAAACTGTCGTGCTTTTCGGCGGTGATACCCGTCATGGGTTGGAACCAATGGGTAAAATGCGTGGCGCCGTGGGCAATTGCCCAATCTTTCATGGCGCTTGCCACCGCGTTGGCGACGGACAGGTTCAAACTTCTGCCGTCCTTGAGCGTGCGCTTTAAAGAATTGTACACATCTTCAGCCAGCATGGCTTTCATCACCGTGTCGTCAAAGACCATACAGCCAAAATAGTCGGATACGAGTTTCATATAAGCATTCTCCTTGTCAATCAACCTCTATTGTATTATACTCCATTCCATTTTGCTTTGTCAAGGATTTGTAAAAGGAAAGTGAATTTTTGAATAGGAATATTGGGGGTTTATTGAGCATTTTAATTTCGGTGGCAGCAAGCCACCACCCTACAAAAAAACAGCGAACCCGTTACCGTAGGGTGGGGGCTTGCTCCCACCGCAAAAGGTAAAAAAATTTAGGTAGGGTGGGGTGAGTTTGTACATATCACGTCTGCCGTCATATCGTAGGGTGGGGGCTTGCTCCCACCGAAAAAGTAAAAAAGTAGGTAGGGTGGGGGTTTACTCCCACCGCAAAAGGTAAAAAAACGCCTGCCCCTTTCAAAAACGAAGGGGGCAGGTATGCGTTGAGATACTTTTTTATTTGGGTAAATCACACGTAGTTTCTTAAATAGTGGTTGAAGGCTCCCTTGTGTAAAGGGAGCTGACACCAAAGGTGGCTGAGGGATTGTTTGACAACCCTTCCGTAACAACTTCTCAATGAGGACGCTAAACTTGCCTTCCCCTTGAGGGGAAGGTGGCGGCGTAGCCGTCGGATGAGGTGGAAAATAAATGCGAAAATTGAGAACACCTCATCAGTTTCGCTTTGCTCAACAGCTTCCCCTCAAGGGGAAGCCAAGAAAAGAGGTCGTTTAACGTTAGGCGGTAAAAGATGCAAGACTGTCTGGTCAATAAAAAAGTACGTTTGTACTATGCCAGTGAACAAGGGCTATGCCCGAAAAATAATCATCCACCCGATATTCGGGTGGATGATTATTTTAACTTTACCAAACGACCACGTTGCCCTTTTCGTCGTAGTGCCAATAATTTCCTTCTTCCGTAGGCTGAGTTTCGCTGTAATAATAACGGGTTGCATTGAATAATCTATTATTATATCCATTAGTATTATGAATCGAAATTGCATACCAATCGCTTGCTGTGCCTTTGTAATATATACTCGTCAATTTGGAGCAATAGAACGCCCCAAAACCAATCGAAGTTACGCTGTCGGGGATTACCACACTCGTCAAGCTGTCGCAAGAATTGAACGTAGAAGAACCAATCGAAGTTACACTGTCGGGGATCACCACGCTCGTCAAGCTGGTGCACTCATAGAACGCCCTATTACCAATCGAAGTTACGCTGTCGGGGATAACCACGCTCGTCAAGCTGGAGCAAGAAGAGAACGCATAAGAATCAATCGAAGTTACGTTGTCGGGAATTTTCACGCTTGTCAAACTGTAGCAATATTCGAACGCAGCAAAACCTATCGTCGTTACGTTGTCGGGAATTTCCACGTTCGTCAAGCTGGAGCAATAAGAGAACGCCTGAGAACCAATCGAAGTTACGCTGTCGGGGATCACCACGCTCGTCAAGCTGGAGCACTTATAGAACGCAGAAGAACCAATCGAAGTTACGTTGTCGCCAATCACCACGCTCGTCAAGCCGTCGCAATCATAGAACGCATCCTCACCAATCGAAGTTACGCTGTCGGGGATCACCACGCTCGTCAAGCTGGTGCAATAAAAGAACGCCCCATTACCAATCGAAGTTACGTTGTCGCCAATCACCACGCTCGTCAAGCTGGTGCAATAAGAGAACGCCCAATCACCAATCGAAGTTACGCCGTCAGGAATGGTAAATTCCGTTGCCGTTTTCCCGATTGCATACTGCACAAGCGTTTTACCATCCTTTGTATATAAATTGCCGTCTATTGACTGATAGTTTGCATTTCCTTCGCTTACAGTAATACTCGTCAAGCTGGAGCACTTATAGAACGCAGAAGAACCAATCGAAGTTACGCTGTCGCCAATCACCACGCTTGTCAAGCTGGTGCAACCATAGAACGCCTCATTACCAATCGAAGTTACACTGTCGGGAATGATCACGCTTGTCAAGCTGGAGCAATTATAGAACGCCTTATAACGAATCACCTTTACAGGTTTGCCTTCGTAGGTGGAAGGAATAACAATATCCGTATCCGTACAGGTGCCAATTCCACTGACGATATAATAGGTTTCATCATCAGAAAGGGTATATTTCAAGCCTTCGCTAGGCTCGGGGAGTTTATCCGTAAATACCACGCGAACCAAAGAACAATCGGCGCAATAATGCAATTCCTTGCCCATTGTCGTGGTGGTTGCTTCTTCAATGGTGGATAATTTCAGCCAAGTATGTTCAATAATTTGCGTACTGCCGTCTGTGTATGTAATCACGGTGTTGCCATTTTCGTCGAATTCCATTTTTTCAACGCCAACGCCTTGTTCGCCTTGAGGACCTTGTTCACCTTGAGGGCCTTGCTCGCCTTGTGAACCACTGCCACTGCCGTTGCCACCTGCACTCACGCCCGTGTCAACGTCACCAATCCACCAATTGCCATTGTCACCAATGTAAGGCGTTTTGCCGTCTTCACCCTTTTCGCCTTGAGGGCCTTGTTCACCCTGAGGGCCTTGTTCACCCTGAGGACCTTGTTCACCTTGAGGACCTTGTTCGCCTTGGTCACCTTTTTCGCCTTGAGGACCTTGCTCACCCTGGGGACCTTGCTCACCCTGGGGACCTTGCTCGCCTTGAGGACCTTGTTCACCCTGAGGGCCTTGTTCGCCCTGAGGCCCTTGTTCGCCCTGAGGGCCTTGTTCGCCCTGAGGCCCTTGTTCGCCCTGAGGGCCTTGCTCGCCTTGGTCACCCTTCTCACCCTGAGGACCTTGTTCCCCTTGAGAACCTTGCTCGCCTTGGGGACCTTGCGCTCCGTCAGCGCCATTTGATCCCTTCACAACGCCACAGTCAACCACCATGTCGTTGGAGAAAGTAATCATCAATCTGCCGTTTTCGTTGACAACAATGCTCTTGATGCCAACGCCGTCCTTGCCGGGTTCGCCCTGTTCGCCTTTGTCACCCTTGAAAAGAGCGATCAAATCTTCGAGGCTCCCCTCAAAACCAAGCTCCTGCGCCTTGGCATACACCTTTTCCATCGACCAAAGCTCTTCTTGCGGAGCGCTTGCGGTGCTGGATTGGGTAGGCAAAAGCCCACCGAGATCCTCGAGGAGGTCGCTACAGCCTACTGCGGTTGTCATCGTCGCGGCCATGAGGCCGGTCAGCATGGCAGTTAAAAGTTTCTTGTTCATATTGCCTCCTTTATTTACTTTTTTAAAGTAAATAATCATTTATTCTCTTATAGTATAGCACTTTGATTTATAAATAGCAACAAATTTATGGGAATTTCTGCCTTTAATTTGGTTTGAGGTAGGCATTTTCTAAATTTTTTCAAAAAACGGGCAATTTTTTTCGCGGGGAGTATTTACAAATCGGAAAAAATCTGGTATAATGGACAAAAATCAATTAAGAGGTGGACTATGGGCAAATTTGTCATCAAAAAGACGCCTACGGGCGCGTTTAATTTCAGTTTATATGCGGCAAACCGTGAAAAAATTGCCGTTGCTTCGCAGGTATACACGACGAAAGCGGCCTGCAAGAAGGGCATGGAGAGCGTTGGAAAAAACGCCGCGAAGTGCATTGCCGAGGACAGAATTGAAGACCAGACGTTGAAGACGGTGGTGGAGAAAACCTGTCCGAAGTTTGAGGTGTATTTTGATAAGGCGGGGTTGTACCGCTATCGTTTGATTGCCTCCAACGGGGAACACATTGCAATGCCCGAGGAGGGGTATAAATCGAAAAGCGGCGTCATGAACAGCCTGAAGAGCGTCGCGACGAACGCAGTCAATGCGGAAATCGTGGATGAGACGTTGGAATAAGCGAGTGGAGCGTTGCTGCTTTGAATAAGAAAAAATACACCCGAGGGTGAAGTGAACCCCAAATAGTTCACA
>JAFTMD010000016.1 GCA_017452585.1 Clostridia bacterium
ACGGACAAACATACGCCGCGCTTTTGAGGGCAGTTGTCAAGAATAGGGCTCTTGGACTTGTACGTGATACGTTCTCTGCCTTTTTTGATGAGCTGATTAATTGTAGGCATTTATTTGACCTCCTTGTAAAAATTTTGGAATATATCTCCTCGAAATTGCCCTTATCGCAATTTCAAAGAAATCAAATTGAGTGGTTGCTACCTTTACGGTATTTCGACAGGGCATAGTACACACTTAGTCTGCAACATGTCTATTTTACCACCTTTTCCCCTCTTTGTCAAATGTTTAAAGGGTTTTTTATAAAAAAATTTCTTCTTTTTGCCTTTTTATAGCTGAAAAATAAGCATTTAGGCGGAGTTTTCAACAAACTCCGCCATATTCATTCTTTTTTAAAGAGATTCCAGCTGTGCAACGCACTTTGCTTTCATATCTTCGTATTTCTTTACTTTTTCCTTTTCCGCTTCAACAAGCTTTGCAGGCGCTTTGTTAACAAAGCTGGGATTATTCAATTTACCCTGTGCGCGTTCGATTTCACTGTTGATACGTTCGATTTCTGCCGTCAATCTTGCCTTTTCCTTTTCGATGTCGACAAGCTCTCCCAAAGGTACGTAAATCTGTGCAATTTCCGTAACGGAAGAAACCGTTTTGCCTTCCACAGCGCCGTCTACCAAGTTGAGTGCACTTGCGCCTGACAATTTCATGATACAATCTTTATTCGTCTGAATCAAACGCTTGCTTTCCGTGACGATATTGAGTTCTACCTTCTTGGAAGGAGGACAATCAGCGTCCTTCTTCATGGCGCGAACAGCCTTAATGATTTCCATAACCCCTTCAAACGCCTTTGCTTCACGCTTATACGCCATCTTGGAGTTATATCTGGGGAAGTCGGTCATCATAATGCTTCCCTTCGTATTGGGAAGGTTTGCATAAATTTCTTCTGTAACGAAAGGAATGAAGGGATGCAAAAGTTTGAGCGCGTTTTCCAAAACGAAGCAAAGCACCGCAAGCGTATCCGTCTTTTTCTTTTCGTCTTCGCCGTAGAGGGCGGGTTTGGAAAGTTCGATATACCAATCGCAGAAATCATCCCATACAAAATCGGTAACCAAATCGGCTGCAACGCCAAGTTCGTACTTCGTCAAGTTGGTGGTCGTTTCACGAATACAGTTCTGCAATTTAGAAATAATCCATTTATCCGCAGGCGCAAACTTAACTTCTTCAATGGAAGGAATCTTCTTGCCTTCCGTATTCATCAATACGAAACGAGCTGCATTCCAAAGCTTATTGATGAAGTTTCTGCAAGATTCCACCTTCACATCCGCATAGCGAGTATCGTTGCCGGGCGCAATCCCCTTCAAGAGGGAAAGGCGCAAGGAGTCTGCCCCATATTTTTCGATAACTTCCAAAGGATCGATCCCGTTGCCGAGAGATTTACTCATCTTTCTGCCCAATTCATCACGGACAATACCGTGAATCAAGACGTCGTGGAAAGGAACTTTGCCCGTGTGTTCGATGCCCGAGAAAATCATTCTTGCAACCCAGAAGAAGATAATGTCATACCCTGTAACAAGCACGTCGGTGGGATAGAAATACTTATAATCTTCCGTCATATCGGGATAGCCGAGGGTAGAGAAAGGCCAAAGTGCCGACGAGAACCACGTATCCAATACGTCCTCATCCTGATGAATGTTAGCGCTGCCACAATCGGGGCAATGGGTGGGATCTTCCTTGGTGCAAATTACTTTGCCACAATCCTTACAATACCAAACGGGAATACGATGGCCCCACCAAAGCTGACGGGAAATACACCAATCGCGAACGTTTTCCATCCAATTATAATAAATCTTAGAGAAACGTTCGGGAACGAATTTTACTTTATTTTTCATAACCGCCTGAATGGCAGGTTTTGCAAGAGGTTCCATCTTGACGAACCACTGCTTGGAAACGATAGGTTCTACGGTAGAATGGCAACGATAACAATGCCCTACGTTGTGGGTATGCCCTTCAATTTTTACCAAATTCCCCTGCGCTTCTAAATCGGCAACCATCTGCTTTCTTGCCACATAACGATCCATACCCTGGTATTTACCAGCCAGTTCGTTCATCGTGCCGTCGTCATTCATGACGCGGATAACGGGAAGATCGTGACGCTTGCCCACTTCAAAGTCGTTAGGATCATGCGCGGGCGTAATTTTTACGCAACCCGTACCAAACGTAGGATCTACGTACGCATCGGCAACGACGGGGATTTCACGATCGGTCAAGGGCAATTTCAACGTCTTTCCAACGAGCGTCTGATAGCGTTCGTCATCGGGATGCACGGCAACAGCCGTATCACCGAGCATGGTTTCAGGACGTGTCGTTGCAACGACTACTTCTGCGCTGCCGTCCGTTGCGGGATAGCGCAAATGCCAGAAATGGCCTGCTTCTTCTGCATATTCAACTTCCGCGTCCGAAAGCGCCGTTTTACAACAAGGACACCAGTTGATAATTCTGTTTCCTTGGTAAATAAGCCCCTTTTCATAGAGATTTACAAACACTTCACGAACAGCCTTCGAACATTTTTCATCCAAAGTAAATGCCTGACGAGACCAATCGCAGGAAGTACCCAATCTACGCTGTTGGAGCATAATACGATTGCCGTATTGCTCCTTCCAATCCCAAGCGCGCACAAGGAAGCCATCTCTGCCAATATCGGCTTTTGTTACCCCTTCTGCCTTCATCTTTTCTACAATTTTAACTTCTGTAGCGATGGAAGCGTGATCGCAACCGGGCAACCACAACGCAGAATAACCCTGCATTCTCTTGAAACGAATGAGGGTGTCTTGCATGGTAGCGTCCATTGCGTGGCCCATATGAAGTTGCCCCGTGATGTTGGGGGGTGGCATCATAATCGTGAAGGGAACTTTATTTTTATCTACTTCCGCGCGGAAATAGCCGGACTGTTCCCAGTCCGCATAAATTCTGTCTTCAAAGTCCTTGGGATTGTACGTCTTTTGCATTTCCATAAGTATTAACTCCGTAAAATCTCTTTAGTATTTTTTTTCCTTAGGCTATGTCACAGAGAATGGTGATTTTAGCTGAAATTTATTTTCAGCGGTTTGACGAGAAAAATACAAGAAAGACAAGTGAAATGTGAGGGCGCATACCCTCTGCGGTCTGTAACCGAGCATTTTGCGCCGTATTTCGTAGTATTTTTCCGTCAAAAATCACCCAGGTGATGGGACAGAGCCTTTTATTATTAAAAAATGGCGAGAATATTCTAGTTTATCATTTTAATGTAGTAGTCTATTAATTATAATACGAAATAAAAAAATTGTCAAATATAAATGGGCGGTCATATAATATATTATTCTAAAAATTTTAATCAATTGGAGAAAATATCCATGAACACAATTAAAAAAATCATTTATGGTACTCTGCTCCTCTGTTTCTCCCTTCTCCCCTTCTCTGCCTGTCAACGAGAAAATGGAGAGAAGAAAACGGTACGCGTCAACGAAGTAACCCACTCTATTTTCTACGCGCCCATGTATCTTGCCGAAGCGTTGGGGTATTTAGAAGCGGAAAAAATTGAAATGGAACTCACGAACGGAGGCGGCGCTGACAACGTCATGGCATCCGTCCTTTCCGGAGATGCAGACATCGGGTTTTGTGGCCCTGAAGCCGCTTTATACGTACTTATCGGCGGTTCAACCGACGTTCCTACCGTCATTGGGCAATTGACCAAACGAGACGGTTCCTTCCTTGTATCCAGAACGCCTGAACCCAACTTCCAATGGGAAAACTTAAAAGGAAAAGAAATTTTAGCAGGCAGAAAGGGTGGCGTTCCCGCCATGACTTTTGAATACGTACTCAATCAACACGGTTTGCAAGACGGCGCTGACCTCACCTTAAATTATGACGTTGCGTTCAATTTGATGGTGAGCGCCTTTGAAGGAGGAACGGCAGACTACTGTACAATGTTCGACCCCGTCGCCTATGAATATGAAGCGAGTGGAAAGGGCTACGTCGTTGCCTCCGTCGGAGAAGCCTCTGGCGAAGTGCCTTATACCTGTTATATTGCCAAAAATTCTTGGTTGAAAAAGAATGGAGAAACAGCTGAAGGTTTCCTTCGCGCCATTACGAAGGCGGTGAAATATATCCAAGAAACCCCTTCCGCCACCGTTGCTCCCTATCTACTCCCCTATTTTGAAGGCGTAACGGAAAACGCCATTGCCGCTTCGATTGATCGCTATCGCGCCATTGATGCGTGGAGAACGGAACTTTCCATGACGGAAGATAGCTTTAACCGTCTGCAGGACATCATTGAAAATGCAGGTGAATTGTCCAGACGCGCCACATTGAACGAGTTAGTCGATAATACCTATGCAAAAGCCGTTTACCGCGAGGTATACACAAACTAATCTTTTTCCTACACAAAGGATGGTAGACAAATGAAAGAAGTTTTACGATTTGACAATGTTTCTATGCACTATCACAGCCAACAGGGAGAGACCGTCGCTTTGGAAAAAGTAACCTTCTCCATTCGCGAAGGGGAATTTGTCGCCATTATCGGGCCTTCCGGTTGCGGAAAAACCACCCTTCTCTCCTTGGCTGCAGGACTGCTTTCTCCCACGCACGGAAAAGTGATTACGCAAGGCTGTTCCTTTGGGTATATGTTGCAAAAAGATGAACTTTTTCCTTGGCGCACCATTGAAAAGAATATCTTTCTTCCCTTGGAAATTAAAGGAAAAAATACACCTGAAGCGCGCGCCCGCGCCGCTGCGTTGGCTGAAAAATACGGGTTGGGACAGTTTTTAAAAAACTATCCCTCCTCCCTTTCAGGGGGAATGCGTCAGCGCGCAGCGCTCATACGAACGCTCTCCCTCGATCCCGATATTCTTCTGCTTGACGAGCCTTTTTCGGCGCTCGATTATCAAACGCGCTTGACCGTCTGTGATGACGTATATAAAATTATTCGGGAAGAGAAAAAGACCGCCCTGCTTATCACGCACGACATCAGCGAGGCCATTTCCGTTGCAGACCGCATTTTCGTGCTGTCCAAACGTCCTGCCAAAATTTTGAGTGAACACCTTTTATCTTTCCCCGAATCAGAGCCTTTAAAACGTAGGGAAAACCAAGAATTTTCCCTCTGGTTTGAAATGCTTTGGAAGGAGTTGAACGTATGAAAAATCAAATGCAATATTCCAAAGAACATCGTTTGTATTTGCAAAAAGTCAAACAGAAAACCATTTGGGTGAACATAGCGCGCGTTGCCATTTTAGGTGTATTTCTCCTCATTTGGGAATTGTCCGCAACCCTAGAATGGGTAAATCCCTTTATTACAAGCTCTCCCTCACGCATCCTTACAAGCATTGGTGATTTATATACCAACGGCACGCTGTTTTATCACGTAGGCACTACCCTCGGAGAAACCCTTATCGGCTTTGCCTTGGCTGTCGTTTTAGGATATAGCATTGCCCTGCTTCTTTGGTGGAATGAACCCCTTCGACGTATTTTAGAGCCCTATTTTGTCGTGCTGAACGCTCTACCTAAAATTGCGCTTGGCCCTCTCATCATCATTTGGTGCGGTACAGGAAGCGCCTCTATCATTTTAATGACGTTGCTCATTGGATTGATTGTCGCCATCTTAAATATGCTGAGCGGATTTATGGCAACAGATGAAAACAAACTGTTGCTTATGCGGTCGATGGGCGCAAGCAAACTTTGTATCCTAACCAAACTTGTCATTCCTTCCTCTCTGCCCAATTTCATCGCCATGCTGAAAATCAACGTTGGCATGGCATGGATCGGTTCGATTATGGGAGAATACATTGTATCGAAAGCAGGGATTGGCTATCTCATCGTCTACGGTGGGCAAGTGTTTAAGCTTGACCTCGTCATGAGCGCCGTATTTATTCTGTGCGTTTTAGCGGCCGCTATGTACGCTCTCGTTGCCCTTTTAGAACGGTTGGTCATTAAAAACCGACAATAATCTTCTATACGAATAAGGCTCTGTCACCGAGAATGGTTGATTTTAGCTGAAATTTATTTCAGCGCCTTAACGAGAAAAATACAAGAAAGACAAGATAGCCAATCGTAACCGAATAGAATTAGGTTTTTGATGGCAGATTTTGTCTAATACTGCGTTAAAATCCTCGATAAACCTTCTGGTTGCTCT
>JAFTMD010000017.1 GCA_017452585.1 Clostridia bacterium
AATCGGAAGATCCCGACGGTATGAGTGGGGTAGATCAGGAAAAAATGAGCGCGGCGAGAAGAGCGCTCTATCCTCAGATAAAGCCGTTTAGAAAGGCATTGGAAAACAAACATCAATGGTGTATCGCCGCCGTTCCCGGCAAGGCTTGGGCGAAGAAGGTATTCCCCCATTTAAGCGAAAGCAAAGCCGTAGAAGAAATGTGGAAGGTGATTTTGCACACTGCGCGCGCAGACGGCAGAAGTCCCATCTCCGCTTGGAAGGCACACAATGCTGATTTGGCGGCTCGTTGCGCATACCTCAACAACTTGGGCTTGAAATATTTAGAATATAAGAGCGCAAACGGCACCGATTTTAAGGTGGAACTTTTGGAAGACGGCATCTTCACTGCAGGCCAGGAAAAGACCTTGCAGGGCAGAGCGTTCAACCCTAACATTCCCACGGAAGAAGTGTTCACCACGCCCAAAGCAGGTTCTTGCGAAGGGATTGTCTATTCCTCCAAACCTCTTTCCTATATGGGCGAACTCATTGACAATTTCTCTCTCCGTTTTGAAAATGGCAAGGTAGTGGAAGCGAAGGCGGAAAAGGGTGAAAAACTCTTGAAAGAAATGGTTTCTATGGACGAAGGCGCTGGCAAACTTGGCGAATGCGCTCTCATTCCTTACGATTCTCCCATCAACGAATCGGGCGTTCTCTTCTACAATACCCTTTTTGATGAAAACGCAAGCTGCCATTTCGCCGTTGGACAGGGTTTCAACGAATGTTTGAAAGGCTTTGAAAAGCTGACGGATGACGAATGCAAAGCGCGCGGGATCAATGATAGTATGATTCACGTAGATTTCATGATCGGTACCCGTGATATGTCGATTGTCGGCATCACCAAGGACGGTCAGCGCGTACAGATTTTTGAAAATGGAAACTGGGCGTTTGAAGTTTAAAATCTCGAAAAAAGAGTTACGAATAGAATAAAGATAAATTAAGAGGTAAAACGTATGATGAAGATAGATATTATTTCCGGCTTTTTGGGCGCTGGAAAGACGACGTTGATTAAAAAACTCATTCAGGAAGCGTATGCTGGTGAAAAGGTTGTGCTGATTGAAAATGAGTTTGGTGAAATTGGTATCGACGGTGGATTTTTACAAGAAGCCGGGATCAACATTACGGAGATGAACTCCGGCTGTATTTGCTGTTCCCTCGTGGGAGATTTCTCCAAAGCATTGATGCAGGTTTGCGCGCAGTATGCGCCCGAACGTATTGTCATCGAACCTTCCGGGGTGGGCAAACTCAGCGACGTATTGAAAGCGGTGGAAAATGCGCATTTGGAGAACGCTATCGTCAACGCATATACGGCGGTGGTAGATGCGTCCAAATGTAAGATGTATATGAAAAATTTTGGCGAGTTTTTCAACGATCAGGTGCAGACGGCAAGCTGTATCGTCCTTTCCCACGTGGAAAAGACGAGCGCGGAAAAATTGGCAACCGCAGTGGAATTGTTAAAGGAGAAAAATCCCACGGCAACCATGGTAACGGCGGAGTGGAACAGTTTGGACGGCAAAGCGATTTTGGAAGCGATGGAATGTAAGAATACCCTCCATGCGGAGTTGGAGCATTTGGTGGCAGAATTTGCCCTTCACGAGGAAGAATGTGATGATCCAAATTGTTCGTGCCATCACCACCACGATCATGAACATCATCACCACCACGAAGGTTGTTGTGACCACGACCATGAACATCATCACCACCACGAAGGCTGTTGTCATCACGACCATGAACATCATCACCACCATGAGGGTTGCTGTGACCACAATCATGAACACGAACACCACCACGAAGGTTGTTGTGACCACGATCATGAACATCATCACCACCACGAAGGCTGTTGTCATCATGATCATGAACATCATCATCACCACCATGCTGAGGAAGTATTCACCAGTTGGGGTGGAGAAACGACGCGCAAATATACAAAGGAAGAATTGTTATGCGCTTTGAAGGCGTTGGAACAGGCGGAAACGTACGGCACAATTTTGCGTGCCAAAGGCATTGTCGCAGGCGAAGGGTGCTGGTTGCATTTTGACTACGTCCCCGGTGAACCCGAAGTGCGTGAAGGTAGTGCCAACGTTACAGGCAGACTTTGCGTGATCGGTTGCAAACTCCAAGAGGAAAATCTTGCGAAATTATTTCAGTTGAAATAAAGGCCCTGTCCCATTCTCTGTGACATAGCCAAATAAGAAAAGCAAATTTATAAATAAAATTTCACAGAAAATATAAGGAAAATTATGAAAAAACTTCCCGTAGAAACGCCCGTGTACTTATTTTTAGGATTTTTGGAATCGGGCAAGACAAAATTTATTCAAGAAACCTTTGAAGATCCTCGTTTTTCTGCAGGTGAAAAGACGTTGCTTATTGTCTGCGAAGAGGGGATAGAGGAATATGAAACCATTCGTTTCGCCAACGCAGAAAGCGTGGAAATGGTGGTTATCGAGGACAAATCCGAGCTCAACGAAGAACATCTCGCTCAGTTGCAATTAAAGCACGGCGCGGATCGAATTGTCGTCGAGTACAACGGTATGTGGGAGATTGAAGATTTTTTCAATGCCATGCCCGAAGGTTGGATGATCATGCAAATCATGACCTTTTTCGATGCGACAACGGTTGAAAATTTCAACACCAATATGCGTCAGCTTGTTTATGATAAGATACAGGACACGCAGTTGGTTGTGTTCAATCGCTATGACACAAGCATTGACAAAATGGCGTTGCATAAAATCGTACGCGGAATTACCCGTCGCGCGGATATCGTGTACGAATTTGCGGACGGCAAGGCGGAGTTTGACGATATCGAAGATCCCTTGCCCTTTGACGTCAACGCGCCCGTCATCGAAATTGAGGACAGAGATTACGCCTTTTTCTATCGTGATCTGACGGAAAATTTAGAGGCGTACGTTGGCAAAACGGTAAAATTCCGTGGATTGGTGGCAACGGACAAGCGTCTTGGCAAGAAGGACGTGGTGGTCGGCAGACACGTCATGACCTGTTGCGAAGCGGACATTCAGTATTGTGGGTTGGCTTGCAGTCTGCCCGACGAGATGGATTTAAAGACGAGGGATTGGATTCGAGTAACGGCGAAGGTAGAATTCAAAAAGCACACCATTTATAAAGGAAAAGGGCCCGTTTTGGTGGCGGAGAAAGTCATCATTTGCGAAGCGCCTGAAGAACAACTCACCACGTTTTATTGAGGATAGGACGAGAGGTTACGCCCTCTAAATTAATAAAACGTAAAGGAGGAAAAATGATGAAAAAATTATCAATTTTCATTTTATCTTTGCTGATGTGTTTTGCTTTCGTGTCCTGTTCTACGCCCATCTATCCCGCATTGCCCAATGCAAACATAGAGGGGCAACCCATGAAGGGAGTTGAAATCTATTGTTGGCAAGAAGAAGACGAATGGAAATGCGGTGGCACACTCGGCACGAACAGATTAAAATTCGACGAGGAAATACGCTCTTTGCAGGTCGTCACAATTCCTCAAATGAAAAGAATCCTCGAACAAAAAGGGCTTACCTCTTGTTTTGTGGTGACTATCATTGATATTTCGGGAGACGAGGTCGTATATCTTAACGGCGAAGAATATCATGAGGAAAGCGCGCGGTTGATGCTTTTATTGGGCGCAGAGGAATAAAGGTGTGAAGCATGAAAATAGAGAAGTTTGATAAAGATAATTTTATGCAGATGGATTCCATGCATGATTCTTGTGTAAGTGACATAAAATTGGAGGATAAACGCCTGATCGTCGTCTATGAAAAACTCGATGAAAGCCTGCTATCTGCCAATGGAACGCCATATTACAAAGACAAGAAAGTAACGATTGCGTACGAATTCCAATCTTTGTGTGATGCGACGGTTTATTATGGCGAAAATAAATTTCTATTTCTTGATATGCTAGTCAATATGAAAAAGTTTATGAAAATTATAAAAGGCTGTCAATTGATGTCATATAAGTATTCGGTGGATAGTTTTGGGGAATTGACCCTCAATTATGCGCTGAATAAAATAAAAAATGGGAAATATCAAAAGTATAAATATTGGGGAATAGAAATAAATCTGGACGTTATAAACGTTACATACACCTGGGAATAATGCGTTATTTTTATTAATCTGATTTACAAAAACTTTAAAATTGAACAACGAAAAAAACAGCTCTCTATTCAAAAAGGGAGCTGTTTTCAGACTCTATGTCAAATGTTGGGGTGGAATAAAAAGAACAAGCTAAAAAGCCTTCCCCTGTCGGGGAAGGGGGACCGCCTAAGCGGTGGATGAGGAGTTTCTTATAAATTGTTCACCTCATCCGTCTTGCTCCGCAAGCCACCTTCCCCATCTGGGGAAGGCTTAGTAAATATAAATCCATATATCCAATTCTTAAGGTTCTATAATAAAGGTTGAGATATTTTTTCTCATACCCCAATATTTGACATAGAGCCTGTTTTCATAAGAAAATGAAAAAATTTTTGTTTTTTGCCTTCTAATCATTGAAAAAAAAAGAATGGTGTGGTATAATAATAAAGAACTGTCATGATTTTCGTTTGATTTTCGATGGAAAAATACGTCTAACGTTGATTGTGGATTTAAAATACTATATTTCCAAAAGGAGTAGAAAGAGTCATGAACACCCATTGTACACAAGAAGAATTTAATGCAAAAATTAAAAGAGTGCTCATCTCTCAAGAGGAGATTGCGCAGGCGATTGCGCGCGCAGGAAAGCAGATTAGCGATTCCTATGATGGTCATCCTATTTTGCTTGTCAGCATTTTGAAAGGGGCGTTCGTCTTTATGTCTGATCTTTGTCGCGCTATTACGGTGCCTTGTGAAATTGGTTTTATGTGTGCCAAGAGTTATTACGCCGGCACTACTTCGTCGGGCATTGTCAATATCACGATGGATTTAGATCAGGATATCTCCGGGTATCACGTGATTATCGTAGAGGATATCGTCGATACGGGGCATACCCTCAATGATATTGTCAAGTTGCTGAAATAACGTCACCCGCTTTCTTTGCGCGTGGTTACGCTTTTAGACAAACCCTCCCGTCGCGTAGTTGATTTTCAGCCGGATATTTCGTTGTTTACCATTCCCGATCAATTCGTCATTGGGTATGGATTAGATTGCGCAGAGTTGTATAGAAATCTTCCCTATATTGCGGAGTATAACCTCGAAGAGAAGTAAAAAAAGATTTTTTCATAAAATATTGACAAATAGGAAATGATATGTTATAATAGACGTATCTTTCAATAGATTTAAATTTGCGTTCTCGAATAGAGAACGTGAAAAAGGAGAGTATTAAAGATGCAAAAACTGATTACATTTGCAGTGCCGAGTTATAACTCGGAAAAGTATCTGCATAAGTGCATCGACAGTTTGCTTGTCGGTGGAGAAGATGTGGAAATTATCATCGTCAACGATGGTTCTAAAGACGCAACCGCAGAAATCGCGGATAGATATGCGGAAACATATCCCTCGATTGTCCGTGTTATCCATAAGGAAAACGGCGGACATGGTTCGGGTGTAAACTTCGGTTTGCACGCAGCAACCGGGCTTTACTACAAAGTGGTTGACTCGGACGATTGGGCAGATGAAGAAGCAATGAAGAGATTGATTGCCACCATCAAAACCCACGTTGCGCAGAATAAAGAACCGGATATTTATTTTGTAAACTATGTCTATGAACACGTTGAGGATAATACGCAGTACGTCAACCGCGATTGCGCAAGAAAGATGCCCATTGGCAAATTCTTCGGCTGGGACGACGTAAAGACCTTTGTCGCAAATGAAGGGCTTATGATGCACGCCTTAATCTATAAGCGTGAAAAATTGTTGGAAAATTGGCATGATTTGCCCGAAAAGACGTTCTACGTTGACGAATTATACGCATATCAGCCCCTTCCTTCCATGAAGACGATGTACTATTTGGACGTTGATTTCTACCGCTATTTTATCGGTCGTGTCGATCAGTCCATCAACATTGCCAACCTTACAAAGCGTTACGAACAGCAAAATCGCGTATTCAAATGTATTTTTGCAGCCCATTCGTACGATGATATCATGGCGCAACCTAAGGGGCTTAGAAAATATATGCTTCATTGGGTTTCCATCACCTATCTTTTAACCGTTTGCTTCATGAACTATTATGATGATGAAGAACGTAGAAAGAATTATGCAGAGCTTTGGGAATTCCTTGAAAAGACGGATAAAAAGCTTTATAACAAGCTTCGTTATCGTTCGTTGGGGACGCTCATTCATTGGATGCCTTGGAAAATGCGTGGTTTCTTTGTGCGCACAGGGTATGCCATCATTCGTAAATTTATGAAGGTAGGTTAATTATGTACGATTATTTAATTGTTGGCGCCGGTTTGTTTGGGGCGGTATTTGCCCACGAAGCAACCAAGCGCGGTAAAAAATGTTTGGTCATTGAAAAGAGAAATCATGTCGCAGGGAATATTTACACCGAAGACATTGAAGGGATTTGCGTACATACCTATGGCCCGCATATTTTTCACACGAAAAATAAAAAGGTATGGGAATATGTCAACAATCTCGTAGAATTTAATCACTATGTCAACTGTCCTGTGGCGTTCTACAAGGACGAAGTGTACAATATGCCCTTCAACATGAACACCTTCTCCCGTCTTTGGGGGATTAAAACGCCTGCGGAAGCCAAGGCAATCATTCAGAAACAGATTTAGGAAGCCGTCATCACCGAACCCAAAAACTTGGAAGAACAGGCCATTTCCATGGTCGGGAAAGACATTTATCAAAAGCTTGTAAAAGGCTATACGGAAAAACAATGGGGGAGAGATTGCAAGGATTTGCCCTCCTTCATCATCAAGCGTTTGCCCGTTCGTTTTACCTATGATAACAACTATTTCGACGATCCCTATCAGGGCGTGCCTAAGGGTGGCTATACGCAAATTGTCGAAAAATTGTTGGAAGGGATCGACGTAGAATTAAACGCTGATTATTTCGACGATAAAGAAAAATGGGACGGCATGGCAAAGCAGATCGTATATACGGGTATGCTTGATAAATTGTTCGATTATTGCTATGGCCGTTTGCAGTACAGAAGTCTTCGTTTCGAAACGAAGGTGTTGGATACGGATAACTTCCAAGGGAACGCAGTTGTCAATTATACGGAAAGAGAAGTGCCTTATACGCGTGTTGCAGAACATAAGCATTTTGATTTTGGTAAGCAGGAAAAGACGGTTGTCACCTACGAATATCCCGCAACGTGGACGGAGGGCGCAGAACCTTTCTATTCCGTCAAAGACGACGTCAACGAACCCATTGCGCAGAAATACAAAGCGCTCGCCAAGGAAAAGAATATCATCCTCGGTGGCAGATTGGGGGACTATCGCTATTACAACATGGATGCCGTTATCGAACGCGCATTGGAAGTAGTGGATGAATACGTGAAATAAGAGAAGCCCCACGGACGATACGTTCGTGGGGTTTAAAAAATTGATCTATTCCATTCTCTGTGAGATAGCCTAAAAAATACCCGACCAATTCGGTCGGGTAAAAAATAGAATATTAATCCAATTTATTTTCCAAGAATTTGGAGATGTCATAGCTTTGACGATAGATGAGGGAGGTTGTCATATTGGGAACTTTGAAATCAACCAGAGGAACTTCTTCCAAAATACCTGCTTCCAATTTATCTTTGATCAATTTATAAGGTAAGAAAGAATATCCTAACCCATTATCCAAATGGGGGAAAAGCTTGGAGGAGTTATCCACTTCCAAACGGAAAATATGATTTTTCGGGAAGAGAGAACGAATGGCTTCACCCACTTTGGAAAGGTTGAAATCGCACATCAAATAAGGCATTCTGGCCAGTTGTTCTTTGGAAACGCCGTTGGGATACTGGTTCGTACCCTTTTTGCAAACAAGGATAACTTTGTCCTCGTCGTAAACTTCACAGATAAAGCCCGAGCGCTTTAAGGGAATAACGGAAAATACCATATCGAGGGTATTATCCTGCAAATGCTGAATCAAATCGAGGGAATGTCCCAATTCCACCTTGATAGAGGTAACCCCATTATTTTTCAAGCATTCATCAACGTGGGATTTGACGTAAACTTCGTAAGAAGCGTTGATTGCCCCAATGGAGAATTGACGCTTGTGCGAGGAAAGGGCATTCATTTCTTCAACGGAAATCGATTGCAATTCCAAGATACGTTCAGCATAACGTAAAAAAACCTCGCCGGCTTCGGTTAGCCTTACCATTTTAGAGCCACGGTTAAACAATTTCTTGCCAACCTCTTTTTCCAATTCGGAAATACGGTTGGTAACGGTGGACTGGGCAATAAACAACTGATCGGCAACGAGGGTGAAGTTTTTCACCTTTGCCAAATATATAAATGTTCTTAATTCTTCTGTAGTCATTTGAAAATTTGATAGCTCCTTTAGAAACTTGATAGCTTTTATCGATTTTTTCTATCATACCAATTATACTCGTTTGAGTATAAAAAAGCAAGTAAATAGAAGAATAAAATTAAAAAAAATTGCAAAAATTTGGAGAATTTTTATACTTATTAACAAAAAAAGCAAAAAGATGAAGGGGGATTGTATGAATACTATCTCAGAAAACATAAAAAGATTGCAAATGGAGTTGGAAAAAGGGAACGGCAGAGGGGAAAAGGTGTCGATTATCGCCGCCACGAAAATGCAACCGCCTGAAGCCATCAACGAGGCCATTTTGGCGGGGGTTGACGGCATAGCGGAAAATAAACCGCAAGAATTTCGGGATAAAAACGATCTGTTGTTGCCTTGTCCACGCCATTTTATCGGGCATTTGCAAACGAATAAGATTAAATATTTGATTGGAAAAATTCAACTCTACCATTCCTGCGATCGAATGGAATTGATAGAGATGCTTGCCAAACAATCGTTGGCAAAAGGCGTGGTTTCCGATATTCTTTTGCAGATCAATATTGGGGAGGAGGCGTCCAAAGGCGGATTTTCCTATGAGGAAGCCAAAGTCGTCTTTGCCGAGGTTGAAAAAATGGAAGGCTTGCGCGTGAGAGGGTTTATGGCCATGTTGCCCAATGTGGAGGAGGAGAGCTATTTGCGTAGTTTGGCGCAAAAAATGCGTCAGCTGTTCGATTGGGCGAAGGGAGAGCGCGAAAATATCGACTATCTCTCCATGGGCATGAGTGGAGATTACGCCCTCTGCCTGGAGGAGGGGAGCAATATGATCCGCGTAGGATCGACGATTTTTGGAAGGAGAAATTATGACCAATAAATTGTACGCCTTGGTTAGCCAGCCAAGAATAATACGAACCCGATTTTGAATGGCTGATTTTGTCTGATACTGCGTTAAAATCCTCGGCCAACCGTTAAGGTTGCCCTGTGGTTTTGCCTTGTCTTATCCAAAATCTGCCTATTGAAAATTGCTACGCACCGCAAAGTGTGAATTTATCGACAGATTTTGGCGAAGTCGGGCGTAGTCGTATTGAACATACAACAAGAACGAATTTGCCGAAAGATGCGGGAAAGGCACGCTTTGCGGCGAGTTCATATTATTCTTGACTGGCTACGGGCGCGACGGGCGGGCTGGGTAAAGCCTTTGCATTTTCCCTTGCGAAAGAGGGCTATTCCCTCTTGTTGACGGGGCGAAACATGGAAAAATTATCCGCACTGAAAGCGGAATTGCAAGCCGTTTATCCTATGTTGGAATGTCATTATTACGCCGTCAATTTGGCGGAGGAAGGGGAACGAAAAGCGCTGATGGATTGGATATTGTCGGGGAAGTATACCCTTTTTCTTTTGGCGAACGTCGCAGGCGTGGATATTCAGAAAGGCGTGGAGGCATACACACAGGAAAAGGTTAGCCTTCAATGCCGTGTCAATCTGGAGGCGGCGGTAGATCTTTGCCGATTTGCCATTCAGCATCGAGGGGAAGCGTTGGAAATTGTCAACGTATCTTCCGTTTCAGGCATCTATCCCATGCCCTATTTTGCCATTTACAGCGCCACGAAGAGCGCTTTGACCAGCTTTTCCATCTCTCTACGCGAGGAAATGAAAGGCCAAAACGTTTCCGTAACGGTGGTGTTGCCAGGGGCTATGCCAACGCGGGCAGATATTCGTAAACAAATTGAAGGGCAGGGACTTTGGGGAAAATTGGCAGTGATGTCCCCTGAGGTGGTTGCAAAACAATCCTTAAAGGCGGTGCATAAAAATAAACGCAAGCTAATCGTCGGTTTTTGGAATCGTCTCATGCGTATAGGCACTTGCCTATTGCCGACGAGTTGGCGTCTTGCTTTTATCGCCAATCGTTGAAAAAAAATCACAAAAGACGCCTTTTAAGGAAGTTTTTTCTTCCGTATTGCCTACTATTGGGCGTTTGGGTTAAGAAATTTCTCTTTCCTAAAGGATTTTTTTCGTAAAATACTTTACAGATTATTTTTTTTGTGATATAATGACATAGAGGATATTATTATGAAATTAGATTATACGATTCAGACAAATAAATACATAGGGAAAAATTTCCTCTATACATTCCCGTTCGTATTGATACCGGCCTTCATTTTATCCTTTTCGTTGGCGAGTGGATCTATCAATGAAGTGTTGCGGGGATTCTTTACGGGAAATCTTTCTACATGGACGTTTTTCAAGTTGTTCAATGCGGTTTCCGTATTCAATTTTGATTCGTGGCAGACGGCGTTGGCAGGTGGGGTAGGCATTGTTGCCATCGTGCCCTGCATGGCGCTATTCACCGCTTTTATGGAAAAGCATATGCGTATAGGGAAACGTACCTTTAACGGGCTTTGGACAAAACTCAACGACAACATTTCCTCTACGGTGGTGTTTGGGGGAGTTGTTTTGATCATCTACGAATTGTGGGCGATCGTTTTGGCGGCAATGCTGTATTTTATGTCGCTGATTCCCAACGCTGTTGTGGCGTACATTTGTATTGTCATCACCTATCTCGTTGCGCACATTGCCTTTATGTCGGTGATCAGTACGCTGTATTTGTGGTTGCCCTGCATGCAAATCACAGGGTTCCGTGTGGTGGAAGCGTTGCATTATTCCTATCGTTTGTTCACCCCCGTCAGAAATGGGATTATTTTAGAACAGACGTTCTTTTTGCTCTTTGGTGAAATAATCATTGGGCTTTGCGCTCTTTTTATCCCGCAGACGGTGTTCTTTATTTTGGTGACAACTCTTTTGATGGCAATCTTTTTGCTTTATTATTTCGTGCGTATGGAAATCATTTATTTTGACCGCGACCATATCGAACGCATGGATCTTAGAAAATATTGAGGTTTCGTATGAGATTTACAAACAGTATTCGATTGCTTATGGAAAATTTCAGACAAGTATATAAATTATTCGTCTGTAAGGCGTTTACAGTGCTTGTCTTTTTGGCGCTCTGCAGTGTATTCATTCTGCCGGGGCTCAGCACTATTATTGAAAATCAGGCAACGCAGTTGCTTTGGGAAAATTTCAAAAATATTTTCCTGGCCTTTGTCGATTCTTCCTTGGACAGACCGTCTGTCTACGTAGAAGCGGTGTTTGGGAAGGATGGATGCATGGCAATCTTTTTGAAATATCTTTCCACTTTGCGCGTGGAAATTATTTTGGTTTGCGTGGCTTGCGTAGTGGCATATTTGCTGAAATGTTTCGTGGATGAAACGGTGCATTTTGCCATTGGAAGCAGCATGAAAGATAAGATGGAAACGTATATGGAGCCTCGTTTTGTCCCCATTTACGTGGCTAATTTTGGTAAGGCGTGCGCCTACGCGGGCGGATACGTTCCCGTCAGCTTTTTGGCAGATGCGATCAGCTTTTTATTGGTGGGGCTCAGCTTGCGTTTCGTTGGTGCAATGCCTTTCTTATCCCTGTTTTTGGCAATGACGTTGTTGGTGGCTTCACAGGCATTAAAATTGACCTTGACAGGGCATTGGTTGCCGGCAATGACAACGGGAAATGAACGTTTGAGAACTGCCTTACTCCCTCAGGATAAGCAGGAGAGAAAACAGTTTGGCAAAATGTTTGCGCTCTATTTGGTTTCCGTGTATCTGGTGGTGATTGTCAATGTTGTGGCGGCCGTCTGTACATTGGGCAGCGCGCTTCTTATTACCATTCCTGCTTCCTATTTCCTGTTCATTTGCGAACAGTACGTCGTTTATTATACGGTCAAGGGGAAGAAGTATTTCATTACCTATGAAACAATTGCCAGCAATCCTCACCATGGGGATCGGGCGCACTTCTTTGATTATATCAGCGAAGCTGAATCAAAGCAGGAAGAAAACGAAGAAAAATAAAAAAATATTCAATATATGGAGGATCCAAAAATGGATTACAGGGCAAAATACCAAGAATGGTTGGCAAATCCCGCACTTTGTGAAGAAGGGAGGAAGGAACTCGAAAGCCTTCAGGGCAACGAAAAGGAACTTGAATATCGTTTCGGTGGGGAAATGGAATTTGGCACGGCAGGTATGCGTGGCGTTATCGGATATGGCATCAACGAGATGAATATCTATACGGTTATGCGCGCAACGCAGGGGCTTGCGCAGTGGATCAAAACCCTTTCCGCTGAAGAACAGGCGCAGGGTGTTGTTATCTCTTACGATACGAGAAGAAAATCGGAAGAGTTTGCAAAAGCAGTGGCAGGCGTCCTTGCGAAAAACGGCATTAAGTCCTATCTTTTCGACGACGTACATCCCGTTCCCATGCTTTCCTACGCCGTTCGTTATTTGAAGACGATTGCAGGCGTTATGATTACCGCTAGCCATAACCCCAAGGAATACAATGGCTATAAGGTATACGGCGCAGACGGCGCGCAGATGTCTCCCGAAGATACGGAAAAAGTGGTTTCCTATATCAATCAGATTGACGACTATCTTTCCGTGGAAGCAGACATGGACAGCGATTTGATTTTGCCCGTTCCTGCAGAACTTGACAATGATTATATTGAAGAACTTTCCAAGCTCACCCTCTCGAAAGAAGCGGTGGAAAAATGCGGTAAGGATTTGAAGCTTGTCTACACGCCCGTCCACGGCAGTGGTTACAAGCCCGTTATGGCCATTTTGAAGAAACTTGGCATCAATACGACGGTTGTAGAAGAACAGACGACGAAAGACACCGAATTTTCGACGGTTAAAGTGCCCAACCCCGAATACAAGGAAACGCTTGCAATGGGGATTGCTTTGGCAAATAAAATCAATGCTGACGTTGTATTTGGTACCGATCCCGACTCTGACCGTCTTGGCGTTGCGCTCAAAGACAACAATGGGGAATTTGTCGCGCTCTCTGGTAACCAAGTAGGTATTTTGCTCTTGGATTATATTTTGACAAGACTTTCCGAAGATGGCACGATGCCTCAAAATGCAGCGGTTGTAAAA
>JAFTMD010000018.1 GCA_017452585.1 Clostridia bacterium
CGTCCGAATTTGTGCGCATCACCAATGCTAGTTTGGTAGAAAGTCATCCTCACGACATCTCTATCAGTAAGGAAGCACCTAATTATACGCAACACTAAAAGAATAGTTGGAGGAGAGAAAAATGGAAAATAATGTACGTCCCGCAACAATGGAACGCATTACGACGCAAACGTTGGCGGAAGCATTTATTCAAGAACAAGTGGCAAATATTCAGGCGCAGGTTGGCAATAAGAAGGTCTTGTTGGCGCTTTCGGGCGGGGTAGATTCTTCCGTAGTGGCCGCGCTTCTCATCAAAGCCATCGGCAAACAATTGGTTTGCGTGCACGTTAACCACGGCTTGATGCGCAAAAACGAATCGGAAGGCGTTGTGGAAGTTTTCCGCAACCAGATGGATGCCAATCTCGTCTACGTAGACGCAACCGATCGTTTCTTAGGTTTGCTTGCTGGTGTAAGCGATCCTGAAAAGAAACGTAAGATTATCGGCAAGGAATTTATCGAAGTATTTGCGGAAGAAGCAAGAAAGTTGGAGGATATCACCTATCTTGCGCAGGGTACTATTTACCCCGACATTTTGGAAAGTATTCAAAAAGCAGAGGGTAAAAAAGCGGTAAAATCTCACCACAATGTGGGTGGCTTGCCCGAAGATTTGAAATTTGAGTTGGTAGAACCCTTAAAGCTTTTGTATAAGGATGAAGTCCGCGTGGTGGGCAGAGCGCTTGGCTTGCCCGCAGAAATGGTGGATCGTCAACCCTTCCCCGGCCCTGGCCTTGGGGTTAGATGTCTTGGCGCTATTACCAGAGATCGCCTTGAAGCGCTCCGCGAAGCAGACGCCATTTTGCGTGAGGAGTTTGCAAATAGCGGACTTTCCAAGAAAGTTTGGCAGTTCTTTGTGGTTATTCCTGATGTTAAGAGTGTCGGTGTAAAGGATGACAGCCGTTATGAAGGTTGGCCTGCAATCCTTCGCGCGGTCAATTCTAAAGATGCCATGACGGCGACGGTTGAGGAAATTCCTTACGAAGTATTGCACACGATTACGCGTAGAATTACTGCAGAAGTGCCCGGTATCAACCGTGTACTGTATGATTTAACTCCCAAGCCCACGGGAACCATTGAATGGGAATAAGATTTTTCACCCCGAAATCTTTGAAAAATAAGATTTTCGGGGTTTTCTATTGTTTTTGGAGTAATTTATATATAAAAAGTTTGTATAAAGACAGGTATTAATAGGATAAAGAGTGGCGCTTATCGATCTTTAAAAAATAAAATAGCGCTTTTTTAATTAATTTTTTATACGCCTCTTGACAGCGCTGAAAATCTTTGATATAATAATGAAGGCATAAACTTCAAAAGGTTTCAGCCAATATAAAAAAATAAGAGGTATTTTATGGGAAGATATGCAATATATGGCGCGGGTTCGTTAGGAACGGTGCTTGGCGCGTACATTACGAAAAACGGCGGCCAAATCGATCTTATCAATCGTAACCGCGCGCATGTGGAGGCGCTCAATGCAAAAGGCGCTAAAATCATTGGTACAGTGGAGATGACTGTCCCCGTCAAGGCAATTACGCCTGATGAAATGGAGGGGAAATACGACGTTATCATTCTGTTGACCAAACAGCTCCACAATAAAGAAGTCGTTACTTCCTTAAAAGAATATCTGCAAGAGGACGGCGTTGTGGTTACTTTGCAGAATGGTATTCCCGAACCGGGGATTGCAGAAATTATTGGTGAACATCGCACGCTGGGTTGCGCCGTGGAATGGGGCGCAGCGTTGGTAGAACCGGGTATCGTTCGTTTGACAAGCGCACCCGACAGCCTTTCCTTCCACATGGGTGGCATGAAGGGAATCAGCGAGGACAAGTTTGAAGAGGTGAAAAATCTTTTAGAATTGATGTGTCCTGTCCATAAAGAGGAAAATTTACTGGGCGCAAGATGGTCAAAGCTTTTGATTAATTCTACGTTTTCAGGGTTGGGTACTGTGCTTGGCGGTGTTTTCGGAGACGTTTCCGAGGATAAATCCGCGCAGAAAGTTGCCATTCGTTGCATGAAAGAATGTATTGACGTTGGTCACGCAACAGGGGTAACTTTTGCGCCCGTACAAGGCAAAAACATTGTCAGCTTGTTCTATTATAAAAATGCATTCAAACGCGCAATTGGCTGTTTGCTTCTTCCCATTGCAATGAAAAAGCATCGTGAAATCGAACCGTCGATGTTGCAGGATTTGAAAAAGGGAAAGCCTTGTGAAGTGGACGCCATCAATGGGGTGATTTGTGAGTGGGGAAGAAAATATAACGTTCCCACGCCAATCAACGATCGCATTGTGGAAGTCATCAAAAAAATTCAAGCAGGCGATTTGACAGCAAAGAAAGAAAATATCAAATTATTTGATGAGTTATTATAATTATTAAGGAGTTTTATTATGGATAAAAAATATGAATCTTTATTTACCCCTTGGAAAATAGGGAACGTGGAAATTAAAAACCGTATCGTTATGTGTCCGATGGGTGGCACGTCGCTTTTTGGGTGGTTTGAATTGACCGGTTGCCATTTTGACAAGGAAGCGGCAAAGCTCTTTTTGGAAAGAGCAAACAATAACGTCGGGTTGATTATTCCCGGTATTGCGCCCTTGCGTGATACGTTTTGGGGAAAATGGCTTTGGCAGAACCCTAAAATGTTTGAAGATTTAAAGGTGTTTATGGACGAAATCCATAAGACGGGCGCAAAACTTTTCATACAGCTTACCGCTGGTATGGGTAGAAGTTGGGCAATTACCGAACTGATCGCTCCTTTACATAAAAATAAATTTACCCGCGCTATTTTAAAACCCATTCTGGATACTAGCCATGAACTTGCCAGCCCCAGTGAACTTCCTTCCCGTTGGGCAGAGGATATTACGACGCCCGCTATGACGAAGGAGCAGATTCACGAAATTATCGAGGCGTTTGCAAAGACGGCAAAGCTCTGTAAAGAAGCAGGGGTTGACGGGGTGGAGGTACACGCCGTACACGAAGGCTATCTTTTGGATCAATTCACCATGGAATGGACAAATAAGCGTACTGATGAATACGGCGGTTCGTTTGAAAATCGTTTCCGTTTCCCTGTGGAAGTGGTTAAGGCAATTAAAGAAGCTTGTGGAAAGGATTTCCCCGTATCTTTGCGTTACTCGGTAGAATCCAAGGTAAAAGGCTTCTGCGAAGGCGCGCTTCCCGGAGAAGAATACAAAGAAGTGGGCAGATGCATGGAAGAATCGGAAAAGGCAGCCAAATATTTGCAAGATGCAGGATATGATATGCTCAATGCAGACAATGGTACGTACGATTCTTGGTATTGGGCGCATCCGCCTATGTATATGCCTCAAAATTGTAACTTGGAAGACGTTGCGCACATTAAAAAATATGTCGACATTCCCGTTGTTTGCGCAGGGAGAATGGAACCCGAAGTGGGCGCGCAAGCCATTGCAGAAGGGAAAATTGACGCTATGGGCGTAGCTCGCCAGTTCTTGGCGGATGGCGAATGGGTTACCAAACTGATTGAAGACAGATTGGAAGATATCAAGCCTTGTATTTGTTGTCATAATGGTTGTTTCAACTTCTCCAAGTCGAAAGGTCATGCCAACACGCAGGATTTGTCGGATACGATGGGGCTTTCCCGTTGCGCAATCAATGCGGAAACCATGCAATCGAAAAAGCATTATATCGCTCCCGCTAAAAAGAAGAAGAATATTGCCGTCATCGGTGGGGGTATTGGCGGTATGGAAGCGGCTATCGTTGCCGCAAAACGTGGCCATCAAGTTACCCTCTATGAAAAAACCAACCAACTCGGTGGGATATTTATTGCAGCGGCAACCCCTTCCTTCAAAGAAAAGGATAGAGCCCTCATTGCTTGGTACAATCGCGAAATTACCAAATATCCCATTAATATAAAACTCAATACGGAAGTGAAATCCCTGGAATCCATTCAGGCGGACGAAGTGATTGTCGCTACGGGCGCAGTGGCAAATAAACCTCCCATTCCCGGCATTGAAAAGGGGATAGAGGCAGTCGATTTCCTGTTGGGTGAAAAAGAAGTTGGCGAAAACGTCACCATTATCGGCGGCGGTTTGACGGGTTGTGAAATTGCATACGAACTCTACTTGCAGGGCAAAAAACCCACCATTGTAGAAATGTTGGACGATCTCATTTGCACGCCCGGTATCTGCCTTGCAAACACCAGCTATTTGAGAGATTTCTTCAAGCTTCATAACGTACCCGTTTATTTGGAAACGAAAGTTAAAGAAATCAAAAAAGACGGCGTTGTCGTCATGGATAAAGAAGGCAAGACGATGGAAATTCCTGCAGATAATGTTATTTTGTCCGTAGGGTATCATCCCGCGCCCATCGCGAAAAAGAGTGGCAAAGTCCACGTTATCGGGGACGCTTGCAAAGTGGGCAATCTCCGCACGGCAATTTGGCAGGCTTGGGATGTCGCCATGAAACTTTAATAATCGGGAGGAAGAAAAGAATGTTTTTAACAGATGAACAAAAACGAATTTTAAATGGAGAAAAGGGTGAAACCATGGCGAAAGTCATGAAGACGATGGTCATGTACGGCGAGGCATTTGAAGCAGAAAAGTTGGTGCCTATAACGTCTAAATACAATCACCTCGTAACCTCGTTTGGGCTGAAAGTAATGTCGCCCGTATACGATCTTATGCAACAACTTTTGGACGCAGGGGTTGCCTCCGGTCAGAAATTCTCCGTAGATCCCCGTCCCATTGATAAAAACGTACCTGCAAACTTCTTGCAAAACTTTGTTTTTAATAAGTTTATGTATACGAAGCAGGACTTCTATGAAAAGCAGTTGAATGAATTGGGCCTCATGGATGAAAATGCATTCACGTGCGCTTGCTACATGGACGAGGTTGGCAATAAACCGCAAAAGGGCGAAATTCTTTCTTGGGCAGAATCGAGCGCCGTTGTCTACGCAAACTCCGTATTGGGTGCTCGTTGCAACCGTAACTCCGGTATTTTGGATATCATGGGTTCGATCGTCGGCTACGTGCCTTACTTTGGGCTTTTGACTGATGAAGGCAGAAAGGCCACTTGGGTGGTAAAAATCCAAACGACCAAGAAACCCGAAGCGCAACTTTTGGGTTCCGCAATCGGCATGAAGGTTATGGAAGATGTTCCCTACGTGGTTGGCTTGGATAAATGGCTTGGCACTGATCTGAATGAAGAAGCTTGCACATATTTGAAAGATTTTGGCGCGGCAACCGCCTCCAATGGCGCAGTTGGGCTTTACCATATTGAAAATTTGACGCCCGAAGCGGTAGAACTTGGCAAATCTTTGATTGCGGAAGGCGCAAAGGAATACGTCATTGACGATGCAGAATTGGAAAGCGTGAAAAATAACTATCCTGTCATTTGGAAAAATCCTGATGCAAAGCCCAAACTTTGCTTTATGGGTTGTCCTCACATGAGCTTGCAACAGCTCAAGGATTGGACGGATAAAGTGGAAGCAGGTTTACAGGCAAGTGGCAACAAAAAAGTGGTTATTCCCACCGTTTTCACGGCAGCGCCGAAGGTGTTGGAAGCCTTCAACAAGACGGAATATGCAGAACGTTTGAAGGCAACGGGTGTCATCACGTCGTATATTTGTCCGCTTATGTATATGAATAATCCACTTTGCAAAACGATGCCCGTTATCACTTCGTCCAACAAGCTTCGTACATACACCAGCGCGAGATATTATACGGACGACGAAATTTTAGTGGCCATCACGAAGGGAGGTAAATAAAAATGAGAGAGTTTAAAGGAAGAGTTGTAACCCCCGGCACCGTAACGGCGGAGGCAGTTGTAACCACGCAGGGCTTTAACACATTGGCGTCTATGCAGATGGCACTTCAGTTTGGCGATAAAGCATTGAAGTGTGGAGACCAGAACAATGCAGAACTCAACGGAAAACCCATGGCAGGCAAGGCGCTTTGCTTACCGCAGACAATCGGTTCTACGACGGGCGGTCTGGTATTATATTGCGCTTGCGCAATGGGCAGAAATCCCGCTTGTATGCTCTTTGCCAACCATATTGACTCTTTGGCGGCGGCTGGCGCAATCCTTGCGGACGTTTGGGTAGACGGCGTAACGATGCCCGTCATTGACGAATTGGGAGATGAATTTTTACAATATGTGAAAGATGGCATGAAGATCACCATCAAAGAGGGCGGTATCGTCTGTGTAGAATAAGTTTATAAAAGTCATAATGAAATAAGCGTTTGGCAAGTTTTTCTTGTCGAACGTTTATTTTTTTGCGCGAAAACCGACACAAATGCGAGAAAATATGTTATAATGATAAAAAGTTTGTAAGATTTTCTTTTTTGAGTAGTCTTATAGATGAAGGCTCAGTCACATCATCTGGTTGATTTTTCAGGTCAAGCCGCTGAAAATAAATTTCAGCTAAAATCAACCATTCTCGTGACATCGCCTAAATGCAAAACGTAAGGAGGATGACGGATGAAAGAGTTTGAAATTATCTACAAAACTTATTTTAATGATGTATTCCGCTATATTCGTCGTCTTTCCGGGGATGAAAAGATTGCCGAAGAGGTGACGGGTGAAACTTTTTTCAAGGCCATTCAAGCGATTGATAAATTTAAGGGAGAGTGCGATCTGCGCATTTGGCTTTGTCAAATTGCAAAAAACACCTATTACACCTATCTAAAAAAATCCAAACGGCTGAAAAGTATTGACGAGATGGATGTTTCTGATGGCGAATCGTTGGAAGAACGGTTGATTTGGAGTGAAGAAGCCAAGAAAATTAAGCAAGCCCTACATACTTTACCTGATCCGTATAAAGAAGTATTCACTTGGCGTGTCTACGCAGAACTGAGCTTTAAAGAAATCGGACAAATATTCCATAAAACAGAAAATTGGGCGTGTGTAACCTATCATCGGGCGCGCAAAAAAATTATAGAACAATTGGAGGGAAATAAGGATGAAGAATTGTAATATCGTGCAAGATTTATTGACTCTATATCAGGAAGATATGGTCAGTGAAGAGTCGAAAACCTTTATTCAAGAACATTTAGAAGAGTGCGAAATGTGCAAAAAAACATTAGAAAACATGCAAAAAACCACTTCCATAGCGGAGGATTGTGTCCTTTCTTCTACCCAAAAAGCCGAGGTTCGCTCGTTACAAAAATTACAGGAAAAATTAAAGAAAGGGCAGGTGCGTTTCATTTCCCTGTTGCTGATGTTGGGGTGTATGTTATTGGGGCTCAGCTTTGTATTTCAGGAAAACCTCTTTTTTAACGCGCTTTTGATGCCCTTTATTGGAATTTTGGGGTATGTGGTATTCCGTTGGACGGCGTTGTATATGACGCCACTCATTCTCACTTTCGCCAACCTGATTATCAACATTCTCGCAAATCTGCAAAGTATTGAAATGGCTGATTTTTACAGTTTTGCTGTTTGGACGGGGATTTTTATTATCTTTGTTTGGATGGGCATTTTGATTGCAGGGTTGTTGCACTTTGCATTTGGAAAGGAAAAAAGGAGTGAAAAATGAAGGAGTATTTTGAGAATCAAATTAAAGGAGAAGGTATATGATAAAGATATCAAAAATAACAGCAGGCGTCGTGGGGATTGTATTGGCCTTGATCGTGTTTACCGTTGGCTGTTTAGTGGGCGGAAATCCTGTTTCTTACGCGCTTGTATGGAACACGGCAAACCAACACATAAAGAATGAATTTGCAGACACCGATTATAAAATCAAGAGCATTGATCATGTTTTTCCTTACATCAACACCTACCGCGCGCATATTTATTCGCCCACCAAACAGGACGAACGTTTCACCCTCGTTATGAATGGCTTAGGGGAAATCACCAGCAATAATTACGATGTATGGGTGACCAAACGTTATACGGTAAAATGGCGCTTGCAAAAGGAATATGGCGATCTGGGAGAAAAAGCTTTTAAGAGTTTGTCATTGACGGAGAACGATCGTCTCAGCTTCACCCTCCATTTTCCTGAAGGGGAAGGGCCTGCAACCGACTTTTTCTTGTACGAAAATCATCTCGATGCTGTGAATTTGTATGATTTACCCTTGAATACAGCCACTTGCACGCAAGAGATTTGCGCAACATCGGGGGATATTTATTATTTGGAATCCACTTCGGGAAAGCCGACCATGGAATACGCCGCCGAACGACTTTTATGGTTGAAAGAAGTTGCGGATAGGGAAGGTTTTTCCTTCTATTCTATCCACTATTCCCTTAAATCGACCAACGAGGCCTATCAAGAGGATTACGTTTCACTTCCTTATATTTATTATGACGACATTCAGGAGGAGGGGCTTGTTGAACATTTGAAAGAAAG